>JBFOLZ010000066.1:0-10806 GCA_040830445.1 Puniceicoccaceae bacterium
AATCCAGGGCGCAACCGGCCGGGGGAACCCAGGGCCCAAAGGTAATCGGGGTTTACCGGCCCGCCCCGCGGGTGTGAAACCCCCGGCCCGGTGGGGCCCCCCCCTGGCCTCGCCGGGGGTTGGAAAGCCGCCGACCCGGGTAACCGCTCCCTGGACGGGCGGTTTTTAACCGCCGGAAGATGGCTGGTCCTGGAACGGCGGTTTTTAACCGCCGGAATATGACGGGTGCGGAGATTGTGAAATCTCGACCGTCCGATTATCATTTGTTATGATAGGCACAAATGAATGATACGGAAAGTCTAACGTTTCGAGCCGGATTGATATTAAGATTCCGCTTTTCGGATCGAATCACGTCCGCACCCTGAAAACCCATGAAGTTATCCTTTTCTGTTCTTCTTACTGTGCTATTGGTCGGATGCCTTTGTTCCCCGGTTATCGGCGAGTCAGTGATCCCTGTGGTCCGGAATCCGGGGTTTGAGTCCGGCAACCTTGCCCATTGGAACAGCTGGCGCACCCGCCGGGCGGAAATCACTGATGATGCTCGCAGTGGGAAATACGCCGTCCGGGTCGGTCCGGAACTGGGGATCTGTGCCCAGGAGCTGACGATCCTTCCCAACAGCCGCTATCGCTTGAGTGCCTGGGTCAAGACCGAGACGGGATCCGAGGAAGCCATCCTGCAAGCCAGCGATTTCGGGGGACCCAGCTTGTCCGTTTCCAGCGCACTGACGGAATACACCCGGGTCAGCCTGGAGTTTAGCTCGGCCTTTGCATCCGAGCAGCTGATTGTCTCCCTGAGACACACCGATGGACCGAACCGGGCCTATTTTGACGATATTGAACTCACCTTGCTGGGCGAGGCACCGCCCCCGCAACTGCAGGAAATGCTGCCTGCGCCCGATCGTCCGCTGCTCTCCGAGGGGGGTGTGCAGCAATTGCCGGATGAAGCCCTTGAATGGTACCTTGATGCCCGTTTCGGGATGTTCATTCACTGGGGCGTCTACAGCGCCATGGATGAAGGAAACGAATGGGTCATGCACAACAAGGCCTATCCGCCGGAGTACTATCGCCAGCGGGCCGAGGACCCGGAGGAAGGCTTTACCGCGGATGCCTATGACCCAGCTGAGTGGGCCGAATTGGCCAAAAAGGCGGGCATGAAGTACATGGTGCTGACCGCACGCCACCATGACGGGTACGCCCTTTTCGACAGCCAACATCCAAACAGCTGGACCAGTGTGAAACATCTCGGCCGGGACCTGATACGGGAATACACCGATGCTGTGCGTGAAGCGGGGCTGCATGTCGGCCTTTATTATTCCCCGATGAGCTGGCGCTATCCCGGATACTACAACGTCACCGGGGATTACATGCTCCCGAACGTGTGGAACTACGATGCGGATCCCTGGCACAAGGAGAATGCGCGCCTCATGAAGGAAGAGGTCTATGAACAGGTGACCCGCTTGCTGACAAATTATGGGCCCATTGAATTCATGTTCTGGGACGGGGCATGGATCGGGCAGAGCATTAATCATGAATTGGAGGACCAGTTTTGGGATACCGGGCGATACCAGGACAGCTCGAGCCCGTGGCAGATTGATGAAGCCTTCAAGACGTACGACGAGTCGAATGGAAGGGCCCTGGGGATCATGGGACTGGTGCGCAAGTACCAGCCGTCGCTGATCGTCAATGAGCGCTTCAGCTGGATTGGCGATGTCGGGGTGGATGAGGGGGGTTCTGCCACCAGCGGACCCATCCGCAATGAACGCATCCATGAGAAGTGCCTCTCCCTGATGAAGGGCGGCTGGGGTTACTATCCGAACCGGCCGGTCTACTCGGCAAACGAGGTCCAGGTCTTTCTTTCCAGCTGTGCCGTTCGCAACATGAATCTGCTCCTGAATGTGGCCCCGGACCGCCATGGGGTGATCCCCCCCGAGCAGGAGGAGGTTCTCCTGGAAACCGGAAAATGGCTCGACCAGATTGGCGAGGCCATCCACGGGACCCGCGGCGGCCCTTGGCAGCCCGGATTCGGGGAGTATGGATTCACCTACAGGGGCGACACGATATATTGCCATGTTTACGAGGGCTACCGTAACCGGAGCAAAGGCACCTTTACAACCCAGCTCCTCGGCGGCCGGAAAGTGCTTCAGGCCCGGGACCTGCAGAGCGGGGAAGTCCTGCCCATGGCCGAAAATGACGACGGAACAATAACCATCGGAAATGTACCGTACGATCCCGGTATGCCGGTCACGATTATCAAACTCAAGATGGCGGAGGACATCTACCCGGAAAGCTAATGCCATATCATGTGGTGCTTTTTCATGGAGTAGAATCCGAATTTACATCTTCATGGAAACATTGGATAGTACGGGAACCCTGACAATGCGCCCCCTTCCGTTATCGCTTCTCCTTCTACTGCTTGTTGTTGCCCGGGCGACAATTCAGGCGGTTGAGCCCTATGAGCCTGTCCGGCCATCGCCGCTTGAGGAAAGCTGGCGCTGGCATCTCCAGGAATTGCTGGAGGGGATGACCCTGATCGATTGTCTTGAGAGGGAGGATGGAAATCTCTGGTTTGTTGGCGAGAATGAGCTTGTCCACTACAACGGCAGTGAGGTGGAAACCTTTCCGGTGGACAAAGGGGACAGCCTGATGACCTACCGGGCCGGCGAAATAACCCGGGCCGGCGTCATTTACATGCTGATACCCAGTCGTGTTGAAAATAAGCCCGGCCGGATTGTGGAGTTTAAGGATGGTACATACCGGGATGTCTACAGGTTTTCGGGCCGTTATGACATGACCCACAGTCATGCCGTCCTGACGGAGGATGATGCCGTTCTTTTCGGGACACCGGATGGTATTTTAATGATCAAGGATGGTGAGGCACGCATCATTTCTCCTGACAACCGCAGGGCCTCCTTCCTGCTCATCGACAGCCGGGGCGATCTTTGGACGGCCACGGTCGGTACCGGAAGTTTCCAGCGCTATCGGGGATTCAGTACAGGGACGACATTGACCGCCGAAAACTGGGAGACCTTTCCCGTCATTCCGGTGACAAGCCACTTGAAACTGGCAGAACTACCGGATGGGACCCTTTTGTGCGCCAACGACGATACCCGCTACGGTTTATACGCTTTTGAGCCCGAAAAGGGACTCTGGGAGCCGCTGTCCAATGGCTTTTTCGCCGAGGAACAAGTCCATCGCAGTATCCATGTAACCCCCGATGGAACACTGATGATTTACGGGGACAGTGGGATCTTGCTGATGAAAAATGGCCTGACTCGCATATTGCGCCATGATGACTTTGATTTTCCCATCTCCAGTCCTTTTGTCAGGCCACTCAGCACGGGTTCGGTGATTATTGGTGGCCGCCGCGATTCCGTCTACCTGGTGGACTGCTCAACTAATTGGTGGGAAACGTTCCAGGGACTTAATTTCTTTTGCACCGACACTGAGCAGAGGCAGTGGTTCATTTCCTTTGAAGGGCAAATTGTCTGCCGGGACACGAAAACCGACCGCTGGCTGGCCTACGATGACACTGATGGGGCCATCAACACACCCTTGGCCCTGATCGGTACAGCTGACGGCAGAATCTGGGCGGTTGGGCAGCATGGATCGAGAGCCGCCCTGAGCATCTTTCACAACGGGCAATGGGATATTCGATTGCATCCGGAAATGGGAGTCCGTTTCAGCCACCAGTCCCTTCTGGAGACCCGCGACGGATCCATCCTTCTCGGCGGGGGCGACGAGACATATCCGGGAGATAACCGGAGCGGCAGGGGAGGACTCCTCAAATATGAGGTGAATGGCGACGACTACACCGTTACCCACTACGCGCCACCGCGGGTCCCGTTCCGTATTGTCGGCATCCAGGAGGGTCCGGACGGTACCCTATGGATCGGCGGAAGCCGTCTTAGCCGACTGGATGACTTCAAGGCTGTGCCCCTGCCGTCGGAGGGGGCATTTAACAACAGCTGGATCGACAGCCTGCTGGTGACGGAAACAGGCGAGCTTTGGGTGGCCCAATGGGGGGTGGGTATCCTCCATTTCGACGGTGAAAGCTGGCATCACTCGGTTGATTTCAACATGAACCTGACGCGTGACTCGGTTACCCTGCTGGAGGACAAGGCCTTTCCCGGCCAGGTCTGGGTGGGCACCTCAGAGGGACTTTTCAACCTTTCGAAGGACCACTGGGTGAATGAACCCCTCAGCAGGAACCTGAGAATGCTCCGCGAGGGGGGCAGCTTGCGTCAATCACCCGATGGGGCTATCTGGTTCAATTCCTCCAGCCGAAACTGGCACTTCCGGAGCACCGGGAATACGCCTGATGGTGACCGCTTCGCTGCCGGTTTCAGGACAACCCTCTTCCGACGCTATGCCATCCGCCCCGAAACGCGGATCGTTGAATTTGAAAGTTCTGTCCATGAGCCCGGCTTGAACCACTTCAAGTGGACGGGGAGCAGTCAGTGGTCCATTACGCCGACCGACGCGATAGCCTATTCCTACCGGATAGATGGCGGTGAGTGGTCCAAATTCACCAAGCAGACCGAAGTCATCATCGGTACCCAGTCTAACGGAGCCCACACTTTCGAGGTGCGTGCCCGTACCCCCTACGGTAACATTGATGCAACACCGGCCAGCGTGGATTTCAGGGTCATTCCCGTCCTCTGGAAACAACCTTGGTTTATCCTCCTCTCCCTGGCCGTTTTCCTTACGCTGATTGGCCTTGTGGTGATCATTGTCCGGCAACGGATTAACCACCTCCTCGCCTTGGAGGAATACAAAATCCAGTTTTTCACCAACATATCGCACGAGCTGAGAACGCCCCTCATGGTCATCCTCGGGCCGCTGGAGAGTCTCCTCCAGCAGGTCGATGAAAGGAGCCGGCAGCACCTGGAGATTGCCCACCGCAATGCCCGCAAGCTGGTCGGCCTCCTGGACCGCCTGCTGGATTTCCGCAAGGCCGAGCTGGGCAAGTTACAGACAAACCGGCAGGTGCAGGACCTCGTTCTCTTCATCCGCCAGGAAATGGACACGCTGCTGCCGCTGGCACAGCAGAAGAACCAGGGGGTGGAGTTCCTCCCGGAGCGCGACCACCTGGTGGCCGCCTTTGATCCGCGCATTGCCGAGGTCATTCTCGACAACCTCCTGACCAATGCCATCAAGTACACCCCGGAAGGTGGGGCTATCACCGTCTGCCTGAAAGTCCTCGAAGAATCCGACAGCGAGATTTCCCTGTCCCTTGAGGTGGCGGATACCGGTCCGGGCATTCCCCGGAAGGAACTGGTCAAGGTGTTCGATCCGTTTCACCGGGTCGGCGGCAAGGCGGCAAAGCAGGCCCACAGTACCGGTATCGGACTGGCCCATACCAAGAGCCTGGTTGAGGCCCTCGGCGGCGAGATTCATGCCGAAAGCCCGGTTAACCGAAAATCCACCACCGCACCCGGTTCCCGTTTTGTGGTCCGGTTCAGTCTGCCTTTGCCGGTGGAGAGCCCCCCTCCGGATGTGCCTGTTGAGGCATCTGCCATCGATGAGGAGACGGATACAGATGAGGCGGCCTTTTCAACGGAGCACAAGCCGCTCATGCTCATCGTCGAGGACAACGACGATATCCGCGAGTATCTCAACCTTGAGTTGGGTTCAGTATACAGTGTCCTGCTGGCGGAAAACGGGGAGACCGGGCTGCAAATCGCCCATGAGCGCATTCCCGACATTATCGTCTCCGACGTCCTGATGCCGGTCATGGATGGCAAGGAACTGTGCCGCAAGGTCAAGGCCGACCAGCGGACCTCCCACATTCCGGTCATTCTCCTGACGGCACTGAAGTCCGAGAGCAGCGAACTGGAGGGGCTGGAATCCGGGGCGGATGATTATGTCACCAAACCGGTCAATGTCGCCCTTCTACGGAAACGCATCGAGAACCTGCTTACCAATCGCCGCAAGGTGCGCGAATTTATCAGCGGGCAGACCCTTTCCATTGCCATCAGCAAGGATGAGCTGCCGGTCAACAGGGTTGACCAGGAATTCATGGCCAAGTTCATCAACACCATCGAGGAGAACCTGCGCAACGAAGCATTTGACGTCGAGAACCTGGCCAAGCGGATGTTCATGAGCCGCATGACCCTGTACCGGAAGGTCAAGGCCCTGACCGGGGAATCGCCCGGGGGAATCATCCGGATGGTCCGGCTCAAGAAGGCCGCCCAGTATCTGGAAACGGGATCATGGACGGTCAGCCAGGTTGTTGAGCAGGTCGGGTTCCTCGACATGAGCCACTTCTCACGCTCCTTCAAGAAGGCCTATGGTTGTACGCCTTCGGAATACATCGAGCGCTACTCCACCGGTGCACCCCGATAGCTTATGATTATTTCCCCTCGTTCAGTCCTGATTACAGCAACCCTCATGGCCGCCAGCGCAGCGGCCTCCGGTTCGACAGACCTGTCCATTCATCATGGGGATTCCGGGATTGATCTGAGCTGGGCAACCCTGCCCGGGATCTATTATGCCATTGAGAAAAGCACCAGCCTGCAGGCATGGGAAACGGTCCAGAGTGGTATCCTCGCGGAAGGGAACTCCGCTGCGCGAACCGTCCCGGAACCGGCTGATTATCCGGTTTTCTACAGGATCCGGGACAACGCCTTTGTCGATCTGGCCACCCCTGCCAACGCTCAGCCATTCCTCGCCAATCCGACGGGAGACAACTGGGTCCTTGAGTTTAGCGATGAGTTTAACGGTACCGAAGTGGATACCACGAAATGGACCATCAACATTAGTACCAGAAGCCGTGCCGCCCGTCCGACACAGGGAATCAACGACTGGTGGTGGAAGCCCTCCAATGTCTCTGTTGCCAACGGGGTTCTAGTCCTTGATGTCATCAAGCACGACCACAACACAATGTACTGCGGCTCGATTTATTCGAAGGGTAAATATGAACCGACCTACGGCTATCTGGAGGCCCGGATCCAGATTGCGGACACCACAAAATCGACCCATACCGCCTTCTGGCTGCAAGGAGAAAACATGTCCAATGTGGACGGGACCGGTAATGACGGTGCGGAAGTGGATATCTTTGAGTCAGCTTGGTTTGGCGACTACACCAAATCAGTCGTGCATATCGACGGCTACGGCTCAGCGCATAAGGCCAACACAAAGAAGTACAACACCCCTGGTCTTCATAACGGTTACCATGTCTTCGGGCTCGAATGGAACGCCAGTGGGATGAAGATCTACTATGACGGCGTGCTGAAAGTGTCCTATACGGGCATATGGGTCCCGCAGGTGCCTGAATTTCTCTGGCTCTCCGACGGGGCCAGTTTCGGGGACGTTGGAACCTTCACCAGCGAGCCCAACGGATGGCTGACTGCAGCAAAGGTCGACTACGTCCGGGTGTGGCGAAGCAGGTAGGGTGGGAGGTGCGACCCGCAATCAATTGGACACACGCTCACCTGCCATGGGTCCAGTAATTGTAACATTGGTCGAATTTGCACAGGCAATTGATACATGTATCCTATCAATAGCTTTCCTTTGTGGATTATAATTTAAGCACCATGATGGCCTCCTGAAAAGCCACCTCACTTAATCCAACCCTCAATAACCCGAATACTAACATGAAAAGATCCCTAATAATCCTCTTTCTTCTCGCCATTACCTCTGCCCTGACTGCCCAAAAAACCATCTGGACCATGGACTGGGCAAAAGTCAAAGCGGAGGGCCCAACTGAGGGGGTATATGATGCGGCCGGGTCCGATCCATTAGGCGTACTTTACAACACCGATCAAACTGCCAACACACCTGAGGAGCAAACTGCAGGCGCAGACGTATGGTCGACGGTTGGCCGTATTATCGGGCCCAATATTGGACAAACCGGAAAAGGGGGTATTTGGGTCGAACAAAAAGCGTCTGGAGTACCGGCCCCAAGCCGGGGAATCAGCTACGTCTTGGACAGCAGCTTCTTCACTCCCGGAGCGGGTGAATATACCTTCAACTACGAAATCTGGTCAGTATACAAGCCAACGACTCTCAATGTTGTCTTGTACGAGGCACAAGCGGCTCCGGAGAATGATTACTTTATCCCTTTGGGAGCCGCTGGAGGCACAGCGCTCTGGGTCACGCCAGTCGAGGGTAGTTCAGCCACAGTCAGCCTGCTTGGCCTGGCTAATCACAATCGCGCTGACGCCGGCGGGGATATCCCATTCGGAGATAACATGCAGTGGAGCCCCCGCTCAATGACTTTCAACTATAGCGGGACGGGTGATGTGGTCATCCACTTTTATGGACTTGTTGCCGGTGAAACCGGTTGGTGTGGTTTCACGATTGGCGGCGACATGACGATCGTGGACCCCGATGGTATCCCGGATCCGGATCCGGATCCCCTCTGGGCCGGCTTTCCGATCCGCCCCGACGGCTATGTCGATACCACTCCGTTCCTTGGCTGGATTTGGGTGGGCGATCCCGGCGCGCCATCCGACTGGATTTGGTCGGTCAACCTCGGAGGCTATGTCTATCTGCCGCAGGGCCAGGTTGCTCCGGAAACCGGAGCCTGGGCGTTCCTCCCCAGCTACTCGGTCCCCGGCGACACCACGGAACCCCTCTGGGCCGGCTATTCCATCCGTCCGGATGGTTATGTCGATACCGGTTCCTTCGTTGGCTGGATTTGGGTGGGTGAACCGGGTGCCCCCTCGGACTGGGTCTGGTCAGTCAGCCTCAGTAGCTATGTCTACATGCCACAGGTTGTGGTTAATCCGGGAGTCGGTGCCTGGGCTTATCTCCCCTGGTAGCAGGCTGGTTCATCAGTCTTCTGGAAAGGACGTTTCATGAAGTGGTTTCCTTCGCTTATCCTTGCCGTGCTGGCCACCTGTGCCACCCTTGCCGCGACCCCCAACCTTGTCGTCATCATGGCCGATGACCTTGGCTATGCCGATGTGGGCTACAATGGCTGCAAGGACATTCCGACGCCGCACATTGACTCCCTGGCCGACCAGGGGGTGGTCTTTGATGCCGGGTATGTCACCTACTCGGTCTGCGGACCCAGCCGGGCGGGCTTCATCACCGGGCGCTACCAGCAGCGATTCGGGTTTGAGCGCAATCCGCAGTACCGGCCAAAGGACCCCGGGATGGGACTGCCGATGGAGGAGGAGACGATCGCCGATGTCCTCAAAAAGGCCGGCTACACCTCCGGCATCATCGGCAAGTGGCACCTCGGGGCGCATCCGGACCTGCATCCGCTCAACCGGGGATTCGACTACTTCTTTGGACATCTCGGGGGCGGGCACCAGTACTTTCCGGAGCTACTGACGATCAAGGACAGCTATGAAGCCAAGGATGAGGGAGAGAGCTACAAGACCTGGATCATGCGGGACCATGACCCTGTCCAGATCGAGAACTACCTCACCGACGAGTTTTCTGATGATGCGGTGCGTTTTATTGAAAGCAACAAGGACAATCCCTTCTTCCTCTTCCTCTCCTATAACGCCCCGCATACGCCGATGCAGGCCACCGAGGAATATCTGGCCCGCTTTCCTGACATCAAGGACAAGAAGCGCCGCACTTACGCGGCCATGGTCAGCTGCATGGATGACGGCATCGGGCGTGTCCTGGCCAAGCTGGAGGAGCTCGGTCTGGAGGAGAACACCCTCGTCTTCTTCCTTTCCGACAACGGTGGCCCGACGCGGGCCAATGCCTCCAACAACAAGCCCTTGAGAGGCCAAAAGAGCGATGTCTGGGAAGGCGGATTCCGCGTCCCCTTCGTCCTCCGCTGGACCGGTGAACTGAAGGCCGGTAAGACGTACAAAAAACCTGTCTCTTCGCTTGATATCCTCGCCACCATTGCCGGAATCACCGGGGTGAAAATCGCCGATGACCGACCCCTTGACGGGGCCAACCTGGTTCCCTACCTGCAGGGCGAAAAGCGCGGCGAGCCGCATGAAGTGATCTACCTCCGCAAGTGGGACCAAAAGCGTTACGCCCTGCGCAAGGGCGACTTCAAGCTGGTCATTCCTGAAGAGGACCTCAGCCCGAGGCTCTTTAACCTGAGGAAGGACATCTCGGAAAAGAGCAACATTGCCAAGTGGAACGAGCGCCGCCTCGAGGAATTGGAGGAGCTGCTCTGGGAATGGGATTCCGAGCTCATCGAGCCAAAATTCCTCGGCCTCATTCACACCGACGCCTGGAAGAAAAAGAGCAAGAAGGACTAACCCTTTAAAGGGTCGCTGCTGTCCTTACGCGCTTGTTAGGACTCGACTTCTGAAGGGGATGCCAAATAGCCTCTTCGAGAATGAAGGACCCGGCGGCATTGGTTGTTTTCACGACGCAACGATCGGGGAGCAATTTCCTTGGGTCCCTGGTTCTGCAGAGCTGGACCTACGGCTGGCTGGGGGAGTGGCTCAATCCTCCCTACGAGATGGAGGAGCGGCAGCGAATCGGCCTCTCTCCGGAGGCCGGAATAGCTGCCTACCTTGGAGCCGTTTCCGCAGCCCGCCGGACCCCGGAAAAAGGGTGGGCCATCAAGCTGATGCCGGATCACTGGGAACGGGCACGGGAGCAGTTTTTGCAGGAATCTCCGAATGAAATTAAGGAGAAGGAGCTATTCCGGACGCTTTTTCCGGAAGTCGTCCCGGTCTATCTCTACCGGCGGGACACCGTCGCCCAGGCCGTCTCCCTGAGCATCGCCGAGCAGACCAACCAGTGGCGGGGCCTTTAAGGGCAAGCAACCGGATTCCCCCGGGGGGCCGGTTTTTATGGGGGGGGGGGTGGCCCGGAACGCGGACGCTGTGGAACTGGGAAACAGCTCCTGGGGACGCTTTTTTTAAAAGGGGCGCG
>JBFOLZ010000067.1:0-21837 GCA_040830445.1 Puniceicoccaceae bacterium
CGACTACTTTCTGTGACTGGATATATACACCCCCGGTAAATATCACACATTTGCCTGACAACAACGCCACCACTGATGCCTATGAAATAAGGCTACACCTCGTCTACCTCTCGCAAATTCTTCTCCGAGTCGTAAACAGAACTATCCCTTAACAATCAAAAGTATAGTGGATGGCCGACCGAATGTATTCCATGCTGGTGGGAGCCAATTGACCGACCTGGCGCTGCAATTCCTTGAACTGAATCGCGACAATTCCCTGAAGGTTCACGTAGGAGTGTTGGCGAAGCCAAGGTCGACGCGGTACACTTCACCGGGTCGGCAAGTCATCCAGTTCCTCCAGCGCAGCAGCACGTTTGGCGGTCGGGTGGAGGATATCCGCCACATCGGGATCCACATCGGGAAGGACCACCGCAAAGGGAAGACCCCGCCGCAGGCGGACCTGCTGCAGGAAGAGGCGGATCGCCTCGGTAGTGGTGAGTCCCAGGCTGAGTAAAACCGCCTCCGCCTGCTGCTTTAATTCAATATCCACCCGTGCGCGTACTGTTGCCGTTTTCATGGCACAATATTGTCCCGTTTGTGCTACAAAGTCAACTCCCCCTTGTTCGCTTGCCGGCATGCATCGAGAGGATGTGTGGCCATAGTCTGGCGGCAAGACGTCCGCCTGCCTGAATTCAGGCGGTTTTGAGGAAACCGGGAATCCGGACAATGGATCCCCCCAATCTCAATCTGGGATACCATTATTTGGCTAAAGGGGCCGCTTTGAATGGAGGCTGGCTGGCCTCAAGCTTACCCTCATGCCCGAGATCAGCCGTTTCTATGGAATTATCATCCGCATGTACAGTGAGCCCGGGAGCCGTCACCACCTTCCTCATTTTCATGCGTACCACCAAAAGGATGCGGCCGTATTCACAATCAATCCCGTATCCCTGCTTGAGGGTGATCTGCCTGTGCGGCATCGGCGGCTGGTCATGGCATGGGCGGAAATCCATCAACGGGAGCTACAGGCTGACTGGGAAATCTTGCAATCGGGGGGCCGGCCGGCTTCAATAGCACCCCTTCAGTAACCGGAACGATGCCTCATGCCATGACCAGAATTATCCGCTTCGAGCTGGAACCGCCCTACCGTCTGGCGGTCGTGTTTGCTGACGGAAAAGAGCAGGCGGTGGATCTCGAGCCGGTCCTGAAGGGTGAATTGTATGGGCCGCTGAAGGATCCGGTTCTTTTCCGGCAGGTTTACCTGGATCCGGTGGCCGGGACCCTGGCCTGGCCAAACGGGGCGGATTTTGATCCGGATACCCTGTACCATTGGGACGAGGTGGCGAAGTCGTTCGCCAGGCAATTGGCCGGGTAATGCCAAGAAAATCTTGGTCTTAATCGCCATAGAAAAAGGGCGCTGGGGCCCACCTTCAGGCAAACTCAAAACGGCAGCCAACCGCTCGGTAAGCGGCCATAAACCCGGCGATAAGCATCGACAACCGGGGGCGGTTCGGCTTTAGCCGCGGCTTGGGCGGATTCCCGATTAGCCTCCTCCAATTCCTCCTGCATCCGGGCAAGGGCCTCATCCTCCTGCCGCTGCCCCTGCTCCCGGGCAAAGATCCTCCCCACCCTGAGCAAAGCCGAAGGGCAATCCCAATCTCAATCTTAGCCTTAATCTTAATCTTGATCTTAATCTAATTCTCAATCGCGGGGTAAACCCGCTCGCTACGTCCGCCTGCCTGAATTCAGGCGATCTCCCGGCTTTGGGTTCCAGAGTATTCCTTTAGGCTTGTATTAAGTAATTAATTTACTTACTTAATATGCCTAGAAAACTAAGGGAGCTGATTGCCGATTACCGCAAAACCTTACCAGGAGAAGGATTTACGAACATTCATTCAATGGATCAAAAAATGAGAGCCGAGACGCAACCCTACCGACGCGAGATTCGCTGGAGCGAGGAAGACCAGTGCTACATTGGGCGCTGTCCGGACCTCTTCCTGGGCGGATGCCATGGCGAGGACCCGGAATCCGTGGAGGCGGAACTGGGACAAATCATCGAGGAGGCAATCGCGGATTACCGGAAGGCCGGCAAACCACTGCCGGAACCCTCCTTGCGGTCGGCCCGGATGACCTCCGCGGTGGCGGCCCGGCGCCGGACAGGGCTCAACCAGAAGGGCTTTGCGCGGGCCATCGGGGTCGGCGTGGGAACCCTGCGCAACTGGGAACAGGGCCGGATCACCCCCAAGGGAACGGCCTCCACCCTGCTCCGCATTATCGAGAAGCATCCGGAAGTCCTCCGGGAGATTTTATAATCTTAATCTTAGCCTTAATCTTAGTCTTGATCCCTGCCTGCGCCCCCGCAGCCGTAGCGAGCGGGTTTATCCCGCGATTGAGATCAAGATTAAGATTAAGGCTAGGATTAAGATTAGGGCTAAGATTAAGATTAGGATTAAGATTCTGGATTGACGGAAACGATTCCGGTTCCAATCCTCATCCTCTCCTTGCTTGTGGGGCTGTAGCTCAGTTGGAAGAGCGCGTCGTTCGCAATGACGAGGTCGTCGGTTCGATCCCGATCAGCTCCACCATTCGACAAGCTCATGGCAGGCCATCCCGCGCATGCGGGATTGAACTGACAAGAGCGCAGTCGAATGCCCTGAGCTTGCCGAAGGGCTAGATAAGTAGACTTCAAAGCGGGTCTACACCAAAACATGCCCCTAAAATCCCATGGGGACGGCGGCATAATTGATCTCAAGGAGCATGGCGCGTTCCTCATTCTTGGTGGAGTAGCGGATCCGGAGGGCGTTTGGTTCGGTGGCGAGGATGGCTTGGACATGGGAATGAACGGCGTCATGGACCCTTCCCTGGACGGCCTGGCTGGGATTGAGGCGCAGGTTGGCGAGGAGGATATGGGTAACGCCCTGGTCGTGCAGCTCCTTCAGTACCTGGTCGCCCGGCTTGGTGGTATACAGGCTGCAATTGAGGAATGTGGCATGGCCCGGCGCGTAAACGGCCGCCGTATTGCCCTTGCGGCAAAGGACCGCACTCTCCGGGGGCAGGTTTTCCCCGGCCCATTGGGCCGCCTTCAAGTAGTTCTGCCAATCGGGGGTGTAGGCCACCAGCTTGTTGCCCTTGAGGTATTGCGCTTGAATGAACTGGCTTCGGGTGATGGCCCAGCCGAGGTGATGGAGGTTGACAATCCCCAGAAGGAGCACCGCCCCGTAGACAAGGGGCAGCTTGGTGGAGAACCGTTCCTTCACGCAGGCCTGACCCCCATCCAGAAGGAAGAGCAGGGCCAGGGGGATCATGATTAAAATCACCCGGTCCTGTTTCCAATGGGTTTGCAGGGAGACAAAAGTGGCCGCCGCCAGCAGCATCAGGTAAAGGCCGACAAAGAGCAGCCTGGTTTTCCGCCGCCAGCTCCACCAGAGGCAGAGGCCGAAGAGGAAGAGGAAAAGGAGGCTGAAGGCAGGGAGGGGCTCGTTGAGGAAGCTGTTCTCCCGCCATCCCAATATCCTCAACAGGTCGACGGAAACGTGATGGTGGAAGTTTTCCCAGGCCCGCACCAGCAAACCAAGTACATCCTCATTTCCGAACTCGGGACGATAATAGTCCTTCTGGAGGATAAAATCCGTTCTCCGGGAAAGATGCGTGATGCCAAAAAGGGATTTCACTCCCCATCCATAGGCCGATTTCACGAGCATGAAGAGGGCGAGGAACACGGCCCCATTGGCCCATTTGCGATGAAGCAGCAGATAAAGGACAACCGCCACCGGGGCGACGATGCCAACGCTTTTGGAGATCGAGAGCAGAAAGGATGTAATGACGACTGGAATACACAGCAGCACAAACCGGCCAACGGAATCCCGGGTCCACCGGAGGCTGGTAAGCAGTCCCTCATGACAGTGGAAGACGGTGGCAACCAGCACCATCTGCATGAGCATGAAGAAGGACTCGGACATGTTCGACGAGGCATAGAAGTGAATCAGGAAGTTGCTTGCCTGAATAAACAGGACCCCGACCAGGACCCACAGGGAGACGAGCTTCCGGAACACGAAATAGGTCAATACCAGGGTAAGCGTGGCCCATAGTACCGAACAGGCCTTCCCGACCAGGAAGGACTTCCCGAAGAGGGCAAAGGCCGCCGCCGTGACGAGGTGATAGAGCGTCGCCCCATGGGCCAATGGGAATTGCCCTTTCTCAAGGAAGTCAATGGCCCCCATGACGTAATTGGCATCATCCGCCATCAGGACAATGGACGGGTCGAAGAGCAAAAAGGAGAGGACCGAATGCACAAGCAGGACCAACGCCAGAAGGAGCACGGGACGGGGAGGTGAATTTTGGATACGCTTTCGGAGATCTTGCCTGAAACTCACGCTTTCATCCTTGGCAAACTCCTCGGAGCTTAGCAAGCACAAGGGGCTGTCCCGGTGGCTGCACAATCAACCGGCAATCCACGCTTGTCACGCTTTGCTGATGAACACCGGGGCCGGGCAGGGAGACCTCGACAAGAAGACGGGAGCTCTCCACGGTTGAGCGAGCGATGACTTCGATCCTGACGCATGGGGCACAGCTGTTGCTGACCTTCGTTTATTACGGCGTGCTGGCCATCTCCTTTTACGGATGGGGACGGGCCGTGGCAGGCGGGCTTCGACGGATCCATCCATCCTTTGAAAGCCCGGGCCTGCCGTGGCTGATCTGGCTCGGCTGGGCGGTATGGCTGGGCCTGCTGCAGACGGTTCATCTCTTTCTGCCGCTAACGGCGGCAGTGGTCATTCCGTTCCTGCTGGTGGGCCTGATTGTATCGGCGAGCTGCCTTGCAGGAGCCATCCGCGGTGGCTGGCGATTGTCGTGGCCATCCCCCGACCGCAAGACCGCCTATTTTATCCTGCTGCTGGTACTGGCCGGGGCATGGATCAGCTCACGGGCCATGCTGCATCCGATGAACTATGACGCCGGCCTGTATTTCCTGAACTCGATCCGCTGGAACAACAGTTATCCCATCGTGCCCGGCCTCGGCAACCTGCATGCCCGGCTGGCCTTCAACCAGTCCTTTTTCACCTATGTGGCGGCCCTCAACCTGCACCCCTTTTTCGGGCACGGGCGCTCCGTGGCCAACAGTTTCCTCATGCTGCTGACCATCGGGACCGCCCTCCACCAGTTACGGCCAATCCTGGCCAGGCCGGCACGCATCATGGAGCTTGCTCCCGCGCAATGGGTTCCTCCCCTGTTTGTCCTGCCGGTCCTCGGGTTCCTCTGCCTTTTCTCCAAGGACCTCCCCTCGCCCAGTCCGGACCTCGCCGTGGAGCTGCTGCTGATCACCCTCTTTCTCCTCTTCTCGCGGTTGTGGGCAAACTACCTGAAGGAAAAGCAGATGCCGATTGGAGAGGCCTTTGTCCTCGTGTTCCTTACGGCAACGACAATGACCCTCAAGCTCTCCGGCCTCTTTGCCAGCAGTCTCATCGCCGGACTGACAGTACTGGCAGTGTTGACTTCCGGCAGGCAGCGCTGGCGCACCGGACTGGTGTTGATTCTCCCGGCGGGACTGATCCTGCTCATCTGGATGGTCCGTGGTGTCATGACCTCCGGGGCACCCCTCTTTCCCTCGACAATCGGTTACATCGAGACCAGCTGGTCCATACCCAGGGAGGCCATCCGGGAGGAAGCCCAAATCATCACCAGCTGGGCACGCGAACCCTGGACCGACCATAAGGAAGTCATTGGCAACTGGAACTGGTTCGGCAAGTGGCTCGACCGGATGGGGCATTTTCCGGTCCAGGTCCTTTATCCGACAGCGTACTTCCTCGTGCTGCTCCTCGGAAACCGGCTCCTTTTTCGTGACCGCCAAACCGGGCCGCCGGGCATGCGTCCCGGATGGTCGGTCCTGCCGTCGATCCTGCTGGCCAGCCTGGTCTTCTGGTTCTTTACAGCGCCCGACCACCGCTTTGCCCGTGCGCTTTTCTTCCTCCTTCCGGTCTCTGCCATCATCCCGCTCGCGGCTCGTCTCCACGAACGCTACCATGGCCGAAAATTCCTGGCTGCCCTTGGGATCCTGTTCCTGACCGCCAACGCCCATTTCCTTGCCTGGACGGTCACTCACCCCGAGCGCTTTTTCCTCATCTCCTATGAAGGCTGGCATCCCATCATCGAGGTCCCGATGCAGGCAAGGACCACCGACTCCGGCCTTGAGGTCAACCTACCCGTCACCGGTCAACAGTCCTATGACGCCCCGCTTCCGAGCACACCGTATTTCAACCGGCATTTGCAACTGCGACGCGACGGGGATCTCTCGAGCGGATTCACGGTTGTCCGGGAACCGCTGCCGAAGAATGCCGATTGAGGACGGAATTTACGCGAAAAACCCCCTGTAATCCGTGATTAAGCTTGAGGGACGGGGAAAAATATATGGCTGTGGGAACAGCTCAACCACCGTTGAGGACGCAGCGAAGGCATGAAAGAAGAGGATTCCCAAAGCACGCCACAGCCTGAAAGCCCGGGCAGGAACCTCCCGGGCGACCGCTTCATTCTGCTGGTACTGGCCGCGGCGGTCCTCCTGCGGCTGGTCTATGTCTTTGAGATAATGGGCGGCCCCTGCCCGGAGACCTACCAGAACACGGACTCGGACATGAACTTCTTCCTCATGCAGGGAAGGATCATTGCCAAGGGCGACTGGCTGCAGGACCGATCGCTGCATCCCTACGCCAGCTGGCAACAGCGCATGGCGCAGGAATACTTCGCCCACCTGGCAAAGGAAACCGGTGAGGCGGAACCGCCTGCCGATCACGCCCGCAACCGCCAACTCTGGGACGAATGGTACGGCGGCAAGACCTACCACCAGGAACCCCTCTACGCCTACCTGCTGGCCATCCTGCATGCGCTTACGGGCCAGGAAATGCTGCTGGCCTACCTCATCCAGAGCCTCGCTGGCCTGGCCACCATTCTGCTCCTTTATGACGTCGCGCGTCAGCTCTTCGGCATGGGCACAGCCAGGGTAACGGCGGTCCTGGCCCTCCTGCACGGGCCAATGATTTTCTACGAGACCCTCCTGCTGCGGGCCAGCCTCATTGCCCTGATCAGCATACTGGTCGTCTGGCTGACCCTGCGGGCCCGGGAACACGGCCGGCTCGCCGGCTGGATCGTCGTCGGACTGGCGGGCGGCGCCTCGATGCTCCTGAAGTCGACTTTCCTCCTCTACTTTGCCGGCATCGGTTGCCTGCTTCTGCTGGACCGGCCCTTGCGGATGCGCCGGGTTGTCCTCTGCGGCTCGGCGATGGCGGCCGGTCTGGCGATCGCCCTGCTGCCCCTGATGGCGCGGAACCTGACGGTTGGCCTGCCGCCCCTGAAGATGGGCAGCGTCACGCCCATCACTTTCCTCGCGGCCAACCTGCCGGAGCAGGAACGGATGTTTGCCAGTGAGGACATCAGCATTATCATGGGGGAGACCAACGGGGAGACCCTGCCCATCATCAAGGCGGTCTGGCGCGAAAACACCATTGGCTCGCTTGCGGCAACGGTCATGGAAAAGGCCCAGCAGGTCCTCCACTGGTACGAAATCCCCAACAATAACAACGTCTACTTCAACGCGCTCTATTCGAACGTCCTGCGATGGCTTCCCGCCACCCCGCATTTGCTGATGGCCCTTGCCCTACCCGGCCTGTTCCTCTCCTGGCGCCGCTGGCGGACAACGGCCCCCCTCATCCTGATGGCGGCAAGCCACCTTGCCACCCTTTTGATCGCGTACGCCCTTGCCCGTTACCGTTTCCCGATGGTGGTCTGCATCATCCCCTTCGCGGCCTATACCCTCGTCTGCGGGTATACCTATCTGAAAACAAAACAGTACCGCCCGGGATTGGTCACCGTGCTGTCCTGCATCCTGGTCTTTGCCTATATCGGCCGGCCCCTTCCGGCGGACCGGACCCTCGTCCGGCCCAGCGATGTTCTCCTCTCCCAGATTGCCTATTACTCGATGTACCTTTCGATCGCTGAGGAACAGGAGGACTGGCAGACGATGACCCGCCTGTGGGAGCGGTTCCTTGAGGCCACACCCTCCTCGGTTCGCCGCATGGAGGATGGCCACCCGCCGCGCAACTCCCACGAGGAGGAGCTGGCCGGCATCTTCGCCAAGGCCTACCGGGACTACAGCGATGTCCTGCAGAAGGCCGGCCGACCCGAGGCCGCAACCGCGGCCCGGCATGCAGGGGCCGCCCTGGAAGAGGTTGTCGCCCTGCCCCGTCCGTGAGAGGGCAAGGCCATGCAGTCCGACGGATGATTGTGGGGGATCCCCGTTCCGTTCTTGATTCGGGGAGGGAAACTGGCATGATGCCCGCATGACCACACCAACCAATGACAAACTCTGGAATGTTCTCTGCCACCTCTCCGTCTGGCTCGGGGTGGGCATCATCCTCCCGCTGATCGTTTACCTGGTGACCAAGGACGATCCGGAATCATCCATCCCGGCCCATGCCAAGGAGAGCCTCAACTTCCACATCTCGATGTACATCTACGGGCTTATCAGCCTGCTGCTTTTCGTGGTCGTCATCGGCATGATCCTGCTCCCCCTGATCGCGCTGGCCACGGCCGTCCTTTCCGTAGTCGGGGCGGTCAAGGCCTCCAATGGTGAGGTCTACCAGTATCCGGCCACCATCCGGCTGGTGAAGTGATATGTTGGCGGATTGAGGCCCGCGGACCCTGATTTGGCGAGGGTTGGGACAAAATTACACCTGTGCGGGACAAATACACAGGCACGGAATGGCGTTTCCTGCTAAACTGAAGGCTCTCCGGAAACTCAAACCCTATCAAACCATGAAGAAGCACCCTACCCTGCGCACAATCGGCCTCACCGCCCTTCTCCTCCTTGGCCTCGGCTCCATCCATGCCCAGACGGCACTGGTCAGTGTCAACTGGAAACAATTCGCCGGTGGAATCAATGACGCCCTCGACGGATACGGGGTGGAAGCCGCCAACAACTGGCACAATTTACAGGCGGTGACGATCGGAACCGACCTCACCGACAGCTCGGGGGCGGCCACAACGGTCGATTTCGAGCTTGTGACAACGGAATTCCGCACCCTGTTTGACGGATCCCTGGACAACACCCCGATGCGCTCCGGGGCCCTCGATTATCCAGCCACCGTCGAGGGAACAACCCTGTCACTGACCGGTCTCGCCGGGACCTTCACCAGTTACGACCTCATTGTCTATGTGGCCAGTTTCAACGGGGCCGCCGGGGGCAACACCGGTGAATTCAGCGTCAGCGGAACGGGCGTGACCCCGGTGAGCTACTTTGCCACCACGCCAAATCCCTTTACCGGCTCCCTGATTCAATCCATGGACCAGGATTCCGGCGACGGCATCGACTCCGCGACCTATGTCCGCTTCAGCGGGCTGACGGCGGACGAGCTGCTCCTGACGGCCACCGCCCTCAACGGGAACACGGGCATTGGCGGCATCCAGCTGGTCGGCACCGCCGTCCCCGAGCCAAGTACCTTCGCCTTCATCGGCGGTCTCCTCGCCCTCGGCTTCGTCATCCAGCGGCGGCTGCGCAAGTAAGCCGGTCCATTCGCGAATTTTATCCAAAAAGCCCCGGTCGCCAGGCCGGGGCTTTTTCATTATGAAAAAAGAAGCCGGCAGGGAATGACATCCCTGCCGGCCACATAACCCTAAGCCAATTTTAGTTAGCTCTAGAAGGTAATCCCAGCCTGGAGCCTCCACAGGATGCCCGTCTCATAGACGTACCCGTAGAGGTCCTTGTCGTTGGTCAGGTTATCGACGTTCAGCTGGATAAAGGCGGGGTATTCGCCGATTGAGTAATCATAACGCACCATGGCGTTGATCATCAGCTTGGTGTCGGTGTAGAGCTTGATGCGCTCACCGTCTTCGCCGGTCACGGCATCCCCACCGGCAGTGAATCCGGAGAGATACTCACGCTTGCTTTGGTAATCAAAGCCCAGGCCAAGCTTCAGGCCGTCCATTGAACCATCCTTGAAGCTGTAGCTGCCCCAGAGGCTCATGTCGTGCTCAGGCGTGTCGTCAAGCTGCTCGCCATTGGTTGAAGCCGGTCCACCGGTCCATGTGGAGGTGTCCTGAGGGTCTTCGTAAGCGACTTCCTTGGATACCCCCTGCAAGCCCCAGTTGCCATCCGGGAAGTACCAGATTGCCCAGCGATCCTGCGGATAGGGGTACTTTGGCATCTTGCCCTGGTCGATGACCTTGCGCTTGGTGTTGGCGTAGGAGAAGTAGACCTGGATGTTGTCCGTGGGCGAGTACAGCAATTGCAGTTCGTAGCCCGTGGACTCTTCCTCGGCAATCATGCCGGCAAACCAGTCAGCATCATCAGCCGACCAGTCCATGGCGGCATTGTTGGCCGGCGTTCCCAGGTCGGCGTTGGCCTTGAACATCCAGCCCGGCCAGCCCTTTCCATCAGCCGCGTACTTGTACATGGCATCCATGAAGGCTGCCCCGGCGGTGTCGTTGCCACTGGCGTCAAGAACCGTCAACAGGACGGCGTCGCCAACATATTCAACATTCCCTGCGGCGACGGCAGCATCCCAAAGATCCTTGTTTTCAACGTAAGCGGCGTTGCTATCACTGATGTCCGCCCAACCAAGGTCATAGACCGTCGGCTGTGTGGGATCATAACGACCCTTGGCGGGGGCCGGGGCCCACCAGAGACCACCGCGCTGGTCGATCTTCGAGCGGCCCTTCACATTGAGGCGGTAGGCGCTGACCGTGGCGGCAAGCTTGCCCCCGAGAATATTCAGCTTCATCCCGATTTCTTCACTCTCGGCCTTGGTGGCGCCAATGGGCACCCCATAACCATCCCGCAAGCCATCAAAGCTTGGTTCGAGACCTTCCGAGGTGAGGGCGAAGACGGAAACGCCGTCCATCACCTCAACCGACACACCATACTGGTAGGTGGTTTCACTGGCAGCCGGAGGAGCAATCCGGGTACTACCGGTCTCTGATCCATTCTCGTAGGTGTAGTTCGTAATGTCCTGCTGGCTCTTGTCATCACGTATACCAACGATGGTTGTAATGCGGTCGTCCCAGAAACGTCCCTGCCAGACGGCATAGAGACCACGGTTCTTGGCGATGGTCTTTTCACTCTTGGTGGTCAGGAGGGGCTTGAAACCGACGAGACCGTCCGGGTTTTCCGGATAAACGCCATCGACTGCCTCATCCCAATCCGCCGGAGGCAGATCCCGCAGGATTCCCTCGCCGAACCGGATAATCGAATGGTCATTGGGATCCTTGTAAAGGAAGGCATCAGAGGTCTGTCCGCCGGAAGCCATGTTTATGGTGGTACGCCTCTGCTCCAGATCGGATGCACCGGCCAACAGCATATGGTTCTGGCTCAGCCAGTCGGAATCCTGGAAGAGGTCGAACTTGTAGGTCAGCTCAATCTTGTACTCATCGCGCACAGTGTCGATATTGTCGTCACCCCACATGTACATGAGAACAGCGTTCGGGACCTCCGGCAGGCTGCCGATTTCATTGTCATAAACCGGATTGCCGCTCTGGTCCGTGAACGGTTGGATGGTGATGGGACCACGCAGGTTCGGGGGCCCAACTCCCGGATTGTACATGTTGCTGATGATATCCCGCTTATCCACTTCGGACTCAGCCCGGTTGTAACCGGCCATGATATCCAAGCCGTCGAACAGGTTTTGCTCAATCTCAAGCAGGATGTTGCTGGCGTCCGTCTCTATATAGGTGTCCGGTCCGGAGAGCCGGAAGGTACGATTGTCAATTCCATCGAAGATAACAAAACCGCCTTTTTGCAGGCGTTCCTGCTGGTTGATGACCTCATTGTCTTCAAACGGATCCCCGTCGGTCCCCGCACGGGCCCGCATGGCCTGGAACCCGACGCCGTTGGTGGTTTCCGTACCCAGCTCAAAGTCCAGGGTGATCTTGGTCTTATTGGTTGGCTGGTAGACGAATACCGGCGAAATGAAGAAGCTTTCCGAGTTCTGGATATCCGTCCAGTGGTTGGCGTCCTCAGCGGCCGCGGTCACGCGGTAACCGAGTTTGTCATTCACCGGTCCGGTCGCATCGAGAGTGGCACGGTATTGCTGGTCGTTGCCAATCAATCCTGTCACCTGCGTTTGCTGGTAGGGCAGCGGGCGCTTCGGCAGGTAGTTCACAATACCACCAAAGTTGCCGATACCGTACAGCAGGGCTGCCGGGCCGCGGACAACTTCAATACGGTCGATGTTGATCGAATCCGAGGAATGCTGGCGGCGATAACCCTTCCGCAAGCTGGATTCGGTGACAAAGCCACGCATCTTGATCGTCGTGTTCGTCAGGTTGGCTGTTGCGCCTTGACCATTGTGGACACCTCCCGGGACACCTTCCAAACTGTCACTTTGGCTTTGGCTGGTGAGGATGATCCCGGAGGAATAGCGCAGGGATTCACGCAGGTCAACGGAGCCGGTGTCCTCGATGAATTCTGAGGTGATGACCTCGATGGGCATCGGCATGTCCTGCAGGGCAATATTGATACGCGAACCGGAAATGGTGTTCGCGGCGTAGTAACCACGGTCAGCGGATGTATCCACCTCGAAGGGCGATAACTCGTAGACCGTCTCCTCTTCCATCTCTTCCTCTTGGCCGAAAGCGAAGGGAGAGGCTGTCAGACTGATCCCTAAAAGGACCATCAGTCCTCTTTTCAGGTATTTGTTTTGGTTCATATCGGTTTGGTTATGTGTGGGTTAGGTTGTTGTGTAGTATACACTCCACATCCGGCATAGAACCGTTTTCCGGACACCAGGCTACCGACTACCCGTCAGGATACGCAGCAGGGGGGGTACGCGCAGCGGCGGCTTGGGGTTTGGGGTTATATGCGTAGTATAGGAGTGATTATGCGTTTTTATGCAGAGTAAAGTGATTCGGTCAAGCCTAATATTTGCACTATTTTGCAGCTTAATCCGAAAAAAAGGCGATTAAGGGAGGAGAAAGACCCACCCCTTCCCCGCATGGATGACGGCCGGGTCGGCATAGATCCACTGACTGAGGCCGTAGCTCCAGCCCCAGTTGCTACCGGGCATCGGAGGTGGCGGCCATAAACTCCTAAAGTTGTCAGTGGAGTAATCCGATTAAATTGAAAACTCATTTCGGCACGTACACCCAGGCCCCGCTTTGGGTGAGATTCTCACCGGGACAATAAAACCAGTGGTTCATGTCCAAAGACCATATCCACGGATCATTCTCCACCCAGAGCTTTCCCAACCAGGGCGAGCTGTCGCAAAGTCCGTCGGTAATCTGGTAAGGACCATACATGTCGAGGATTTGGAGCCGGAAAGGTCCTCGCCATTTTTCTGATGAATCACCCCAACTTCTGATGTATCCCACAATAGTTTTCCCATCGCGACTAATCGCGTTTGCAAGAGAAAAGTATAGCCCCTTTCGATCAACGCCCTGGGCGTCCGTTATTTCATTTAGATAAACCGGCAGAAAATCCATTTCCTCCGTGGCTAAAAAGGCCATCATGTCTTCAATGGCGCTTCCCCATAAAACCTGGTTAATCACCAATCTGCTCCCATCGCTGCTGGTATCCATGATTAAATGAAAATTCGTTAATTGCTCGAGTCGTTCAGGAATTCCTTCGACCCACTGGATAGTTCCCTGGTTTGCCGTAAAGAGCATTCCGTAAAGGTTATCAGGAGCAGACCCGTGCGGCATATGACCGAAAATGCGGGTGCCATCCGATGTGACATGATTGGCAACATATGATTTGGACTCGTCCCCGGGAAGCTTTGTCAGGGCAGAAACCACGCCATTCTTCCACTGGACAGCATGTGTCGGAGACTCCCCTCCACTCCCGCTGTAGCCGACGATGACAGCCCCGTCAGAAGATATATCCAGAGCATTACTGATAGTGTCACCACTGTTCAGGTAATCAAGCCCTGAGACAGCTCCACCCTGCCAAATGCATGCTTGATAACTGCCATCCAGGAAGTACCCAAAACCCGCATAAACATTTTCATCCTCCGAGACGGCCCGGATTTCACATCTCCCTCCATCTCCAAATGTGGGTAAATCCACCATGGCAGGTGCATCCGGATTGGTGAAATCCAAGGAGAATGGAAATGTAGACTCACCATCTCTGGCGTTGCCGAATACAGGATTACCGTCTTCTGCGACAAAACAATTAACAATGGGAAAGCTTACAGGTAATATTTCCAGGACTCCATCTTCCCAACGCCAGCCGTATTGATGATCGACTGGGCGGTAAATACCGACCACAACGGAGCCGTCTGCAGAAACATCCGTTGCGTAAAAGGAACAGCAGTACTCAGGTGAGGGAGGATCCATAAATTCCAGCGACATCACCTGCCTCGTCAGCAACTCCTGTGGTATACAAACCCCGACGAATGAACACAGACTCCACTTGAAGATCCATTTCCAATTACTCATCCGATTATCCCCCTATGTGACCAAAACAAACGGCCTGCCTCAATGCCCCGGCGCAATCTTCATAAAAAGAGGGGGCAAAAGAGTCAAAGGAAGTACCTGCACAACTGATTTAATAAGAGCTGATAATGAAATAAATTAGCCCGACAGGCAGAGCAATATCCCAAAGTAAAGTTGTCTGCTCTGCCCAAATTTGACTAAAGGCGGTGATTGGCTGAGCAGGAAATGGAGGGCCATGCTGCCTTCATGCTCTCCACCATCCATTCAGGTGCCCTGATGGGGATTGAGGCCTGGCCGATAACGGCATGGTTTGGCAACGGCAATTGTCTTGCAAAGATGTATTCACTTATTGTCATACAAGGCATGAGTACATCCTTCACCATCCGCCTTCCGGAACGCCAACGGGAAGCCCTGCGCAAGCGGGCAAAGGCGATGCAATCAAGCGAGTCGGCCTGGGTACGGCATATCATTGAGAAGGACCTTGAAAACAGTACCCTGCAGGAGCAGTTGGCGGATCTGGTCGGTTCGCTGGACTCCAGCAAGGGAACGAAGAAAAGGGCCAACTCGCTCAAGGAGGCGATCCGGCAACGCAACTGGCGAGCATGAATCGTCTGCTACTGGATACGGGCCCCATCGTGGCCTTGCTGGACAAGGCGGATCCCGCGCATGAAAGGGTCCGGGATTCTTTGCCGCGGACTCCCGTCACGCTGGTGACAACCTGCGCCGTGATGACCGAGTCCATGTTTTTCCTGCAGGAACTGCCGCAGGGCCCGGAGCAGCTGGCGGGGTTTATGGGGGCCTCCTGCGTCGAGCGGGTGGATATATTTGCCCCGGCTGGCCTGGAGACTTGCAGCCGCCTGATGCGGACCTATGCGGATACGCCGATGGATTTCGCTGATGCCACCCTGGTACTGGCCGCAACAATGTTGAACCTGCCCGACATCCTGACCCTCGACGAGCGCGGCTTCCGGACTTACCGCTTTGGCCGGAAACAGGCATTCCGGCTCTTTCTACAGGATGCTTAACTACTTATTAGGGACAGGTAATTTATCAGTACAAACTGCCTCAATCAACGAAGTAAACCCATCCCTGCCCGGAATCGATACCACCGGGATAGATATAGATCCACTTGTTGTGGGCGTAGCTCCAGCCCCAGTCGGTGCCCGGCAGCATGACAAGCCAGAGACCGGGGACCTCCGCTGCCAGGGAAGCTGCATAAATCCAGCCCCCTCCGGCCTCAGCCGACGTTACCGGGATGTAGAACCAGCACTGGGACTGCAGGCAATAGGTCCAGGGGGCCACATCCAGGTTAAGCCACCCCAGCCAGCCCCGGGTGTCAACATAGGTTCCTTGCTCTGAGCTGATCGGGACATACTTGCCCCATGGGGTGAAGGGAGCGGTGGACACCCCGCCATAAGTGGCTTCCCACCCGGCTGTACCTTCCACGTAGTAAATGACGAGTTCTGCGGGTGTTCCATCGAATACTACTTCACCCAAGTCCGGGGGCGCACCCATGAAATAGGCGCTGGTCAGGCTGGTGCAGTCCCGAAAAGTCTCGGATTCAATTGAGGTGACCAACCCGGGTATTGCCACGCGGGTCAGGCTGGTACACGCGAAAAAGGCCTTCTCCCCCATGGAAGTGACCGAGCTGGGGATGGTCATGCTGCTCAGGCTCTCGCACATGTAGAAAGCCTCATGCCCTATCCGCCAGACTGATTCGGGGATGGTCACGCTACTCAGGCTGGTGCACGCGTAAAAAGCTCCCTCCCCGATTTGAGGGACCGCGTTGGAAATGGTCACGCTGGTCAGATTCGCGCAGTACGCGAAAATCCCATCCCCGATCCAAGTGACCGAGTCGGGAATGGTCACACTGGTCAGGCCGGAGGCTTCAAAAGCACTTTCATCTATTGTTGTAACCGAGCCGGGGATTGTCACGCTGGCCAGGTTTTCGCACATCCAAAAGGCCCCCTCCCCGATCGAGGTGACGGAACCGGGAATGGTCACGCTCGTCACGCTCGCCTGTTCACTAAACGCGCGGTACCCAATCGAGGTAACCGGGTAGCCTCCCAATACGTCTGGAATCGAAACATCTCCACCGCTCCCGGTATAGGAATCAATCCGGACCTTCCCCTCTAAGATTGTATAAACGTAGTCCTGGGCCATCAGGCCAACGGGCCATCCCGTTGCGATGATGATCCCGATCAGCATGCGGATATATCCGTGACAATGCAGATGTGCCTTCATTTCTTAATCCCCTCTTTGATGTTCTGTCAGGAAGGCGGCAGCCCTTATAAAATGCCGGCGCATAAATGTCAAAACCAAGCCAGCACCCACAAACCGTTTCAGGTGGACTTATAGGGAGTATAAGAAGAGCGCCTTTCCTGCTTAGGGACAGGTAACTTATCCTGGGTTGACAAAGCCCCCTTGCGCATCCTGAGGGGAGCTCTATTGGGGTTGACGATTCTCTCATCGGTGGGTGCATATGCCTTTAATTTTCATTTTGGGACCAATCCCTTCCGGCTGCCGGGACATGATGAATTCGGGAAACTCCGGGAGGAGATCCACCAGACAATCCTTGCTTCATCCATCCTGCACGGAACTCAAGCCCTTGTTGTCGCCAAGTACTTGGATGACCACTACTTTGATCATGAGTTTGTCTATAATTCGGCATCTCCCGAGTCATCTACTGTCATCTGGACCCAGTATCTCGACAATGAAACGCTGGAGAAGCTGGAGGAAGCCTATCCGGGCAGAGACTGGTGGATAATCTACCACGGGCACACAAACTATTTACTGGTACATACAAGAAATGTCGCCCTCACGCTGAGACATCTTGAGGAATACATGCAGTAGTAATCCTGCTCCGGACACCGGGTCCCACACCTTGCTTCTCGATCCTGTCCCGGAAAACCAAGAGGATGTTTTCAATATTTCCGATGAACAAGGTGCTTGGACGACGGCGCCGTTAGGGACACTTATTTGGGCACATACACCCAACCGCCGCTTTCCGTTACCCCCTGACCTGGACAATACAGCCATTTGCTCAAATCGACCGACCACACCCAGGGATCATTCTTCACCCAGAGCCAGCCCATCCATGGGGAGGAATCGACATACCCGGAGTGGATCTCCCAAGGTCCCCATGACGTCGGCTCGTTCAAGGTGGCTTCAAGATTGCTGAAACGGATCCAGCTCTCCGGACCGGAAAACGTGAGGATACGGAATCCGATGTCGACCAACATCACATCACCTGTCTCAAGGATGGCGCGTACCTCAAACTCCTCCGTATCCGGACCGATGGGAATGGCGACCGATTGGGGCAGCCTCCCCCAATTCCGATCGATGATGAAGATAACTGCTTCGGTCAGGATCTCCGGAACCTCTTTACCCGCGGAAGCTTTTCCCCGGAATGTCAGCAGGTCTCCCGGGGCTAAATCGAGTTCATCGACAAAGAAACCCTGGGAGAGGACATGCTCAATCCCCGCAGCCCTTCCATTATAGAGGAAAGGCATGAATAAACTTCCTCCTGAGCCATATTCGGGCAGGACATCCGTCATTGCATAAGCAAAATTCCATGTCCCGAAATTGCTTAGGTACTGCCCGTCTTGACCAAGGAGCGTTGTGTTGGCGCCCCATGGGGCGAATTGCTCACCCGCAAAGCCCGGGTTGCCCAGTATGTTCCGGCTACCGGGAACCGAGCCACTCCTGAGCGGATTGCTGCCGGCGACAACTTCCTCAAAATCGGAAAAGCCATCTGCGTCGCTATCCGGATGGAGCAGGTTGCTGCCGCGGTAATGTTCATCCACATCGCTCAGGCCGTCGTTGTCATCGTCCGGATCGAGGGAATTCGGGATCTGGTCCCCATCCGTATCCAGCGATACGGTATGGCCCTGGTCATAAACCCGGACATAATCGATCTCCAGGGCCTGGGGCCAGATGGAGGGATCAATGGAACCTCCGATGGTTCCCCCGACGGAGAAATTCAAGACAAGGTGAAACGGCTGATCAAATGGCCAATCCGCCCAGCCGGTCCCCGGATTCGTGATGAAGAAATATTCTTCGCCGTCAATCTGCCAGCTGATACGATCCGGCGCCCAATCAATGGCGTAGACATGGAATTCCGTTTCAGCATCGCCAACAAAAATCCAATCCCCCAATGCGGATCCCGTCATTGGATTGGCTTCCAATGAAGACGCATGGCCATTGACCCAGTTTGCTCCATTTCCAGCATACATCATTATACCGATTTGCCCGCTGCGTGGCCATGGACCATAGACGGATTCGGTCGGGAGCATATGGATGCTGGTCCATGTCCCGGGACCCGACGGCAATTTAGCCCGTACCTCGATGCGGCCATAGAGCCAGTCGCCACTGCCTTTGGAGAGCAATCGCGCCGAGGTGTAATCATTGTATTTCTGGAAGAGCGGATCGGCCAGCCAGTGCTCCTTGTGGGCCTCAATTACCAGGTGGCCGTTCTCCACCCGGGCGTTTTCCGGCCGCATGTAGGTGAAGTACTGGGCCTCCTGGTTTCCCCATCCATCGCCGCCAGTTTCATAAACCCACTTCCCGGGGTCCGGCAACCCGTCCCCATCAAATTCATCCGACCAGATCAAGCCGGGCTCGACTCCATGGGCGGTCTGCATCCAGCCCCCTGGCAAAGACAATACAAACAAAATAGCCAGCAAGTGGCTTCCAAATGAACGCATCTTTCTGTTCCTCCCCGAGTGATTTATTATCAGAAACCTGCCCAAGCGTAAAGCGCCTTCAGGAGGTCTCGCGGAACGGGGGGAGATTGGGTACGCCTCTAGGGACGGGTAAGTTGTCGGCGCTTATCCTGCCCAAAAACGGGCCAAGTAATCCGGCAGTGCTAGTCAGCCATCACGCTTATCTTCACGCGTCCTCCGGGCATTGGAGTGATTTCCACAACCGGATCCTGGTCCAGATCCTTCTCAACCTCAACTGCAGTGGAAATATTGGAACGTGAAGAGTTGTAGTCCCGGGCCTTGGTGCCACCGCTTTGTGCCCCGATATCGGTCACTGATTCTGCAGAGCTGCGATTGGACCGGGTGGTGTTGTGGCTCAGGCTCCGTTGATCACCTTTGCCACTTGGATTATCAACATCCGCTTGAGCGGGTGCCAGCCGGTTTGACCGCGTCGTGTTGTGGTTGGCACTCAGCTCTCCGCCAGCTTTGCCATCCGTGGATACTGAGTAGTTGGAAAGTTCCAAGCGGATCGGTTTTATTCCAACCTTTGCATCAGCCGGTAGAATAATCCTGTCCTTCCCGGTTTTTCCGATCACGGCCAGTTGGTCACCGTACTTCACTGACACCACCACCGGTCCCGGATTGAAGCCGGACAGCACCAGCTCGCCGTTGGCATCGGTCACCCCGTTCTTCTTTGGCCCGGGAGTCTGGTCAACGGTGATGTCTATATGAGGGATTGGATCTCCCGCGAAAAGGCATGCCGGCAAGGTCAGCAGGAGGAAGATCCAATTCTTTGCGATACTGCTATAAACATGGCTAATCATGATTATAAAATCAGTGAAGAGACAGGGTGAGTCAATTTCTTATCTTGTCCTCGCGAGATGCGCGAGATGGGGACAGGTAAATTAACGGCGTACCCAATTTTGACTAAAGCAGCAGGTTGGCGGTAAGGCCAAGACACCGGCATGCTGACCCCATGCTCTCCACCGTCCATTCCGGTGCCCTGATGGGGATAGAGGCCTGGCCAGTGACGGTGGAGGTCAATACCGGGGAGTGCGGGGAGCCGAACCCGGTGGTGGTGGGGATGGCCAGTACGGCGGTGAAGGAGAGCAAGGACCGGGTCTGGGCGGCGATTGCCAACAGCCGCTACACCCTGCCGCAAAAACGGACGGTAATCAATCTCGCCCCGGGGCATCTACGGAAGGAAGGGGCGCTTTATGACCTGCCGATTGCCCTCGGGGTGCTCGAGGCGACAAGCCAGCTGAGCCCGCAGGGGCTGGAGGATTACCTGGTTGCGGGGGAACTGAGCCTGTCCGGGGAAGTCAGGCCGGTGCGGGGCGGGTTGGCGCTGGCCGTCTGTGCCCACGCGGAGGGAAAGAAGGGACTGCTCCTGCCGCCAAAGACGGCCGCGGAGGCCGCCCTGATGGGGGATATCGATGTCTATGCCATTCCCTCGATGGATGCGGCCTGCGCCTTCCTTGAGGGCCGCCATGTCCTCAAGCCTCTGGTGAAGCGATTCTCCACCGCCATTCCGGCCAATGCCCCTGACGGGATTGACTTTACCGACGTGAAGGGACAGCACGCCGTCCGCCGGGCAGTCGAAGTGGCGGCGGCTGGCGGCCATAATCTCTTGATGCTGGGTCCTCCCGGCTCCGGGAAGTCGATGATGGCCAAGCGGATTTCGACCATCCTGCCGCCTCTGCGGGAAGCGGAATATCTCGACATCCTGCGCATCTACTCCGCCTCGGGAAAGACCCTCAACGGGGAAGCGGTGACGGCACTCCGCCCCTTCCGCAGTCCCCACCACACGATCAGCGATGTCGGCCTGATTGGCGGGGGGACCATTCCCGGGCCGGGGGAGATCTCCCTCGCACATCATGGGGTCCTCTTCCTTGATGAGCTGCCGGAGTTCAAGCGCGGGGCCCTGGAGGTGCTGCGCCAGCCCCTTGAGGACGGCGCGGTGACGATTTCCCGGAGCGCCGGCAAGGTGACCCTGCCCGCCTCCTTCATGCTGGTCAGCGCCATGAATCCCTGCCCCTGTGGCTACCTCGGCGATGCGCGGAACCGGTGCCAGTGTACCGCCCTGCAAATCCAGCGCTACCGTTCCCGGGTCAGCGGTCCCCTGCTCGACCGGATCGACATCCATGTCGAGGCCCCGGCGCTGAGTATCGAGGAACTGCGGCAAAAGGAACCGGGGGAATCCTCCCTGACCATGCGGGAACGGGTGGCTGCCGCGATGGAACGCCAGGCCTGCCGCTTCGCGGACAGCCCGCCCGGAGTCCTCCGGGTCAATGCCCGCATGTCCCATGCCCGCATTCGTCAATATTGCCGGCTGGATGACAAACTCGGCGATCTCCTGCAGCAGGCCATGAAGCGTTTGCGCCTGAGCGCCCGGGCCTACGACCGCATCCTCAAGGTGGCCCGGACCATCGCCGACCTTGAATGTAGCGATAAAATAAGCACGTCCCATTTAATGGAGGCGATCAACTACCGCAGCCTCGATCGGGAGGGGCCGGTGTAATCTACCCGCGGCCCTTCAGGCCGCGTAATGATTTTATGGGCCCATTGATCCCGGGGCGGCTCGGTCGCTTTGCTCCCTCGCTGCCCCGGGCTGACATACCGCCGGCCTTGCAGGCCGGCGCCACCGGACAAGTACTGCGGTAGCCCAGGGAGTCGAATTATAACCAGACGGATGGCAGGGGCAGTTGCCTATTCGCGGGCGGTAACCCGGGGACCACTTCTAATCTGA
>JBFOLZ010000068.1:0-4897 GCA_040830445.1 Puniceicoccaceae bacterium
CCTTCAAGGCATTTTTGCCGTTGGCACTGGATGCCAAACATCCGTTTTGGACAGCTGATGAGGAACCCATGCCGAATCTCAAGGGCAGGGCGGTTCCAGTTCCGGATGGCAAGAAGGTGCTGGGGCGAAGCCCCAGTGGGCATGCCTGGATGCTGAATGCCGGGCACAACATGACCTGGCAGGGCAGGGCATTTTGCGACAAATATGCCCGCTTTGCCTATTCCAGCGTGTTTGGATTTTCCACTTCTCTCGATGCCTGTTCGCCTGCTGCCATGGCCCCCGATTCCAGCCTCATTGTCTCGATTGACGCCAAACAGTGGTTTGGTCGCCGGGAAACAGACCATTACAGATCCGGACGAAACTGGGTCGAGTCGGCTTGGTCACCTTGCCCGGGGGTGCGTGTCGTGACGCATCTGATCCTGACCGATGAGGGTCACCGCAGACACCATCAGATTGAGACCGAGCATGAGATCGAATACGTCGAGGGGGGCTTTGCCATGCCCCGGCCAGATGAGATACTCGGGTGCCAGGAACTCAATCCCGCGGAGGGCTTCCATTCGCGGTGTGGGGCAGGATTCGCCGAGGTCCGGAATGAATCCCTGTATTCGATTATCCGTGACTGCAGGGGAGAACAAGACCGGGAAGGTCAGCTGCTTGAACCCTGGGCAAACACGCACTTGCTCTATCCGGCAACGGTCATTCCCATATTAAAGGGCAGATTGAATCCGGGAACACATACCCTTGAATGCGAGGTAATTAGTGACCGGATCAATGTGTAATGTCCAGAACCAAGCGGACGGGGACGCTGGGATCAGCCAACCACGAAACGAAACATCTCTGACGAGTTTTAATCCCATTCTCGGTGGAGCGAGGATAACCTACAAAAACGCCAACTTCCCTGCGGAAAGAAACCCTCAAAGATAGCCATTGACCCGTTTAACATCCATAGAGTCGTCAGAGCAACACCTCTCCCCATATCGAGGCAATCTCAACAGCAAATCCCGAAACTCCGGAACCTGAACATGAAAAGTCCCCTTCTCCTCACCATTGCCATCCTGGCTCCAGTCCTCAGCCAGGCCGGCCTCCAGGAAGGCTTTGAATACCCGGTCAACGCCGACCTCGACGGGGGAGCCGACGGCACCGGCTTTGACGCTTCCTGGAGCGCCAATGCGAACATGGACGTCTTCGCCCACGCCTGGAGCGCCTGGAAGAATTACACCGTCCTGGCCGAGAAGGCGATTGGGCCGGATGACAACGGGGACGTGGCCATTCTGGCGAGTCGTTCGCTTGCTGACAACATTGACGCCGAATCGGGCCAGACCCTGTACTTCAGCTACACACTGAACGCTGATCCCGACCATCCGGGATGGACCAACTTTGGTTTGCATTCCGCAACGGCACGCAGCACCAGCAGCGACAAGGACAATTTCTTCGTTCAATATAACGGAAGCTGGTTTCACATTACGGGCGACGCTGGCCTGAGCAATGATACCAAGCCCGCACCAGACGGAGCCGGACGGGGCGTCGATTACCTGATTGCGGGCAAGATAACCTTCAATGCAGGGCAGGACAGCACCGAGTTGAGTGTCTTTGCCCCCGGGGAGGATGCCCGTGAGGCGGTGACGGCCTTTGAGACCGGATCCAGCCCGACCATCACCGGAACCCTGACGGAACTGGTTCTCCGCATGAACAACAGTTCCCGCGTCGGCAACATCCGGGTCGGCAATTCGCTTGAGGAAGTGGGCATTTCCACCCCGCCGCCCCCTCCCTCGCGTGATCCAATTGTTTACTTCAGCTTTGACGAGGGAACGGTTTCCGGATTGACAGTCATGGACCTCTCCGGCAACGGCAATCATGGGACCCTGATAAACACCAATGGCACCGTGGTCACCGATGCCGTTGGTGCCTTTGGTAAGGCCTTTTTCTTCCCGTATTCGGATGGCGCCCAGGGACTGGTCAGCCTGCCGTCGGGGATTGTTCCCGCCGGGAACGCCCCGCGGAGCTTTGCCTGCTGGTTCCGCCAGATCAATGATCCAGAGGTCGACAGTGCTACAGCGCAGAACAAGATATTCGGCTACGGGACGGCGTCCGCCGATCCCGCGGGCACAGGACTTGAGTCCTTTGATGTGTCCTTGCGCTATGACACTACCAATTCCGAGAACGACATCGATATCCGCGGTTGGGGAGGGATCTATAAGGCGCGGGACGCCGGTCCCCGCTACGAGGACGAGAAAAACTGGCACCACCTCGCCATCGTAGTTCCGGAAGGCGCCAGCGCCTTTGCCGATATCATCACCTATGTCGACGGGATGGAGCTGCCGAAAAACAACCTTTCTTTTCTGCTCAATACAACAAACACAGAGTTTGCCATTGGAACGGTCATCGGCAACGGAACCAGCGGCAACGACTACAACGGCTACGTTGATGAGTTCCGTATCTATGATATCGCCCTCAAGCCCACCGAGGTGGCCGCCCTCGCCTCGGAAGTCCCGGCGGCCATCCCCGGGACCATCGAGCGCTTTTCCGTCAGCCCGCGCAACCGCGTCCTCGCCGGCACTCCGGTCACGCTCTCCTGGCAGGTCGACCGCGTCCAGGAGGGCACCGATGTGACCATCGACAACGGAATCGGGGTCGTTTCGATCGACGCAAACGGCGAAGGCTCCCTCACCTTTCCGGCACCCGCCTTTTCGACGACCTACACCCTTGCCATGACCGATGAAACCGGCTCTGTGCTGACGAGTACCACCTCGGTTGTGGTGGGCGGCAGCCCTCTGCCCAATATCATCCTCTTCCTCGTCGATGACATGGGCTGGGCGGACTGGGAACACAACAGCGACGACACCTCAAGTGGGGATTACGCCACAGAAACGATCAACACCGGGAGCACCTTTTATGAAACCCCGCAAATGAATTCGCTGGCACGGGAGGGTATGTGGTTCCGCAACGCCTACGCGGACTCCCCGGTCTGCTCGCCCACACGCGCCTCCATCATGACCGGCCAATCCCCCGCCCGGAACAAAGTATCCGACTGGATCACCGGGCGCGGCGATGCCGACATGGACGTGTACGAGGCGGAATGGACCAAGTTTCTTTCCGCGGACCTTCGCCGGAACGCCCTTCCGGCCATTCTTGCCCACAACGGCTACAAGACTATCCATGTCGGAAAATGGCACCTCGGTGCCGCCGGCAGCCCCTCCGATTCACCCATCAGCTGCGGATTCGATGTCAACATCGGCGGCGGCCTCTGGGGTACCCCGCCCACCTTTTTTGCCGACAGTAATGGCAGCTTCAGGATCCCGGGGATGGGCAACGGCTCCTTTCCCCAGTACACCTATCTCACTGACGCCCTGACCACAAGGGCGCTCGTGGAAATCGAGACGGCTGCCAATGCCGGCGATGCCTTTTTTCTGTACTTATCGCATTATGATGTGCATGCCCCCGTCGACGCCCCAAAGGCCACCGCCGATGCCTACGAGGCCAAACTGCACGCCACTGGCGGATGGGACAGCGATGGGAACCATGCCCTTTACGGCGGACAGCAGAACGCCGTCTACGCCGCCAAGATCGACCATATGGATGCCAGTCTCGGTGATGTGTTGGCCAAGCTTCGAGAACTCAACATCGACGAGAACACCCTCATCATTTTCTATGCCGACAACGGGGGTTGGGAAAGTTCGCCTAGGTCGAGTGTGGAAGGTAGCGGCGGATCCGATACCAAGCGCGTTTACTACGGTTCGGGCAGCATTATCGGCGAGACCGTCTCCCGGCCTGCCACCGACAACGCCCCCCTGCACATGGGCAAGGGCTATCTCTACGAGGGCGGGATACGTGAGCCGGCACTCTTCTGGTGGCCCGGGATGATCCCCGCTGCCCGCATAGAGGATACTCCCATTGTCAGCCGCGACCTCTACACAACCATCCTTGACATCGCCGGTGTTCCCCTTCCCGAAGACCACGCCGTGGACGGCCGAAGCCTCGCCCCCCTCCTCGGGCTTTCCGGAGGTTCCTTCTCACGGCCGGAGGGAATTACCCTGCACTACCCGCACCAATCCGATCAGGGCGGCCTGCCCGGTTCGGTCGTCCGTCAGGGCAATTGGAAGCTTATCCATTTCTACAACCACGGGGGCCGCCCCGCCTATCAGGGCGATCCGGCTTACGACAGCAATGGCGACGCCTCCCGGCAGCAGTACGTCCTCTACGACCTGGCCAACGATCTCGGAGAATCCACCGACCTCTCCGCCTCGGAAGGCGACCTCCGGGCCGTCCTCCAATATGACCTGGTCCACGGGCTCAGCCTCCATGAGGCCAATTTCCCGCGTACAAAAACCGGCGGATTCCCGCTCACTCCCGTTGCCGGCAAAGATCCGGACACCACGGACGCCGACCGGGATTCCCTATCCGCCCGTATTGAGGCATTGGCCGGTAGCAGCGATTCCGACAGGTCCAGTCGCTTCAGCGCCAGCCTTTCCGTCGCCAATCCCGAGCCCGAAGTCACCATCTCCGGCAAAAAGGGCCGCATCTACACCCTCCATCGATCCGGCTCGCTCGAACCGGACAGCTGGATCCTCGTCGACCGCGTCGGCCCCCTCACCGACGATGAGCTCATCCTCCTCTCCGACTCCTCCGCCAGCGGATTCACCCGGGTCTTCTACAGGGTAGGCGTCTCCCTCCAGTAGGCCAAGCCGGCAGGGAATGGTTCCCGCCTAATGGAAAACCCGGTACCGCTTGCGCCGTACGGGGTCAATCAGGCTAACCCCTAAAACCATAATTCACAGCCATCCCATAAGGCCTGAACGCGAAAGGCAAGCCTGAGAGAATAAGCGGGTTAAGGGTCGATTGAAGTAAGAAGTCAAAATGCAAAACAGGTCGAAAAGTGTCGATACAGGCAGATGCTGTC
>JBFOLZ010000069.1:0-37190 GCA_040830445.1 Puniceicoccaceae bacterium
AACCGCCCACGAACGGCACCGCGGACAGCCCACCGACGGACACACGGACGGACCCACGGATGGCGCCATGGACGGCGCCACGGACGGACCCACGGACGAATAAACGGACGAACAAACAAACCGCGTACGGACGGCCACACGGGACGGACACACGGTAGCCTTCGGCCAACCGTGGGCTACAATCGGGGACCGGGATACGGCCTACCGTTCGCCACAGGCGGAAAATGCCTGTAGACCCGGGTTGGGACGCGCAGCGGACCTACCCGGGTTTAACCGGGGTAATTGAATTCCCTACCCCGACGCACGTCGGGGTTGGTGAATTCCGTATCAATGAAAACTCGCAATTGCCTCCAGCGGCAACTTCTCGATGGCCGGGACGGTACAGCCCTTCGCCGGGTAACCGACGACCAGAAGCAGAAACGGCTTTTCCTCGGCCGGTCGCCCCAGGATCTGGTTCAGGAACTGCATCGGGCTCGGTGTGTGGGTCAGGGTTGCCAGGCCAACTTCATGCAGGGCGGCGATGAGAAATCCCGTCGCTATGCCCACGCTTTCCTTCGGATAGTAGCTCTTGTGCTGCTGGCCATCTGCTCCCGTCACTTTCGACTTCATGAAGATGGCAATGAGCGCCGGGGCTGTTTCCAGGAAGGGCTTCTCTGCGTCCGTCCCCAGAGGCGCCAGCACATCCAGCCACTCCTGGGGCGCGCGACCACTGTAAAAGGCCCGCTCTTCTTCCTCCGCCGCCAGACGGATTTCCCGCTTCTTTCCCGGATCTCGCACCACCGCAAAATGCCATGGCTGCAGGTTGGCCCCGTTCGGGGCCGTCCCCGCCGTCAGGATGGCCTGCTCAAGAATCCCCTCCGGTACCGGTTCCGGGGAAAAGTCCCGCACGGTCCGCCGCGTCCGTTGCCGGAAATAGATTTCATGCGCCCGGGCCTGCATCACCGCCACCGGGATTTCGGGCATTTCAAAAGGAACCTGCTTCTCCATAGCCGCAGTCTTCCTGCAAATAGCCCCGGGTCCAAGTATGAAATAGGGGGTCAGCCCTTGGATTTTGGATGAAATAGGGGTCGGCCCTTACCAACATCAGGGAATTCAACCGCTGCGCGATGGTCCTTGACGAGACCAGGACCGTTGCCAGCGAGCTGCAAAAGCTGCTGGATACGCATCAATTAAACGGGAAGCGCATCCATGATGCCAACATTGTCGCCGTCATGCTGGTCAACGGACTAAAGACCGTGGCGACGGACAATGAAGAGGACTTCAGCGGCTTTCCGGAAGTCCATATTGAATGGTAAGTCCCGCCGCAAAGGATCACGACGGGACTTTCCGGGACGGGCTGAAGAACAGCCCGCGATGCAGCTAAGCACTGACTTTCCTTAATCGTGCAAAGCTGCCTTGACCGCTTTGACATCCACGTAGTCGGGAGCCATCAGGAAGCCATCAATTTCGCCGATGTAATCCGTGGCAACGGGAATGCCGGAGCTGACGTCCACCACCCCTTCCATGTAGACGTTCTGGGTGATCACCAATCCGGCCAGCGGACCGTTCCAGAAGACACCGGCAAGCGTGATATCCCCATTGTAGGCAATTTCCGGCGGTGGCGACAGGTTCAGGCCGTAGTAGGTTGCACTGACCATGCCCACTGGATCAGATGAGAGGTCGCCCAGGTATAGGAGCGCCGATGCGCGGCCGAAGAATCCGCCCAGGGGCGGAACTTCCAGCATGTCCATGGAACCAATGAACTCCATGTAGAGGATCAACCCTTCCACCTGCAGCGATGGAATGTCCAGTACCTGCTTTGAAGTGAAGCTGGTCCACCCGGGTGTCGGCAGGACTTCGAGAAATTCCAGTCCGCTGATCCGCATGTGTTGTGAGCCTGTCCCAGGCGGGATGGCGCTCAGCGCACTACTCAAGAAAATGACTGCAAGCGCAGCCACGCATGTCTTTCTGACGTTTATCATGTTTCCCTCCAATTTCTACAGCCCCCCAATGAGCTGAGTGGGGAGGATATTTTCGGGGAGGAAATATGTCAAAGATTGGAATCCTCAGGGTCCGAGAATTCAGCAGGGCTAATCAGTCGGATTAAGGGGGGACCATGAGCCCATGCTGTCAGGTGCTCGATTTGTCCTTCGAAAAGCTCAGGATAAAAAAAAGCTCCGACAAAATCGGAGCTTTTTAAAAAGTGGCGGGATGGACGAGACTTGAACTCGCGGCCTCCGGCGTGACAGGCCGGCGTTCTAACCAACTGAACTACCACCCCTTTGGGTAATTGAGACAGTGAAGCTACTTAGGCTCTTTGCCCCGTCAAGCGTTTAATGGCAAAAAAAATGGCTAAAATCGCGGTTTGTTCCACGGCGCTTGTCAAGCGACTGTAACAACATGCTGGAAACGCCTCCAAAAGCTTCTGAGAAAGGATTGGAAAGGTCCCGGAAGTCCTGGCGCAAGGGCTTGCTGGTAGGCGGGTTGGCACTGGCCCTACAGGGAGGCATATTGGGGCTGGCACTGATGATTGGGGTCCTTGGACCGCCGGCACCCAAGGAAGCGAAATTACGGCTCCCGGAAGGCTCCCCCAGCCTCCTGCGGGAGCGACAGCAGGCGGCAGAAGCGCAGTTGGCCAAACTGAACCGGATGCAGGCGGAGAGCCTGCAACAACTCATGGAACCGGTCCTCGATTCCACCCTGGCGGAGATCCCGGTCAACCGACCCCCATTATCGGAATCCTTCCAGGCGATGGGAGCCATGTTGCCGACGGCCAATCTCTTCAGCAATCAGACAGGAGCAATGATGGACGGACTGGATGCGAATGACCTCCCCCAACCGGAATCCGTTGACTTCCTGGGCGAAACCCTCAATGCCAAGCGGATGGTCCTGCTGCTGGATGTCTCCGGCTCGGTAAAGAGCAAGATGGAGCGGGCAGGCGTCTCCATGGAGGCCCTGCGGCGGGAGGTGATCCAATTTGTCGAGCAGTTGGGCCCGAACCACCTTTTTGGCATCATCCAATTCACCCGTAACTGGCAGGTCTTCCGGGAGGAACTGGTCCCGGCCACGGAGGCCATGCGCGAGCAGGCCCAGGAGTGGATAAACACTTCCTTCCGGACCACGGGCACAGCCGGGCGAAATTGGACCCGTGGCTCCCCCAACGGGATTGAAGGAGTGTTCGCGGCGGCTTTCTCGATGGACATCCAGATCGATGAAGTTTTCCTCCTCTCGGACGGCGACTTTCAACGGACGCCCCCCGGCGGAGGGGGCCAGGATGTGCCCTGGGGACAGTTGCGCGAGCAGACCCGCCGCCTGCAGGAGAATTCCCTTGGGGATACCCGCCTGCGGGTCCTCTGTTACTATCCGCCACAAGATGCCCTCCCCGACCTCAAGGCATGGGTCCGGGAAAACGGGAACGGGACCCTGCGGGTGGTTCAATGAGGCAGAAGGTGTTCTTGCCAAGTCAGCTTGGGCTTGGCATCAATCATGGCCATGTATCCAAGGGATTGGCAGATTGGATTGGTGATATTGCTCCTGGTTATGGTGCCCTCTCCGGGGGGCCTTCTCGCCGGGGAAAATTGGACCGTTGGCAATGCTCAATACGAGAATGTCCGGATTCAGGAAGTTACCCCGGCCACGGTAAGGATATTCCACAGCAAGGGCATTACCCAGTTCGACCTTGCCGACCTGCCACCTGACTTGCAGGAGCGGTTTGGTTATAAAGCCGCCGAGGCCTCAAGCTGGAGAAAAGCGGATACGGAACGGATTGAGCGTGAGGCGGCAGCAGCCAAGGCCACTCAGGAAGAATGGCGGAAGAAAAATCCCAGACCGGCTGGCCGGCTGAATACCTCCCGGCCGGATTCCAAACCGGCCTCGCCACAAGACGTCATCTTCCATAAGGAAAAGGACCTCCGCCCGCTGTACCGGGAGATGGGACTGTTCACCAAGGACCAGGGCCGCCGACCCAGCTGCACCATTTTCGCCCTCGTCAGTGCGCTGGAGTTCGAACAGGGCCGGTTGACCGGTCAGGCGGAGCGGCTCTCCGAGGAATTCCTCATTTGGGCGACCCTGCAGCTGCATCCCGGGATCCCCCTCGATACCGCCTTCAACTTTGCCGAAGTCTTTGCCGCCCTGCAGACATATGGGGTCCCGACCCATGCGGAAATGCCCAATACCTTCGGCAAAAGCATGGGGGAAATTGAACCGGGCGAACACGTGATTGATTCGGCGGCAGACCGTCGGGGCGCCATTCCGGTCTGGTTCCGGGCGGATGACCCCCACCTCATCGAACGCCTGGTCGGCGCCCTGAACCAGGAAAAGCCTGTCGTTATTGCCGTCCGTTGGCCCAACTGGCGCACCCTCAACCGGACCTTCCTCCTCAGCGGGCAACAGCCAATGGAAAACGCGGCCCACGCAGTCACCCTGGTGGGCTACCGCAACCCCACCGGTGACCCCGATGCCACCACCTTCATCTTCCGCAACTCCTATGGCATCCAGTGGGGCAATGCCGGGTGCGGGTTTATCCGGGCCTCCTACCTCAAGGAGAATCTTCTCGGGGCGTTTTTCATGCGACTTTGAAGCAGAATTATCCTCTATCCTAGCGGAGGATATAGATCCATGCGCCGGGAGCGTCGGTCTCAGGCTCCGGGAAATAGAGCCAGCCATTGAGGGTCAGGGAATAGACATAAGGCGTTTCCGTAAGCTGAATCCAGCCCAGCCAGCTACCTGTATCGACATAGCCATCAACAATTGGCAGGCCGCCCCAGGTATCGCCGCCTCCATTACCGGAACCGATGTAGACAATTCCGGCAGCTCCCACCGCAACCCGGCTGCCATCACCAACCGCCATCTCACTCATGTCGGCAACATTTCCACTGGTAACCTCATCGGCTGTCCAGGTAGCGCCATTGTCGGTCGAGGTCAACAGGGCGTTGGCCCCGGTGGCATGAAGGGTCGTCGGTGTGGCCGGATCCATGTCGATGTCCGAAACATAGGTGTTCACACTGTTCTCGATGATAATCGGGTTAATCGGAGCGGTCGGATCCGTGGTCAGCTCAAAAATGGCTCCCTTGCGGGTACTGAAATTGCCTGGCTCCTCAAAGAGCGTTCCGTAGACCAAGGCGTTGGAACCCAACTGGATACCGCCCAGCAGCCACAAACCGGAATTTTCAACTACAACGGTGTAATCAGTCCCGTTGGCGGAGGTCCGGATGCTCGATTCCGGCCCGCCTCCGTAAACGTAGTAGGTTCCATCGTAAAGGAAAGCGTCACTGAAATTGTTGTTACCCCGCAGTTTAGTGTATACCAGGTTCCCAGCGGCATCGAGAACGATGTCCGCCCCACCCTCGGTAAAGAGAAAGGGAAAGTTTGCAGCAATGTCGGTCCAGGTCTGGCCGCCGTCCGTCGATTCATAGAGCAAGTCGCCGGAGCCACCGCGTCCTGTCGCCCAGAAGGCCATTGTCGTGCCATTCGAGCCGTACTCGACATCCTCAAGGATCCAGCCGGTGTTCAGGACCTCGGTAAAGCTCTGGCCGCCATCAGTTGACCGGGCAATGCGACCAAATCCGTTGACGGCAATGTACACCCCGTCGCCATAGGCCACACTGTTCCAGGAATTGAGCAGTCCGAAGGTGTCGGATGCCTGCCAGGCCTCCTGCGCCCAGACAGCAGCGAGAGAAAACAACATTAAGAGAGAGGAGACAACTTTCATGAACCCGAAGATAGTGAATTTCAAGCCATGTCAAGTGACTTGTGTCCATACATTGGATACATCAGACACCCTGCCGACGAATGAACTCGCAGGATGCCGGCTGGCCTTCCTTATCCTTGAATAGGTTGTCGTATTCCGGTCCGGGAAGGACGGTCGACTGGCTGGCCCGAAAATGGAACTGGAGCGCCCGGCGCCGGTGCGCCGAACGGTTGGGCGGGGTTTCATGGGGAATCAATCCCGAAAAGAAAAGAGCGCTGCCCGGCTTCAGGGGAACCGGAACCAAGGTCGACAAATCAAGCTTCCTGACATTGATCTCACAATCCCGCTTGTGTTCGTGCTTCATTGGCCCCTTATGATGCTGTCCCCGCAGCATATGCATGCAGCCGTTCTGGACGGTTGCCTCGTCCACGGCGATCCAGACGCCGCAAACGGCATCCAATGGGCTCACGGAAAAATACGCATTGTCCTGGTGCCACGGCTTGGTTGCCCCGATCCTCGGCGGTTTGATCAGAGCCATGTCCTGAAAGAGCAAGGCGTTGTCTTCCAGCAACTCTTCCGCAATGCGTACAATCGGGCCTTCTTGTGAAAGCATGTCCCGGAATACAGGTTCCTCATCCGCAAAATACATGACCTTCCGTACCTGCAGTTCCAGTGCTTCCGGATCATCCACTTGCGGTTCCTCCTTTGCTTCAAACTGGATAAAGAGCCGGCTGTTGTGTTTCCGCACCATCGCCCCTCCTCCAATGCTGCCGGTGGTGCCGGGCACGAGGTCAGCCAGCGACCGGTCCGGTCCATACTTGCGGACCATCCGGCTCAGGGCCTCCTTCACCTGTTCGATTTGCTCCGCAGAAAGGACGCTCTCCCTGACGATGTACCCATCTGTCATAAAAGCCTCTTTTTCCTCCGCCGCGACCAAATCCATTAAAGGCCAGCATGGGCAATTTGCCGCCCGAATCGATTCAATTTTCCAGTCCCTCATGCCCGGAGGTCACAGGTGTGTAAAATTACAACCCTGCACGTGCGATCGGTCTTGACCGCCTGAGCCCTTCAGGGTATTGAAATTTTATAGAGGCGATTAGATACACTAATCTTATGCCTCTGACCAACGCAACCCTCTCTTTCTCACCGTTTAATGCCCACAGGCCTTAGGATCCCGGGAATCGGGCTGATTCGTGCGCGAATCGGCGCTTTGCTGCTATGCACAGCCGCGCTGGCTGGCCCTCTTGCGGCCAACCTGTCCCAATCGCTGCAGAACTTCAGCATCAGCGGGCCCAACGGCTACCTGATCGATTCAGACGGCAACAATTTGCTCTTCTACTACAACCGGGACGCCATCCGGGCAGCGGTGGAGATGGAGTACAGCCGATCCGGCGGAAGTCCCTACCATTACGAATACCGCTTCGATTTTCAGTTGCTGAACAGCGATGGCGTGGCCCAGACGCTTAAGAGCGGAGGCACCACCCTCTCAGTCTGGGAGGATGTGGACATGACGGTCGGGGACGCCACCATCCAGCGGGTGACCCAAGGTAACCTGCGCCCGTCGGCGCAACTGGATCCGTATGACGAATACCGCGTCAGCGTACAGGTTTTCCGGCGTGTGGCCCCAAATGGCGTCATTACCAACACCTTCATCAGCTCGGAAACCGCTCCCGAGCAGTTCATCCACTTCAATCAGCTTACCAGCCCGGATGCCCCCTATAATGTTATCAGCGAAGTGGAGTCGGTCTTCTGGAACCGCACCTACCGCGTCCAGACCGAACCGGCCCGGGACCACTTCCGGGTGACGGCCTTCGTCCGCCTGCACCGCTACGATGACTTCTCGGAAGCGGTCTCCTCGGACGAAATCACGACTCGGCTCAGCGTCACCCTGAGGGACGATCAGGGGAACAGCGTCCCGCTGGAGCAATCGACCTTTGAGTTTACCAATGATCTGGCCACCTATTCCCAAGGCAATGCCCAGATCTTTATTCCCAATGCGCCGGCCAGCGTCCTTTCCCAGCGGGTGATGGAGATTGTCCCAAGTGTACAGCTGGAATCCCGGTCCCGCACCTACAAGATTGAGGTCACTGTCGGACACTACGAATCGGCCGGGGCAAATCTGCCCCTGGCGGGGAATAACCTCGATACGGCGAACACCCGCCTGCTCGATTTCAACGGCACCATTGCCTTCCACGGGGCGGAGGGAACCTTTACCAGCACGACGACACCCGGTCCGGCTGAGGATGGTCTTGGCGGGGACTACATCGAAACAACCCTGCGCATCAACAACAACAGTGGCAGTTTCAAAGGGATGATCTTCGGGAATGGGGACCCACTCTCGGTTGAGTTACGTGATGACGGCGTCGCTACCCTGGCCAGTGGATTCATTGCCCTCAACGGCACTGGTATCCCCGAGCAGCCAGGCAAGATAAACTTCACCATCTCCACATTGGTCGCCACCCCCACGGACCTGACCGGTACGGTCAACATGCAGCTTCCGTCGGGATTCGGGATCGGCGTGGATGCCAATACCCGCATTCACGAGCCGAACGTTTTTTTCTTTAACGTCGACCTCGGACCGGACCTTGTTCCTACATCGACCACACTTGATGACACCCAACTCCGCTGGGCGGCCGAGGAGTCCAAACCCTTGATTTTTGAAATCGGCTCACTCGCGTGGGATGTCCAACAAGACCGCATCCGCCTCTCCCCCACCGGCCAGATCGTCTACACCCGGGGGAAGGCCTACGACACCCTGCTCGGCGATGCCCTCGTTCCCGCCGGCAAGCGCTTTAAGCTCGGTAACGATGCTTACTACTGGAAGGTAGCCGGTATCGATTCCGCGGAGGTTCTCATTGAACCACACCCGCAGAACTGCTCGGCGATGTTGACCATGGATGTCAGCCTCGGGGGAACCTTGTATCGCGGCCACTTTCCCTACAATGCGCTTATCAGTGCCAACAAGGGGTCCCAGCGAATTGTTCAGGACATGGTGGATCCATCCTACGGTGGGCTCGAGGGGGTGACGTCAGTCGACGTCAATTACGCTCGCGACTGCCCGGAGGGCGATTGCGGCGGTGAAGTCGGGGTGGAAACGCTGACTTTCCTTCCGGATAGTGACTTCCTCAACTTCACCCGTGATGGTGGCTTATCCGCCACGGGACTAATGAACGCACCGACTACCCTGAACTGGGGCTGGGTCAGTGCAGTCGGGGATTACGCCCAGAAAGCTTCCGAGTTCATTGATGCCGGTTTCCTTGCCAGCGGGATATTCCTCTCAGGTTCCCAGTACGGTGGTGACAGTAACAACCAGCCCGCACGGATGCTGTTGACAGGCGTTGATCCCAGCCAGACCGATGCGGTTGAGCGGCCGGGAACGGCGGCCTACACAGCCGGCTTGGGCGATTATCCCGGGTTGAACTTCCGCGTCGTTTCCAACGGAGCCCAGGACGGCGACATGGTCCTTGCCGGACAGGCCTCGGATCCCTTCCCGCTAACCGACCGGGCCAAGTATTATGTCCGCTACGCCGGGATCACCGGCATCCATGAGGCCATCAATGGCCAGTTCAATCCAACCGCGGTCATCTACGGGATGGACTTCACCTTCACCACTCTCGGCTGGGCCTACATGGACAGCGAGGCAGTAGACAGTCGCACGGCGGGTGAGCTTTCCGTCCCCTACCCGTCCGATTTCGACCTCGCCTTTGACAAGCTGATGATCAGTTGCCAGGGTGCGCTCCTCGGGGCCGACATCGCCGCCTCCGATGCCAACGTCCTCAAGAAGCTCTCCTACTGGAATGCTGACTTCCTGCCACTATCGCTCAATTTCGAGGGCAAGGATGCCGATTTCTGTGATCCCTCCCAGCGCAGGATCGTCTTGGGCGTAGAGGCCTATGCGGGTGGCATTCCACAGCCCCTTTCCGGTCGCTTCGGCTTCCAAACCAATGGGAATCTTATCACCCTTGCTTCAGGAGACCTCGACCCGCCCTTTGATTCGCGCCTGGCCCTGCCCAACAGCTTTGATATCGCCGGACCGGAGAACACCGATTACCGGGCCACACCAGTCGGGGATGCCTACTTAAACGACTACGCCGTCCTTCCGGAAGGTCTTGGCTGGTTAAGCATTCCCGCCTTTGTCGATGTCCCCTTCTTTGAGGACCTGCAAATCCATCTGCACACCACCGCGGTCAAGGATGATCCCAATCCCATTATCTACATGATGGGGGGGTATCCGGACCTTGGATTTTCCACCGGCGGCAAGCACTTCTTCAACGAGGCGATCTATGATGTCTCCAACCGCGGCTTCCCCGGGGACGTGACGCTTGAGGAATACCGCAACGGCATCTCTGACTCCGATGAAAAATACCGCCCCCGCGCCCAGACACGCTGGCTCGGTGTAGTGGATTTTGACTACCCCCTCGAATGGCGCGCCGCCTCCAAGTCCTTCGTCTCCTTCACAGAGGCGGGAAACAATTTTGTCGTCCTCTACGCCCAGCACCAGGTGGACTACCTTTCCTCGGAGATTGTCGAGGTCTCCTTTGGTGCGGGGTTATCCACCTTCCCGGTGACCAACCTCGCCAATCTGGTTTCCGACAAGGCAACCGACGCCACCGGCGTCCTACAAGAGTACCTCGAGACAGAAATCGTCAACGCCGGGGTCGAGGGGCTCAACGAGGTCCTTGATGTCAAGCAGCGGGAGTTCTTCGAGAAGGTCCTCGGGCCGGCTGTCGACACGGCGGTTGATGAGATCATGGATGCGATCACGCCCAATTGGGACGAGGTGGACAAGAAGTGGCTTAACAACGATCTCGCCTCCGTCATCGACACCGGCGCACTGGACCAGATCAACGGGGTCTTTGCCCAGATCGACAAGGCCCTGACCACCGCCAAGGAGGCCGCCGGGGTTATCCAGGAAGTCGACCTGCGGCTCGGCCAGGCGGAAGATGCCCTGACCGCCATCGAGGAGTTCATCGAGGAAAAGGAAGGTGCTCCCCTTGGCAACATGGAGGAGGTTGTGCTTGGATTGGCCAACATCGTCTCCGAAGCCCTCGACAAGCCAGAGTTTGCCCAGAAAATTGATGAAATCCTCAGGAAGGCGGAGCCCCGCATCGTCGAGGTCCGGGAAGCGATCGTCGAGGTACGCGACTTTATCTCCGGGGTCCGGGAAAAACTGGCCCAGGGAGGTGCCTTTACCAACCAGGTCATCGATCTTGTTGATGACAACGCCCAGACTATAGAGGACGCCGTGACGGAGATTACATCCGTGGTGGAGGACATTCTCGAGGATATCCAGCCCGGCGTCGATTCGCTGGCCGCGTACGACGAAGCCCTGCGGGAGAAGATCAAGCAGCGCATCATGGACTACATCACCGAGCTGCCGATCATTGCCCAGTACAACCGGTTGCTCAAACAGTATCTCTACGACGCCTCCTCCCTGCTCACGCAAGCCATCGACGAAGTCTTCGACCAGATCAACCTGACGCTCGAGGAAATCATCAGCGATGTCGTTGGTGGACTTGAAGAAAAGTTTGAGGAAATGCTCGGCGATGTCGCGACCGTCATGGCGACTGCCGACATTAAGGGATACGCCAAGGTCCGCAACGACTCGCTGACGGAACTGCGCCTTGATCTCAAGGCCTCCATTAACATTCCGGATGAGATGAAGGCCCATGTCTTCCTGCTCATCAAGGAACTGAATTCCGACAACACCCCGACCGAGTGTCTCCCCGACGCCGGCAAGGCCACTGAAGTGACCATGGGGGCCAAGGATGTTGCCGTCGAATGGCTCTTCCCCGGCGTATCACTGAACATCGCGGCCAAGTTTGTCATGGCCGGTGGCGAAGGCTTCCCGCTTCTTGGTATGGGTGGGGGCATCGACCTGGTCGGTGAAATCTCCTTTGCCGACTCCATCGTCATCCACCAGCTCGGCGCTTCGGTCATGTTCGGCAAGTTTGAGAATTACATCAGTGCCGGCGTCCAGCTGGAGGTCCAAGGCTTCCAGGGCGGTGGTGGCATTTTCTTTGGCCGGGCCTGCTCGCTTGATCCGTTCTTCTGGGATCCGATCGTCGGGGAAGTGATCGGTGAGCCACCTTTCACCGGATTTTATGGCTACGGCGAATTCTGGATACCGATCAACCAGCTGATCGGCATTCCCTCAACCTGCCTCTTCAACCTCTCCGCCGGAGTCGGGGCCGGGGCGGGTGTCTTTGCCGAGGGACCAACGGTCTTTGGCAAGATGTTCCTCGGGGTCAGTGGTGACCTGCTCTGTATCGTCAGCATTACCGGCGAAATTTCCCTCGTCGGCGTGGCCAAGCCGTCCGGACTTTCCCTCGCCGGTGAGGGCCGCTTCCAGGCAGAAATCGGCTTCTGCCCGATCTGCCTCAAGTTCGACAAGACCGCCCGCCTCGTCAAGGAAGGCAAAAAGTGGAGCCGCAGCGTGGATTGATGAGGAGCCGCCAAAATGAATTTTAAGATAGCAACCCAAATGACATTCCGTTCGAAGAAGACAGTTACAGCACAAGGCATCCCCCATTGGCGGAAGATGGGCCTTCTTCTGGGCTGTATTCTTGGTTTCGCTACAGGCAGCATTAATGCCCAGCCGCTCGACAATGCCCTTTTCTCCGTCGGAACGTCGGCTGTGGACGAGCAAAACAACAACTGGGCCTATATCCTCTTCCAGTTGACCTCGGACAGCGAGAATCTGCTGAACCGCCGCCTGGCCGTCTACACCAAGCCTGGCGACATCCAGGATCCCGGACAATTTACCAAGACTGGTATTGTTGCCCTGCAGGAGGACCCGGTTGTCATCAAGGTGCTTCTGGCCCGCGCCGAAGGAATTGGCCAGACCCCGGGTGACTTGAATTTTGCCATTGATGAGCTGTTTGGGGAACTGATGCCAGCCGAGGAACTGACCGTCGAGGAAAAGCTTTCCGCGGTCATCCGCGGTTCGCTGTTCGACGAACGCCACTTTGCCAACCTGATGCTGCTGGCGCGCATGCATCCGGGAGTCTCCCTCTGCCTCGGACTGGCCCATGCCCAGAAGATTGGGCCCGGCAAGACCACCTTCGAAATCCGTGAATTGGGACCGGGTAATGTGGAAATGGGCGTGGTTGGGCGCGTGGCCGTCGAAGCCGGCCAACCGGTCGTCCTGCCCGCACCGGGCGGGCCGGTGGCGGTGCCCGACTTGTCCCCGAAGGGCCACCTCAATGCCCGCCTGCGCTGGGCCATTCCCAACAACCTGCGCCGCCTCGCCTTGCTGCAATACGGATTCAATGTCTACCGGGTAACACTCGCCATGGCAGAGGACCTTGGCTGGGACCTGCAACCGCCTGAGGGCGATCTGCTGGCCCAGATGTCGCTCGATGTTCCGGAAATCAAGCTGGTCAACCGTAGCCCGGTCCTTCCAACAGCCATTTTTGACGAAGTCGATGTCCTCGACCTCAATACCTATCCGGACACGGCCTTTGTCGCCGACGACAATGACATGTTCGATGAGAACTCCATTCCCTTTAAGGATGGGGAACGCTTCTATTACTACGTCGCTGCGCGCGATATCCTGGGCCGGAACGGTGAGGTTTCAGAAGGAACGGAAGTCATGATGTCGGACCGGGTTCCACCCAACGCCCCCCGCCGGCCGGAGGTTTCGAACGTTGTCGACTACGTCAATGGCCAGGAAACCCATCACCTGCAGGTCACCTGGCGGCAGTTGGCCTCCACCCCGGAAGAACCAATTTCCGGTTACTATGTTTACCGCTGGTCCAATCCGGGTGATGTCCAGAAGTTTGGCGCAGATCCGCAGTGGAACCAGATTTCCAATTTCATACCGCAGGACGAAAATGTCCGCCGCCTGTCCTATATCGATGATGGCCAGGGTTCCCCGACGGTCCCGGAAGATTACGATCAGACCTACTGGTACACCATCCGGGCCGTCAAACCCACCGCCATGGGAGGCAATTACTCCCCCAACAGTGCACCGGCCTTTGGTGTCCTCCGGGACCGGAATGCGCCCGATCCTCCGGAAGGGCAAATCCTCATCTACTGCTGCCTGCCAATTGCCATCCCCGACAAGTTTGAGGATGTTGCAGAGGATGCAGGCAAGGATCCCCTGCGGGTCATCTTCGACTTGATTTGCGAACGGGATAACCTGACCGTCGCCTGGGCGGAGTTCGCGGTTAATGATACCCGCAATCCGGACAACTTCCTCGGTAGGTATGACTTCACCCGCTACCGTACCACTGTCCGACATCGCCTCGACCTGGGCCGGCAGAACACTGAGAAACTGGATTTGCTGAACTTCTACTGCCGGGTCGGTGACGCTGCAGGTAATGTCTCCGAATGGGTTCTCTTTGAACGGATCGGCCTTCCTGATCGGGGATTTATCCGGCAGGTCCGGTTCCTTGGACGCGAAGATTGCAATGAGGTGGTCCTCAGTGCGACTTCATCGGTTATTGGCTGCGATGTCCACTCCCCCGGCGGCAAGCCCTTCCCGGGCAATGCTCCGGTTCCCGAGGACGGGCAAAATCCGGTCAATCCAATCAAGGTCAAATTCTCCCTCACCGAGGGAGCCGGTGAATACCGCGTCTACCGGCGCGTCGATACCGGCAACCTCACCCTCTGGCGCCAAGGCTTGGCTGATGAGGCAGAGGCCCAGGAAATTGTCCTTGAAGATGGTGCCCTGCCACCCAATTCGGCGGAGATCACCTATTTTGGCCAGTTCCTGGATGACAATGGCAACGCCAGCGAACTGAAGCTTCTGGGGCAATATGTGGCCGTCAAGCAACCGGCCCCCGACCCGATGCTGAGCCCACCTGAAGTGGACGGCACCGACGAGGATCCACGCATGCTTCTGAAGTGGTTCTGTACACCGGAAGGCGTCGAGCGCTTCGAGGTCCTGCTGGTGCCGGAACCGGGCCCGATACCGAACAGCATTTCGCCCGACCTCTCCGTCAACCAGGCCTCCCCGCAGAACAATTTCCAGTTGGGATGGGATTCCGGTCAGGGCGACGATTCCAACGCGGGCTATGGTGCCTATCAGACACCATCCCTTGAGGCAGGATTTGGTCCGGGACCGGATTATGCGGTCAGCATTCCGATCATCAAGGGAACGACCTACACCATCCAAATCCGCGCCATCGCCAAGTACGGCGGAACCTTCAGTTACAGCAACGCCTACCAGTTCATGTGGCCGACCGACTCCATTGAGGAGGCTACCGGGCCGATGGTTCCCTGGCCCGCCCGCACGGCGCCGGAAGTGGCCCAGAAGATCAGCAACGACATGGTTGCCCTGCGTGTTCAGGAACCCGACTTCAACGGCATGGGCGTCGTAATCGGCGAAGTCCCGCCGGCTGACCTCATCGAAGGGGCTCTCATCGGTACCAATGCCGATATCCGGGACTATCTCTTCCCGGTCAATGAGCCCAGCGGAAAACTGCTGCCGATGATGCTTTACCGTTACCAGGTTCCTAATGAGGACTACCCCACTCCCTCGGGCGACATCATCCAGGTATCACCGCTGATGACCGACATCGCCACCGGTATCGACAAGGGCAATACGCTGGTCCGCGATCCTTTCGTCAAGATCATCAACCGCGGAACCGGCCAGCTGGACCAGCCGTGGCCGATTGTCCTCCTGGATACGCAACCGGCTATCCGCAAAGCCACTTACGCCTACATCGTGGTCCGCTTCGATGAGAACGGGGAAATCGCCTCCGTCCATCCGGTTCCGGAGATCCTTGTCCCATAGAAAATTTTGCCCACATGAAACACAGCTTTCCCATTCACCTGATTTCCCTGGTCGCCCTGCTGACCCAGGCTGTCTTTGCCAGCCAGGTGCAGGAAACGCCGGAGGAATTCCATCTGGTGGGAGACCTTGACGGGGACGGACGGGAAGATTTGGTCGTTATCGACAAGGCAAGTGGTGGTTTTCGGGCGGCTTACCAATTGTCCGAGGGAAACTGGACGTGGTACCCGGCCCGGGCAACAGGCATGGACAACATCACTGGTGTAGCCATGGGACACTGGTTTGGGACGGACAAGGACAGCTTCGCGGTGACCAGTCCTTTGGCCAACCGGGTCCATGTCATCCAGGCAAATGTCCCCGGAGGACTTCCACAAATCGATGCAGTGTTTCCGGAAGGTATTGGACCGGCTGAATTGGCTGCCCCCGACATTGGCGGCTTCGGCAACACCATCCACGACGACCTGTGGATTGGCTCGCGGGAAAACGGTGCCCCGGACCCGAACCACATCACAACCGTCCGTCACGACGGCTTGGCCTTTTCCGATTTGGACGACTCCCTGGCGGATCGCGAGATCCAGCAGGCCCGGGATGTCATCATCAAGGAGGGCGGCGAACGAGTCGTTGTCTACCTTGGCAAGGCGGGTGGACAGGATGACGACCTGACCTTGCTGGCCTACGACACCGGCACGGCCGAAAAGGTTGCCACAGCCGCTGTCCCGGAGGACTCCCTGTGGGCATCCGGGCTCCTAGTCTCCGGTACCCTGCACCACTTTGTTACCTGGCGGATTGGCCAACCGGTAATTGACATCCATGAAGTGACCGAGGCACAGGTCGACGTCTTCGGGTTATCCAGTATCGGAAGTTTCGATACCGGTAACGGCATTCTTTCCCTCTCGATTGTTCAATCGGATAACGGCGCCAGGATCGTTGCCATTGACGCGTCCGGGGAATCCGCCCGGGTCTACTCCTTTGACGGAATCAACGCGCCCCAGCTGCTTCAGACCATCGATTCTCCGGAGGGAAGCTTCTTTACAGGGGCGCTTCCACTCGGATCGGGTGGTTTCCAGATGCTTGATAACAACGGTGCAACCAGCGGGACAACAGGCACCACCATCTACAATCCGGACGGTGGAACCTTCCTTGCCGGTGGCAGTGCCGAGCTCCCCAAATTGCGCCGCGCTGCCGTCAGGGCCAATGCCTTCGCTTTTGCCTCCGAACCGTTTGTCGATCCGGAAGCCCAGATGCTGGCCCTATACAATGTTCCGGACTGGACTTCTGATCCTGTCCTGCAAGGGAATCAGCTTTCCCTGCAATCCGAGGTCCTTGAGGGCCCGGAGGCCGGACTGGGTTCACCCATGCCAGTCGTGGTGGGAACCGTACCGGTTGGAACGGCTTTTGCCCTGACCAACCAGTACAACGGGGCCATCTCCCTTCACAGCTACTCCGCTTCGAGAGGCGCCAGTGGGGCCAGTGTCGACATCAGTCCGGTGGACGGCATCAAGACCAAGGCTTTCCTCATGTCCTTCGCTCCGCAACCGGCAAACGCTCCCGTGTACTACCGCCGCAATGACGGGGCGTGGGTGCTTTGGAACTCAACTCCAGTCCTTGTCGGTGAGACCACCACGGTTCACTTTTATGCTGTCGATCCCAACACTCAGCGCCCGTCAGCCATCCGGGTAGTGGACTATATTTTTGAGGAAGATGCCTTCACTCTCGATTCAGACAAGGACAGCGTTCCGGACTTTGTCGAACTCGCAGAGGGCCTCGACCCCTTGGGTGGGGTCGATACCGATGGAGACGGCTACGGCGACCTGAATGAGCTGCTGGTCGGAACGGACCCTGCTCTGGCTACGGAAACACCTAGCCCCGAGCAGCGCTTGGAGGAGAATATCGCTTTCCAGCTAAGGGTGGCCCCGCTTCCTGTCGACGGCCTGTCCGGCAACCGGGCCACTGCGGCCGAAGGCGCACGCCTCGATGTCTTCGCACTGGACGGGTCCAATCTGGCCGGGGATGCCGCAGCCCAGCTTGGCCAGCAAGGCGTGACCGGACCCGGCCTCGGATTGGATGCCGTGATCGCGGATACAAGACAGGGACTTGTCTCCGTCATGACCGAGCCGGTCTACGCCGTCACCACGCCCGAGGAAGACAAGGACCGGGGACGCGAAATTGCCGCCCTCTATGCCATCCCGGAAGGCACCATCCCGGAAATTGAATACACTCCCGGCAACGGTACCCTGCAGGAGGAAGCCGCCGCTTGGATTGCAGCTGCCCTCGCCGCCCGCAACAGCATCGTGCGCCCGACCATCAGTGGCAACTGGACGGAAATCGATACCCTTTCCGGGCTCCTGCTGGAAGTGAAACTGGAATCCATCTTCCTCGCCCGTTCACTCCCCGATCTCGAAGCCGGCAAGCTAACCTTGTTTGGCGGACGCACCGGGGACGCCGGACGCTTTACACCGACTGGTGATGACTTTGCCGACCTGCGCATCGAGCTCTCCGAATCCCTTCCCGGCTATGACATCCGGGAATTGTTCACCACGATTGATGATGCCGTACAGAGCGATCAAGGTCTTGCAAACCTGCGCGACGTTGCGACCGCCATCTACGCAGTCAGCAGCGAAAATTCCAACGCCGCTCCCCCCGGCACCTATCTGCCCCCATTTGAGGTCCTACGCTCATTTGTCCGCGGCAATGCCCTCCCAGAGCCTTACCTCTCCGAACTGGGCATTAATCCCGGCAACATCGATGCCGCCCAGGCATCCATAGCACCGTTGCTCAACGGACTTCCCTCGCGACCGGTGGAATCCTTCACCCTCGAGGTGCAGCCCGATTCCTTCGACGGTGGTTGCCACGCCCTTTTCCTCCTCGGAACGAACCAACCGGTCAACCTCTTCGCCGCACCGGGCCAGCCCTATGCCTCAACCGACGGATTCGACCTCATCGACGGAACCCGCCTGTTTGTAACCGGCTATACCGATGTCGTCGATGATGACTGTGACGGCACCGACATGGAGGTCATCAGCGTGGTCGTCCTCAGTTTCCCGCTACCTGCTGATGCCGATACCAACCAGAACCTCCTCATCGACGCCTGGGAAGACGCCTTCCTCATGGGTGACGGAGATCCCTATGGCGATGCCGATGGGGACGGTATCAACAACCTTCAGGAAATGCTCGATGGAACGGATCCCCTTGATCCGATGTCCATGGGCATGAATGCCATCGACCTCAGCCCACCGGAGATAATGGTCCTTATTGACCAGGAGGGCATCACCCTGACATGGGACTTCCCCGCCGACTATGCCCAGCTCTTCGACTGGCTGGTCACGGTCAGTGATGACTTCCTCAACTGGTCGCCGGTTGCCAACCCGGTTGTCGAGTCCCCAGCCGGTTCCTTCACGGTGGAAATCCCGGCCAGTGAAGCCGGTATCTTCCAAGTGCAGATGCTGTTGAAATAATCCGCGTTATTTCCTAACTCCCGATAGCGATACCCTGCGCGATGATGATGCGATTGTCCGGCGTGGAATCTGGCGATAGATACCCCTTGACGATGACCGCATCGTTCTCCTGCAGGCCAATGGCTTCCTTCAGGTTGACCTGAAGCGGAAATCCCTCCGTATTGACAAACTGAACGAAGGCCCGGGAGGCGGAAATTTTCTCCGGGTCCTCGCAGCAGGCATCCCAGGGCGTTGGACAATGGCCGTCCTTGCCCATCTCGTCACAAAAGACGATGACCTCGTCTGAAAGGACAAAGCCTGCGAATTCAGACGACAGGGGTTCGAGGGTTCCTCCAACCCGCCCCTTGACCAGGATTGGCTCCTCCGGAGCCGCAGACGCAAGCCCTTCCAGCAGGTCTTTAGCATCCGGCGGGATGTCTGCCAAAAGGAAGGATCCGGCTGGGGAAGCCGGGGCGACCTCCACAACTGCGGATTCGACGGACTCCCCCTTGGGCCCACAGCCACTGAGCAAGAGGAGCATCGCAATAGACAATACGGTTAATAACAGATGATGTTTCTTCATGATTGATAATTGATATGTTGAAATTGAAAGGACTAGCCGGAGCGGAGCGCCGCAGGGACGGGCATGCGCAGGCAGCGGGCTGCGGGAGGAAGCGTTCCCAGAGTTCCCAGTACCAGGGCTGTTAACAACGCCACCAGCAGGACACCACCCGTGAGCTCCATGCGAAAGGTCCCGACAGAGAACTGGACCATGTACCCCTCCAAGACCACCAAGCCCCCGGAAACCGCGACCATCAGCCCGACAGCCTGGGTGAAGAGGCTTTCCTGAATCAGGGAAAGCAGGACAGCCCTGCGGCGGTATCCAAGGGTCTGCAAGGTGGCCAACTCGCGGATCCGGGAGGAGAAGGAAGCATAAAGCATGTTCAGCCCACCCATTGCTGCGCCAAGGGCCACCATGGCGGCGGTCAGCCACGTCATACTGCGAATGGGCCCGTAGAAGGCCGAAAGGTTCGCATAGTATTCCCTTTCTGATACAACCACCAGCTCGAGGTCCAGCCGCTGCTTGGCAAAAATATCGGCCCACTTGATATTAGCCGGATCATCAAGGTGGATGACGACACAGGAAAGGGTCTCCCGCTGGATGAGGGTCATGAGATCACTGCGGTTAAACCAGACTTCCGATTCCATGACGGTTCCACTGGCATCAAAGCGACCGGAGATGCGGAATTCCTCCCCTTCAAAGAGAATCGTCTTTCCAACCGCCAATGCTTCTTCGTCCACACCGAGCAGGTGATGAGCCAGGTTCCCCACCATCACTTCACCGGATGCCGGCCACTGCCCTTCTAGCAAACGGGCCTCCCGGTGGGCCTCGAAGACGGCTGGGGTGACCCCACGGGTGAGCCCCTGGGCCGGTTGTGCTCCCGGCACAGCAAGCAGGCCATTGTAGTGAACTTCTCCCGACACGGCCGCGACACCAGCCCGTTTGGAAATCCCCCGGACACCGGCCTGGATCATGCTTTCGGCCTGCATGAGAATTTGGCTGCGCTCGACACTCTCCTCGGAACCGGCCCCCAGGAAAATAACATTATGTTCCGAACCACTGGCCTGCAGGAGGTCCTGCATCCCGCTGTTGAAGGCCCCGGCTGCTATGATCAGGAAGATAACCAGGGCGGAACCGCCCGCCTTCTGCAGAAAGCGCTTCGGCTCGCGCATCAGGTTGCGATAGGCATAGGAAAACGGTAACATGGCTCAGGAATCTCTCAGGGATTGGACAATTGGTCGCTTGGCGGCCTCATAAGCTGGCCAGATAGAGGAAATAAGGGCTAGCAGCAAGGCCACCAGAATACCCAGGATGGTGATGGCATAGCTCGGCTGCAGGGCCAATGTCAGGCCCTCGCTGCCAAACGAAAAATTCTGCCAGCCGAAAAAGAGACTGGAGAGGAGGCTCCCGAGGATACCGCCAGCCAGGCCCAGCAAAATCCCCTCGAAGACCACCAGCAGGCCGATGGCGTGCTGGGGATATCCAATGGTCTGCAGGATGGCACCCTCCTTGATCCGCGTGCGGGAAGCCAGCAACAGGGCGTTGGCCACCAAGCCGAGGACACCCAGCACAGCCCCCAGACCCAGCCAGCGGGTGAAGCCAATCATCTCCACCATGTCCTTGGCTGTCTGGGCAAAAAAGGCCTTCTCGGGACGGGTAATCGTGGGGGCACTGTCGGACCGGAAGATGTCATCGATCCTCGCGGCCACCGGTTCAAGAAAGGAGGGATTTTCCACCCGGACGTTGAACTGGGTAACCGTACCCAAGCCTACCCTGCTGGCCTGTTGCAGGAAGGGAAGATGGACGTAGGCCACGTTGTTGTCCTGGGCGTTGGGAGAGCGGATGATTCCAGCCACGACCACCCGGACCCCGACCGCTTCAAAGGTGTCTCCCGGTTCGAGGTTGCGCCGCTTGGCGAAATGCTCTCCCACCAGCGCTCCGTCCGAGCGGTTGGTCCACTCATCGTAGGAGCCGGCCACGAGTTCCAGTTCGGGATTGTAACGCTTCAGGTCCTCCCTCGGCACGCCGCGGAAAGTGATCACATCCAGGCTGGCTCCGCAGTTGTTGACCGCAACCTGAACGGGAATGGCCTCCGCCACCCCGTCAATCCGACGGATTTGGTTCAGGTAATGCTCCGGCAGGCGGGAGGTGGCCGGACAGAACCGGTTCTCTCGATAGACCACCAGCGTCGTGTCATCCGCGGTTATTTTTGTCGCCCGCCCAAGCGCAGCCTGCATGGTCTCAACGCTGCTGAAGAGGAACATCCCCACGGCCACACCAAGCACGGTCAGGATGCTCCGTGTGCGATGGCGCAGGGCTTGCTTTCCCGCTAGAATGAAAAGGTTCAGCATGCTCTTCATCCCATCGCCCTTTCCAGTTGATGGGCTTCCAGCAGCTGACCTTTTTCAAGATGCAGGCAACGATCAGCCGCATCGGCTGCCCGTGGGTCGTGGGTAACCATGACGATGGTCTTGCCGTGTTCACGGGACAGGCGTTGTAGCAATTCCAATATCTGGCTGGCGGCACTACTGTCGAGGTCGCCTGTCGGCTCGTCCGCTACCAGCAATTCCGGGTCCGTGACGATGGCCCGGGCGATGGCTACCCGCTGTTCCTGGCCGCCGGAAAGTTCCGAGGGGAAGTGGCTGGCACGGTCGGTCAAGCCCACCAGATCCAGTGCGGCCTCGACGCGTATCCGGCGGGCGCTGTTGGTCAGGCCCTTGTCGAGCAGCAGGGGCAATTCGACATTCTCAAAGGCAGTCAGGATGGGCACCAGATGATAGAGCTGGAAGATGTACCCACAGTGCCGGCCCCGCCAACTGGTCAGCTCGCCCCGGCTCATGTCGACAATATCCTGCCCACCGATGAGCAACTCGCCGGAAGTCGGCTGGTCGATCCCGGCGATGCAGTTGAGCAAGGTTGTCTTACCCGAGCCGGACGGCCCCATCAGGGCAAGAAATTCCCCGCGGGCAACTTCGAGGTCGAGTTCTTCCAGTGGGGTAACGGTGGTTGCTCCCTTCTGATAGCTCTTGCTGAGGGCGCGGCAGATGATGAAATTTTCTTTATCGTTCATATTCAATCCAAGGGGTATTCCTAATACTTGATACGTTTTCCCGCTTTTAAATTCCCGGAAGACTGGACAATCACCCGGTCGCCGGGTCGGAGCCCGGAGTTGACAAAGGCGTACCCGTCGCGCTCCTCCCCAAGTAGCTTGAGCTGGCGCAACGCAGCACGCTTACCATCCGGCCCAACCACCCAAACGGACGCAGCCTCTCCGCTGCGGTCAAACATGGCTGCTACAGGGACCAGCAACCGGAGGCCGGTCTCTGAACTGGAAGCAATCGTCTCCCTTGATACCTTCTCCGGAGCACTACCCAATCCAACCACCCGGCTGTCAAGGAAGCGGGCCCGACAGAGGATTTCCGGACGAAGCGTAGCTGGTGGATCCACAACTTTGACCTTCACCTGGAGAGTGTTGCGCTGCAAGTCGGCCTCCCCGACAATGCGCTGGATGTAGCCACGCAGCTCCTTTCCAGGAAGGAACTCACTCTCAATGAAGACGGCTTGCCCCGGAATAAGGCGATAGGCCTCGGCAATCGGGACATCAATCCGGGCCTGCAAGTGTTCCGGCTGATAAAGCAGGGCCACGGTTGCCGATTCCGGATTGTCCGCCATCAGGACCTTCTTCTGTCCCGGGGCCACCATCAGGCGTTGGACAACACCCGTCACCGGGGCCCGGATAACCATGCGGTCATACTCCAGCTTTGCCGTCGCCAGCCGCACCTGTGCTTCCTCAAGCATGCTTTGGCGCAACTGCAACTGCCGGTCCAGGCGTTCCGTCTCAATTTCCCGCTCCCTCAACTGTGCCCGCAGGGCGACAAGGGCTTGCTCCTGGGTCTTCAGGCGAAGCTTGGCCTGGATAATTTCCTGTTCGGCCATAATCTCTGCGCCAAGCTCATCGGCGCGTTCCGCAAGGTCAGCCAGCTCCTGGCGGCGCGACTTCGCGACCTCGATCTGCTGCCACATGCTCTCGACGCGGGCACGGGCCAACTCCTGTTCACTAGTGGCTGCGTCAAGGGAGGCCCGCATCGCTTCAAGATTGGCCGCTGCGGTTCGCATTTTCAATTCGGCATCCTCCCGGATGAGCGTCGCTATCGGCTCACCGGCCTCCACCGGTTGCCCCTCAAGGACATGGACGCTTTCCACCACTCCGCTGGCCAGCGCTGTAGCACGATACGGGAAAGGGTCCGCCTCAAACCAGCCCGAAGCCTGGAAAAGGGAGGCTCCGGCATAGGCATTCCCCACTTGCTGACCGGAGAGAGGAACAGTGGCCGCCTGGACCTCCCCCGCTTGGGGCAAGGTGACGACCGTTTCCACCTCCACGCTTGCAGCCGGGAGAAAGCGGTTGCCGAACAGCAGTAGAAACAACACCACGGCCACCGCGGCAAATAGCCAGGGTGCTTGCTTGATTAAAAGCCGCTTGATGCGCGGCTTGCGGGAGGCTTTCGGTGGAGAACTCCCGCTGGTTGGTTTTCGGCTGATCGCCTGTAATTTGTCGTCCATGATTTATCTGAATAAGGTGAGCGATTCGTTGTGAATCGCGTATGCGAAACCACAGCAATGGTGGTTATTCCAACAATCGGATCCGTCAAAGGACGGAATCCGCTTATTCAGACTGGCTCACAAAATCCAGCAGGACAAAACTGCTCTTGGCGGGGCATTTGGAAGAATGTAGCCTGTATCCGGCACTTGGGTACTTCCCATTCGCGGGGCAATCTCATCCGGCAAGAAAGTATCAGCCGGGAACGGCACCAAATGGATGATGGATGTTTCCCAAAGCTGCTTGGCCGGATCCTGCTCAACCGGAAAGTCACTAATCACGCAACAGGGACAAATGTGTCCATCCGTTCCGCAACCGGTGGCCAGGGGTTCCTCCTCCACTGGCATGCTACAGCAGTTCTTGACTGGCTCAGGCTCACATTCCGGCGAAAAGCACGCCGGTTGCATACCCCAGACTTGAATCTGGATAAGGGCCATCAGAATTGTCGCTACGCGCAGCATCGTCGGAAAAGTTCATTAATTTACAGGAATTGTCAAGGAGGGGCCCCTCGCGGAAACGGATTTGAATAGCTATTTTGAGGCTTGGCTGCTAAACTGATTACCCACGAAATTCACGCAAATGTACTCCGATGAATCGGATTTCAACAGTTCAACTGACCGGTCTCCTTGCCGTTACAATAGCTGCACTGCTGGTCGGGTGCGAAACGACTGAGGTCAACCAGCCCCCGCAGATTGTCAACGCCCCGGTCCTCGATTATCCAGCTGCGGCCATTATGCAACTGGAGCAAGGTGTTGTCATTGTCCGGTTCAAGGTCATGGAGGATGGCTCGACCAACGAATTCAGCCTGCACAAATCCTCCGGTTACGAACGCCTCGATCGCGAGGCAATCGCCTTTGTCCGCAGATTGGAGTTCGAACCAGCTGTTGTCAGGGGGAAACCCGCCATGGCATGGGCCAATCAAAGCGTGGTCTTCACCATTGTCAGGAAGAAAATTGATCCGGTGGAGTGGAGCATCACCACCCTCGACCTGATGCGCCAACTGGAGAGAAGACCAGTGGACGAGGTTCCGTTCCTTGAGGAGCGGCTCTACGAAAAGTGCGGGCATTACATGAGTGCAATTATCACCCGTCCAAGACCGGTCTTTAGCCGCTACGCCCTGGAACTGGTTTCCGATTCGGTCCGGGATAGATGGGCGGCCTATGGGGACACCTTTCCCATGAGCTTCCTCATGTTCGATGACTTTGTGGAGCGCCAACCGGATTCACAACTCAAGGATCGAGCACGGATGCAGCTGATCTGGGCTCTTGAAGTCGATATCCGGCGAATAGAGGACCTCCCTGCCGAAGAAGCAGATCCCTCCCTTCAGCAATTGAGAAAGGACCTCCTAGCCTACTTGGAGGAGATTACCGACGCCGCCTGAGGGGCTTTTTCAAATCCAGCCTCAAAAACCCATTGACAAGCCATTCTCCTCCCCCCTTATTTCTCGTTTTCCACTGGATAAGTTGCTCAGTAGCTCAGTGGTAGAGTCCCGCGCCGCGGGATTAACCACTTGGTCGCTGAATACGTTCTTTTAATACTGCTCAGTAGCTCAGTGGTAGAGCAGGTGGCTGTTAACCACTTGGTCGCAGGTTCGAATCCTGCCTGAGCAGCCATTTAAAATCGATAATTCCTGTTGAAAGCGTCATTCCACCCAATGACGCTTTTTTCATAGCTGAATTCTTTGTATACGTCCTGGAGAACTCCAAGGGGCGCCTCTATATCGGCCATACCGACAACCTTCAGCGACGCCTCCGACAACACAACGCCCCGAAAGGCAAATCCCACCTTGGCAAGTACACCCATAAGCATGGGCCGTGGAACCTTCTGGGACATGAGTCCTTCCCCACCAGAAGCCGGGCCATGCAGCGGGAAAAGGAACTCAAAGCCTGGAAATCACCCTGCCGCGTCCGCACCCTCTACACGATTCCGTAGCTCAGTGGTAGAGACCCTGCAAGATCCCGAATATTGTTTAGAAATCAGTTGCCTGAGTCGACTAGACCTAACAACCAGTATCCCGCCTTGACTCGGGCAAAGGCATCGGATTGCCTCCACCATCTCTCTCATATGATTGTACAAATCCTGCTTCCTCTCATTCTCGCGTTTATCATGTTCTCCCTTGGGCTTGGCCTGAGGAAGAAGGACTTTGCCCGGGTGCTCCAGTTCCCAAAGGCCTTTGCCATGGGAATCACCAACCAGTTGATCCTGCTGCCGCTGATTGCCTTCGCTTTGATAAAGGCCTTTGGTTTCACCGGTGACATGGCTGTTGGCATCATGATCCTGTCCTTTTGTCCTGGTGGGGTGACGTCCAATGTGCTGACCAAGATTGCCCGCGGGAATACGCCCCTTTCGATCTCATTGACGGCTGTGGTCAGCCTGACGTCCATCGTGACGGTACCCATCCTGGTGGTCCTTTCCGTGGACTACTTCATGGGTGTGGACGCCCCCGAGGTGAATATTCACCGACTGGGCTTCACGATGTTTCTCATCACTGCCCTACCCGTTCTCCTCGGCATGCTATTGACCGCAAAGAAGCCCGCATTGGTGGACCGGATCGCCAATGGTGTTTCGAAGGCAGCCATGGTGCTGTTTGTCCTCATCATCGCTGCCGCCTTGGCCAAAAACTGGGATGTCTTCTACGGCAACCTCCCCGCGCTGGGAGAGGCCTTGGTGTTGTTGAATGTCATCATGCTGGCCCTTGGTCTGATGACCGCCTATGTCGCTAAGCTGGGACCGGCAGACGCGACGACAATCTCGATCGAATCGGGTGTGCAAAACGGCACGCTCGGCATTGCCATTGGCTCGCTTCTAGTTCTCAACGCAACCGAGGCCCTGCCACCGACAACCGTACCAGCGGCTGTTTACAGCATCATCATGTATGCCGTCTCCCTCCCCTTTGTCTTCTGGCGCCGGAAAAGAGCAGCCTCCCATTAATTAGAATCGGGGTCGGACCAGTCTAAATTGTTAATTTTCAATGCCTTCACTCGTCAAAGGACCCCAGATAAGGCTTTAGCGTCTCAATTTCGGGTGAATTCTTGACCAATAAAATTCACTGCCCGGTTTACCTGAGAAATGAAATCCCTGTACTATGAAAAATATGGCGACTCGGACGTGTTGTCGCTTCGTGAGCTCCCGCGGCCTGAGCTAAAGCTGGGCCATGTACTGGTGAAAGTGCAAGCGGCCTCGGTCAATCCACTGGACTGGCGCCTGATGCGGGCAGACCCCTTTCTGGTCCGCCTGAGTTGTGGCTTGTTCAGGCCCAAGGTGAAGGGCCTCGGGGCGGACTTCTCGGGAGTTGTTGAATCCCTCGCAGGGGACGTTTCAGGATTCGAACCGGGCGAAGCGGTGTTTGGGTTGATGTCGCTCACCGGGGTCGGATCCTTTGCGGAATATATTTCGGTTCCGGCGGAAACGTTTGTCCGCAAGCCGGATTCCTGCTCCCACCAGCAAGCGAGCACGCTGGGAGTAGCCGCCCTGACAGCCTATGAAGGCATCCACGACTATCGGGAAATTACACCCGGTGACCGTGTCCTGATCAATGGCGCGTCTGGCGGTATCGGCACCTTTGCAGTGCAAATGGCCAAAGCTCTGGGCGCTCATGTGACGGCTGTCTGCAGTGGACGCAATGAAGAACTGGTTCGAAGTCTTGGCGCCGATACGGTGATCGATTACCAGAGCGTCAACCTACTTGAAATCGATGAGCGCTTTGATCTGGTTTTCGATACAATTGGGAACCATCGCCCGAACAAGATAAAGCCGCTATTGCGAGAGGGGGGTCGGTTGGTCCTGGCCAGTGCGGCAGATGGACTCGGATTTTTCAAGGCCATGGCTATGTCCCGCAAAAAGCACGAACCCGTTGATTTGATTATAGACCTGAAGAGGGACAAGACCAGACTTCAGTCGGTCTTGGAGCTGTTTGAAGAGGGGAAAATATCGCCCGTTATCGACCGCGAGTATCCTTTCGATGAAGTTGCTGCGGCCATCGACTATGTCGCCACAAAGCGGGCCCGGGGAAAGGTAGTTGTAAACATCAACTAGTCGCTGCAGTTAAGTCGCACCTGCAAGAACCGGACTGGGCTGGTAATCAAATTTACCCGATTAACCCCCGGCGAGCAACTGCGACCGATGTTCGCTCGGGGAGACTCCCCTCACCCGCTTGAAGGCTGAACTGAGCGCAAAAGCGCTGCTGTAGCCAACCTGCTCGGCAATCTCTTCCAGCGTGGCCTCGGGCTCGGAAAGCAGGTCCGCGGCCAGGGCCAGTCGCCACTGGGTCAGGAAAGTCATCGGCGGTTCGCCGACAACCTCATTGAAGCGTCGCGCCAGGGCGGCCCTTGACAACCCGACCTTGGCAGCGAGCGAATCCAACGTCCATGCGTGGGCCGGGTCCTGGTGAAGCATTTTCAGAACACGGCTGATGACCTGATCGCCCTTGGCCTGATACCAGGGCGAATTTTTCGTCTCGTTAGCTTCGAGCCACTTCCTGAGGATGGCGATGAGCAGCATATCGAGGAGGCGGTCCAGCACCGCCGCCTGGCCGGGGGCATCCCTTTCCATTTCGACATTCAACCAGTCAATTAATGGGGATTCCCAATCTTCCTTTTTCACCCAGAGGATCGGCGGGAGGATATTGCGAAGCCGGGCACTTACAGCCGTCTTGGATTCATAACTCCCAATCAACATCAATGAGGGGGCATCCGGATCGTTGCCCCAGGTCCGCACCCCGAGCATCATCTCGTCGTGGAGGGAACGCCCGTCCGGGGCGCGGCAGTCCTGTCCCGGTAATACAAAAATGGTGGGCTCGGTGTCTGGGTGATCGGCAATTGTGTAATCACCGGGTGCCCGGGTGATGGCTACATCTCCCGGCTCCAGCCAGACGGATTCCCCGTTGTCATGTGCGATATGGCAGCGGCCGCGGACCATGGCAATCAGGGTCAGGGGCGAATCCGCCTCGATGCGCAGGCTCCAGGGGGAAGCCATTAAACCCCTCAGGGTAAAGGCTCCGCGGGCCCGGGGACCCTCCAGCAAGCCGCTGAATTCGTCGATTTCCTTCATATGAGACGATTTCGTATGTTGTTGAGCATCGGGGCTATGGTCTGGCTGGTCGTTAAGTTGTAAAGTCTAGGCACTATGACAAATACAACTCAAACCAACAAAGATCAAATCGACCCAACAGTTCTCGTCATCGGGGCAAAAGGTAAAACCGGACGCCACGTCGCCGAGAAGCTTCGGGCCGCCAATGTTAACGTCAAGGCCGCCTCCCGCTCGGACGAGACCCACTTCGACTGGGATGATGCCTCCACCTGGGCGCCCGCCCTGTCGGGGACAACCGGTGCCTACATCACGGTCTATCCCGACCTTTCGTTCCCGGGAGTGGCTGACAAGATCGAGGCCTTTGCCAAGTTGGCAGTCGAACTCGGCACTAAGCGCCTGGTCCTGATTTCGGGCCGCGGCGAAGAAGGAGCCCAGGATGCCGAGAACCGCCTGAAGCACTCCGGTGCCGAGTGGGTCATCGTCCGCTGCTCGGTCTTCAACCAGAATTTCAGCGAGTCCTTCCAGGAAGCCATCAAGCACGGTCACCTCTCCATGCCGGTCGGCGACATCCAGGAACCCTTCATCGATACCGAGGACATCGCGGATGTTGCGGTGGCAGCCTTTCTGGATGAGAAGCACATCGGGCAGGTCTACGAGCTCTCCGGTCCCCGGCTCCTTTCCATGGAAGACGTGGCCAACGATTTGAGCAGTGCCCTTGGTCGCCCGGTCGTTTTCGAATCGGTCTCGGTTGAGGCATATGCCCTGGAACTGGTTCAGCACGGCTTTTCAGAGGAAGAGTCCTTGCCGGTGGCGGAACTCATCGCGGATGTCCTTGATGGACGCAATGCCTACCTCGTTGATGGAGTCCAGCGGGCCCTTGGCCGCGCACCCAAGGACTTCGCTGATTATGCGAGGGATGCTGCCGCTGCAGGTGTCTGGGACCTCTAACAGGAGAAATTCATGAATACATTGATGCAACTACTCGTCCTTCTCGCTCTTCTCGGATCAGGCCTCATGGCCGGGGTGTTATACGCCTTCTCGGGCTCCGTCATGGCAGCCCTCGGAAGCATCCCCTCCGCAGAGGGCATCCGTGCCATGCAGGCAATTAACAGGACCATCCTCAATCCTTTGTTCATGGGCTCCTTCATCGGGACGGCGGTTGTTTCCGCAGTTCTGGTTGTCTTTGGTCTATTGGGCCACCTCGGGGGCAGTGCTCCGTGGGTCGTATCCGCTGCACTCCTGTACGTTGTCGGAACCTTCATCGTAACGGCAGCGGGCAACGTCCCCATGAACGAAAAACTCGATACAATGGACCCGGAAACGGGGGATGCCTACTGGCGGATTTACCTCAGTCGCTGGACGCGGCTGAACCACTTCAGGACGCTGTGTGCCATCACGGCCTGCGCCCTGTTCGCCATCTCACTCATGCAAAGCTAAAGGATAAAACAATGAACAAGAAAGACATCATCAACACCTTCATCAACGAAGCGTTCAACCACGGCAACACTGCCGTTATTGACGAACTGATTCACCAGGAATACAGCTACACATCACCATCCGACCAATTGAACGGAACCGCTGAGCTGGCGGCCTTCGTCACCGCGCTTCGTGAAGCATTCCCGGACCTGACCGTTAAGGTTGTCGACCAAGTCGAGGAAACGGACAAGGTCTGCACACGCCTGACCATAGAGGGCACTCACCTGGGCCCGTTCCTGGACATCCCGGCAAGCGGTAATTCCATCAACATCGAGGGGGTTGTATTCAGTCGATTCAAGGACGGCCTCATTCACGAGGAATGGGAACTGCTGGATCAGTACAGTTTCCTCTCACAGCTGGGTGTCATCCCGAGCTTGGGCTAACCAATACCGGTATTGTTTCTCAGATAAACTCCGAAACAATGTCCACTGTCGGCGAGGCAATGACCACCTTTTCCACCAGCAGGCCCTTTTTGGCAATGACCTTGGCCCCGGCATCGACCGCTGCGGTGACTGCCGCCACATCACCCGTCAGGGTGACAAAGGCCTTCCCGCCAATGGCCATGGCAAGGTGGATGGTCACCAGCTTCACGTTGGCAGCCTTGACGGCGATGTCGGCAGCCTCGATGACGGAGGTCACACTGAAACCTTCAATCACTCCCAGGGCCCCGATCTCCGGCATGTGGGTAACCCCGCTGATCGCCGGGAAGACGTCGGGATGGACATTGGCAATGACGAAGTGGTCCACGCAAGTGTGGGCGGCCGCCAACACACCGGCATCAATACTGGCATTGACGGCAGAAACGGAGCCCCCAATGAGGATCATGTACTTGCCCGGACAAATCGTCCGGTTGACGATAATTTCCACATCCGCGGCCTTCATGATCGCGTCCGCGGCATAAATCCCGCGGGCAATACTGGATGTCTCCACCAGGCCGACCGCGTTCCCTTTTTGTTTCAGGTTCATCTTAAATAGTTTCTCTTGGGGTTCAGGCTGAAATAGTAACGCTGGATGCCGATACGGCGGTTACGCGTCCGGCTATGCCGGTGTGCACCGGACAGCCGAGCTGATCCTGCGGTGTTGCACCGACCGCATCGCCAGCTTTCACAGTTTCTCCCACTGAAACAGTGGCCTCGGCCGGCGCTCCGATATGCTGCCGTAACGGGATGGTCACGGAAGCCGGCTGGAGGGAAGTCTCCACAAACCCGGCATGGCGGTCATAGGGCTTCAATCCCAAGCGGGTGTAAAGGGTACCAATGGGAATCTCCCTTCCCTCGCGGGCCGGATGAATCCCCCGAACCAGCTGCTCAAGTTCCTCGCTTGTGCGGCTGGTGCGGGTCTCCTTCAGGAGGGCCTTGGCATCGACGCACATGTTCTTCGGATCCAAATGTTCCGGACAGGCAATCAGGGAGCAGATGTTGCATTCGCAACAGAACTGCGCCCACAGGCTCAAGCGCTGCTTGGCCTCGCCGGTCATGAGGAGATTGCGCATCACCTTGTGCGGCTCGATGGGATAGCCCATGAGGTAGCGGGGACAAAGTTCCGTACAGAGCGAACACTGGTCGCACTGCCCATGGCCGATCCGGGTGTAGGTTTCCTTGCCGGCAGTCTTGCGCTGCACCAAATAATGGTCTGACGGCAGGACAATCAGGCCCCCGATGGTCTTGGTAATCTGGGCCTGCAGGTCCTCCGTCCAGCCGCCCATCATGACGCCGCCTGTCAGGATGACAGGATTCTCACAGGTCAGTCCACCGGCCTGCTCAATGCAGTCGATGATCGATGTGCCCAGGGGCACCTTGATGGTCTGCGCTTCCTTGACCTCACCGGTTACCGTGAGCCATTTCTCAAAGACCGGAATCCCCTGCGCGGCCTTGGCTACGTTGACGATGGTCTCGACGTTATCGACCACGCAACCAACGTCGAGCGGTAATCCCCCAGGCGGTATCAGCCGCCCGCTGACGGCATGAACAAGGACATATTCATCGCCTGCCGGATAAACGTCCGGATAAACCAGGGACTCAAACCCGTGGGCGTCCATCATGGTCTGGAGGACATCAACGACGTCGGCATTCTTCTCCTTGACGCAAACGGTTACCCCTTCCGCACCGGTGATGGCCTTCATGACCGCCAGTCCTTCAATGAATAGCTGAGCCTCTTCCAGCATGACTGTCCGGTCCTTGTAGAGCAGTGGCTCACACTCGGCCCCATTGGCAATCAAATGCTCAATCCTGGCATCCAGCTTCTTAAAGGTCGGAAACCCGGCCCCCCCGGCACCGACCACACCAGCCTGCCGTATCTTGTCCAGTAGTTTCCCTCGCTCACTGTCCGTCATTTAACCTTCCTTATAAAGTCAGATCTTCATTATCCCAGCCAAAACCCAGGAAATGCGAACCAAATTTTTATTCGCGGCAAAACTCCCCAAAGGCGGTCAGGCTACGTCCTTAAGTATCCCGACCTCTTCAACTATGCCGTCGCCATCGATGGCAGCCGCAACTACTTTCCCGAATATCCCTTTGATGAGCAAATGCAGGATCGCTTCGGGACCCCCCGAAGTATTCAACAGGAACAAGATTCCCAGCCTGTTGCAGGTTTATCACAAAAAGACCAGTAACATCTCGAAGACCCCACCTGTCCTGATCCTCACCGGTGAAGAACGCGAAAACGCGGCCATCAAGCTGTTTCGCGAACTCCAGCGAAACGCAGTCCCCTCCTCCCTTATCAAGTCATCCCTGGAGCATGACGCCACCCGCTTCCATGACCGCCACCTCGAGTCAATAATCGCCTTCGAGCGGGATTACCTCTGTCCCTGATTGCTCCCCGCAAACCTCAATTCAGCCTCGAAGTACACCATGGAACCGGGCCTCCACGGAGATACCATCGAAATCCCGTTAACTTGGGTGGCTTGGCCACGCCAACCCGATCCGGTGGATTGAAGATCCCTCAAGCCTCCCCATCGCCCTTGGGGACGATGGTGCTGTAATTTCCACTTTTCGTATCTTCCCGCAAGCGCTCGGAGTCCCATCCAAGGTCAACTTCCTCAATGCCCTGGCGCTCGGCCTCGAAGGCATTTTCCAGTTCATTCATCCGCGCCCGGATGCGTTGGATGAACTTCTTCTCATCAGCCCGGACGGCCGCTCCTTCACGGGCCGCACTGGCGTCATGGCGCATGAAACGCTTCGCCGCCCGCGCTGCTTGATGACCGCGATAGCCCAGTTTCTTCAAAGCCTGTTCGGCAAGGCAGACAGCACTGCCAACGTGCTGGTGAACGACCCCATCGACCTCGGCTTCGATCATCTCAAATTCATGTTCACGGGACAGTGCCCGGACCAGCACCTCAAGATTCGGGAAGTGCTTCTCCACCGTCTCCAGCAACTCGGCGATCTGATCCTCGCTATCGATGGCTATGATGAGCAAACGGGCTTTAGCGGCACCCGCTGACTCCAGCAGGTCATGCCGGGCCACATCCCCATAGAATGTCTTGATACCCAGTCGCCGCAAAAACTCCACGTGGTCCGGATCCGAATCGATGACCGTTACCGGTATCTTCTGGGCCATCAGCAGGCGGGCGATGAAATTACCAAACCGGCCCACACCGGCCAGAATAACCGGGGCATCTTCCTCCATCGCATCGGCTTCCTTGCCACCAGTCGTCTTTGTCCCCAGGCGCACCCGCAGGACCTTTTCCTCGAAGAGCATGATAAGCGGGGTCAGGGCCATCGTCAGGGCGACACTGGCAATCAGGATTTGCACCACTCCCACTTCGAGGACACCTGCCCCAAGGGCAAATCCCAGGAGGACAAAGGCAAACTCACTCCCTTGTGCAAGGGAAAGGGAGAAGAGCATCCGCTGGTCGAGGATGAGCTTGGCCACACTGCCGAGCCCAAAGAGAATCACCGCCTTGACGACCACCAGGCCGAGGACAATCGCCGCCACATGGGCCGGTTTCTGGGCAATTAGCGAGAAGTCAATCGACGCGCCAACCGCGATAAAGAACACCCCCAGCAACAGCCCCTTGAACGGTTCGATGTCGGACTCCAGTTCATGGCGGTACTCGCTCTCCGCAAGGACAACCCCGGCCAGGAATGTCCCCAGCGCGGGAGACACGCCAAGGCTGCTCATCAGCAGGGCAATTCCGATGACCAGGACCAGCGCCAGCGCCACGAAAGCTTCGCGGACCCCCGTTTTGGCAACGGCTCGCAAAACGGGGCGCAGCAGGTAACGGCCCATGATGATGATAGCTACGACCGCCACCATGACCAGCAGTGTATTCACCCACCCCGGCTGATGGGAGAGCCATTCCTGGACGACATTGCCTCCGCCATGACCACCCCCGTGGTCATCCTTTCCACCTCCTGTTGAAATGTGCAAGGTCGCCAGCAGGGGCATAATCGCCAGCATCGGAATAACCGCTATGTCCTGGAACAAAAGGACCGAGAAGGCACTTCGCCCACCCGAAGAGTTGGCCTGTCCCTTTTCCTGCAACGATTGCAGGACAATCGCTGTCGATGACAAAGCCAGTGACATCCCAACCGCCAGGGCCATTTGCCAACTCAACCCCGCAGCCAGACCGATTGCCGTGATTACTCCGGTTGTAATCAGGACCTGGCCGCCACCCAGTCCCAGGATGGGCCCGCGAAGGCGCCACAAAAGGGCTGGTTGCAGTTCCAGTCCGATCAGGAAAAGCATCATCACCACCCCGAACTCGGCAAAGTGCATCACGTCCTCGCCCTCGGACCCGACAAAGCCAAGTCCAAAGGGCCCGATCAGGATGCCCGCCACCAGATAGCCCAGAACCGAGCTCAAGCCCAGCTTCTTGAACAGCGATACGCTGACAACAGCGGCCAGCAGGTAGACAAATGCAGCAACAAAAAGGGATTCATTCGACATGGCTCAATCCTCCAGTAACCAGATTTCGTACGTTTGTGTGATCCGCTCCATCTCGCTTTGGTCCAGGTGCATCGCACCATGCGCGAAGAAGGGCTTGCCCACTTCCATTCCGCAGAGTTCCAATGTGCATTGAATGGGACGCAGCAATTCCTCCATGGTAAAGCCATTGTGTCCCTCCCGGGAGTAGGATTCGGCTGGCGCACCGGTCGTCACGGCCAGACGGGCCGTCTTGCCGACAAGGGCCGTTCCAGTGCTCCCGTAGGCCCAGCCGTACTGCAATACGATGTCAAACCACTCCTTAAGGAGCGCCGGACTCGAGTACCAGTACAGGGGAAACTGAAAGACAATCGACTCGTGCGCCTCCATCAGCGATTGCTCGTGAGCGGCATCAATGCAGAAATCCGGATAACTTTCATATAAATCATTAACCGTAACCGCCTCCAGGCCCTTTGCCCGCTCCAGAAGCCGGCGATTGACCCGGGACTTTTCCAGCGCGGGATGAACAAATTGTAACAAGGGTGCTGCCATGCGGATAGTGATACAGGTCACCTCCTTCGGATGACCAGAGAAAAAGACCCTTTCCATCCATTCCCGGAATCAATGATTCGCCGAAGCGGATAGGCCGTTAAGAGAAGAAATGACGGGCCCACTTGCGCTAGTGGCAACTTATACTATCTATTAGAATGGTTAAACAACATTGCCATTATGAAACTATTAAAACTTACATTCGCTGTTATCGGGCTCGCCATCTTCACCTCTTCCGCCGTCGCCGGAGACTATCCGGACCTGACGGTTGATGAGCTTCACAAGGCCATCGAGGCCAATGAGGTTGTCGTCCTCGACGCCAACGGTTCCAAGCGCTACGCTAGTGGACACATTCCGGGTGCGATTGATTTCGCCTCCGCCACGGATTTGTCGTCCGTCCTGCCGGAGGACAAAGGAACCTTGATCGTCGCCTACTGTGGCGGCCCGCGCTGCTCCGCCTTCAAGAAGGCTGCCAAGGCAGCTGAGAAACTGGGCTATACCAATGTCAAGCACCTCTCCGCCGGAATCAGCGGCTGGAAGGATGCCGGCAAGCCGGTTGAGAAGGTAAACTAAGCCTTTTCTTTCGAAATTTCCAAGCCCGTCACCCGGCAATTGGGCGGCGGGCTTTTTCATATCTGCAGACCCAAATTAATTGATTCAGGATCAATTCCGGCTATCGTGTATTCAGGTGAAGGAATTCAAACCAGTTCCCGATATCGCCAGCATGGACCCAATGCTGTCCTCGGTCTCTTTCCTTGGTGGCATGACCGGCGAGCAGCGGAAGTCGGTCTATGAATATCTTGAATGCGCCTCCTACCGGAAAGGGGAATACATCACCCAGCACGGGGAGGAGCCCTCGCACATCTATATCATCAAGAGTGGATCCATCGACCTCATCATCGAGGACGAACAGGTTACCGTCACCAAACGAACCTTCAGGGAAGGTGACTTTTTTGGCGAAGCAGCCATGCTCTCCCTGATTAACAACACGGCATCCTTCCGGGCGGCGGAAGAAAGCGAGCTTATTGTGTTCTCACGAAAAGGCTTCAACCGCCTCCGCAAGGAGGACCCGATAATCTTCGCCCATCTCATCCTCAACCTGGCTCGCGAGCTGGCCCGAAAGCTCCAGTTTTCCGATGAGATCCTGCTTCACCCGAAGCGCTGATTATTCAAAATCGAACCATTGGGACGCGTTGGCTGCCAGACTGACCTCACGTTCACTTCCCTGACCATCCGTAATAGTGGTTGTTTGCGGATCCTCGGAGTTGTTGATA
>JBFOLZ010000070.1:0-35136 GCA_040830445.1 Puniceicoccaceae bacterium
GACTCCCTGGACGAGGTTGGCAATACCACGGCAGCTATCGGAAAAGGATTCGCCAGCGGGGCAGCCGCCCTGGCCAGTTTGGCCATCATTGCCGCTTACGTGAATGTCATCCGCCAGCACAATGCAGATTTCACCCTGGAACTGTCCAATCCGGCCGTCCTGACCGGCATCTTTATTGGAGGATTGCTACCCTTCCTCGTCAGCTCCATCACGATGAACGCGGTCGGTGCCGCGGCGGGGGAAATGATTGAGGAAATCCGTCGCCAGTTCCGGGAAATCCCCGGGTTGCTTGACGGGACCAGCAAGCCGGATTCGGCCAAGTGCGTGGAAATCGCCACCGAAGCGGCCATCAAGCGGATGTTCCTCCCTGCCGCCATCGCGGTCCTCAGCCCCGTGGTCGTCGGCTTTGGCCTCGGGCCGGAAACCCTTGGCGGCCTGCTCGTTGGCGCCCTTCTCGGGTGCGTCCTCATGGCCTTGCTAATGGCCAATTCCGGCGGGGCCTGGGACAATGCCAAGAAGTTCATTGAGCAGGGAAATTACGGGGGCAAGAACTCCCCTTCCCACAGGGCCTGTGTTGTCGGGGATACCGTCGGGGACCCGTTGAAGGATACCTCTGGCCCATCGATGAACATTCTCATCAACGTCATGGCCATCGTGGCGCTGGTCATCGCCCCGCTGCTCTAAGCACGCCCGGTTGCTACGGCTTCAGTCCGCGTCCCGAGGATAAAAGCCAAAGGACCAGAATCAATCCGGCAAGGACGCTTCCGGCGGAAATGGCAACGCCTGGCAGGATCGGCACATCGCTTACCCCGGTCATGCCGTAGCGGAGCCCATTGACCATGTAGATGATGGGGTTAAAGAGGGAGATGCTGTCCCATGGAGATGGCAGCAGACGAATGGAATAGAAGACCCCACCCAGAAATGTCAGGGGCAGGAGAAGGAAATTGGGGATGAAGTTGATATGGTCGAAATCCTTGGCCAGAATCCCGGTGGCCAGGCCCAAAAGGGCAAAGGCAAAACTGGTCAGGATCATGAAGAGAAGGGTCCATCCAACATGGAAAGTCGTTCCAGCCCCCATGGCTGCAGCCACCGCCCAAATAACCGAGCCCACGGCAACTGCCCGGACCACGCTGGCCGATGTGTAGGCCATGGCAATTTGCCAGGGACGCAGGGGCGAAACCATCAGGTCGACGACGGTTCCATGGACCTTGCCGATGAAAAAAGAAAAGGCGCTGTTGAGAAAGGCATTGGTAATGATGGCCATCATGACGAGGCCCGGGACAAGGAAATCGGTATAGGGTATGCCGTTAATCTCATCCAGCCGGTCCCCGAGGGAGTATCCAAAAACCAGATACCACAACATCGTGGTAAGCACGGGACTGACGACCGTTTGCCCGGCGATGGAGAGGAACCGGTGCATCTCCTTCTTGAACAAGGTCCAGGTTCCCCAAAGGCCTGATTCAGCCTGCCCCCGGGAGCGTACCTCGGAGATATGCTGCCGGGCCGATTCCACCCATTCCGGTTTCAACTCAGGGTAGACGGGTTCGACACCGGGCTTGTCCATCTGGAGACTCATGTGGAACCCTCGCTTTCGGATGGATTGTCCTGACCCACGACCTTGCGGAAAATGTCCTCCAGTCGGCTGCGTCCGCCATCGATCCGGAGTGGCGTCAAGGCTTGTTCATGAAGAATCCGGAACAGCTTTGCCGGGACCGAATTTTCATTCAATTCCGCCAAGGTGGAGTCCTGAAAGGAAAAGCGGAAGTGGTTATCGCCCCGCACTTCGATGCGGGTACAGCCGATGCCTTCAAACCACTCCACCCGGGCCGGTTTATCGAGACGGACATCCAGCCAGCGCTCGCCATAGGTGTTCAGCAAATCATCCCTCCTCTCCAGCAGGACGAGTTTCCCATGGTTGATTACCCCGATGCGATCAGCCAGTTCCTCGGCCTCTTCAAGATAGTGAGTTGTCAGGACGATGGTTGTTCCGGCTTCGCGCAGTTGCCGGACATAGGCCCAAAGCTCGTCCCGCAATTCGACATCCACTCCAGCTGTCGGCTCGTCAAGGAACAAAAGGGCCGGGCGGTGGGTCAAGGCCTTGCAAATCATCAGCCGGCGCTTCATTCCGCCGGAGAGCCAGCGGCTGTTCGCTTCGGCCTTGTCGGAAAGGGTAAAGGCCTTCAGGAGCTCATTCGAACGCTGCCGGTACTTCCGGTTGCCAAAAAATCCTCCCTGATACTCAAGGACATGGCGGGTCTTGAAAAAGCCGTCGAAGTTCAATTCCTGCGGGACCAACCCAATCAGCTGCCGTACCACCGGATAGTCCCGCCTGACATCAAATCCGTCCACGGTGATGGACCCATTGAACCGCTCAATCAGTCCGCTAATGCAGCCGATCAAGGTAGTCTTGCCGGCCCCATTGGGCCCCAGAAGGGCGAAAATCTCTCCCGGATAAACCTGCAGGCTGATATCGTCGACCGCCGTCAGCGAACCAAATGACTTGGTAACGTTGCGGATGTCGAGGAAGGGTTTCACTCCCCCAGCCTCTTCAAGCTGTAGCGGTAAAGCAAGCCTTCCAGCGCACCATTGAACAAGGTCAGGGCCTGATCCACTTTCAAGCGGATCTGCCGGGCGGCTTTCCGGTTGGTTGTGAAAACGGCCAGTTGCCCGCCGGGAACCACTCGCTTCGCGGCATATCCCAAATCCTTGTAGAGCGCACCGAGGTCTTCATTGCTGCCAATGCGCTCACCATAGGGAGGATTGGCCACCATGAGGCCACCATCAATGGTTGCCTCCAAATCCTGAAACCGGGAATGCCGGATCTCGATGCCAGCATCTGGAAAAGCACTGTCCCGGATATCGGTAGCCAGACGGACAACATCCGCATCGTTGTCACAGCCAAGGACAGCCGGACGGTCGCCTGCAAGTGCCGCCTTCTCCAGTTTCTGCTTCTCCTCCAGATAAAGGCTTTCATCAAAGTCCTCCCAGTGCTGGAAGGCAAACCCCCGGTTCAGGTTCGGCGCTACCTTGTTCTGGATCATCCATCCCTCAAAAAGAAAGGTTCCCGAACCACAGACCGGATCCACCAAACCTGTCCCGGGTTTCAAGCCGCCCAGGAGGAGAATTCCCGCGGCCAAGTCTTCCTTGAGTGGCGCCCCGCCGTGCTCCTGCCGGTATCCCCGCTTGAACAGCGGTACGCCCGAACTGTCGAGGCACAGGGTGACCTTGTTGCCATCAAGATGCACCACTACGTGGATTTCCGGCTCCGCCTTGTCGATCGAGGGGCGGATACCACCGCTCAATTTGCGGAAAGTGTCGATGATCCCGTCCTTCACCCGGTGGACAACATACTGGGTATTGCGGAGGTTCGGTGAACGGCCGTTGACATCGATCCGCAGGGACTTCTCGGCCCGGAAGTATTGGTGCCAGTTGGTTCGCCGGGCCTGGAAATAAAGCAACTTGTAATCCCGGGCATTGAAAGTTCTCAGCGGCACCAGCACCTGGATGGCCGTCCGCAGGGTCATGTTCATGCGGTACAATCCGGCCCGGTCAGTCGAGAAGTAAACCGACCGCTTCCCTTTCCGGACAGCCGCACCCCCATGCAGCTGAATCTCCCCGGCTAGGACACCCTCCAGCCCGGGACGGCAAGTTGCGACGCAGTCAATGGTTTCGGCAGGCTTCAAAAGGGGACCTCGTCATCCTCCTCGATGCCGTACTGGGCCGGGTCCTCCGCCGGCTGGGATTGCTCAATCACCGGAGGTGCCTCGGACCCCCCTTCCTCAGCGGGCTCAATCTTCCAGGCGGACAAGTCGATAAAATAGCGATCATTCCATTCCCGCCCCCTGATGTCGAAGGACACTTTCACCGCGGATCCTTCCTTGAAATTCTGCAGCATCTCCACCTTTTCCTTCAAGCAGTCCAGCTTGATGTCCTGCGGAAAGCGGTCATCCGTGGTCACCACAAACTCCTGCTTGTAGAACCCGCTCGGGAAGTCCTGCTGGTCAAAAATCTTCTTAATCGTTCCGTTTAGTTCATAGGCCATGCTCGACAACGAAAAGAAGCTCCGGGTTGTTGTCCACTGCAATCCGTACCTGTTTTCGGGCAGGGACACTTTTCCTGCGAAAACAAAAAACCTCCGGGCTTTTTGGGCCCGGAGGTGAAAAGGAACTGCTTTAAAGATTTAGCTTACTTCTTCCTGGTGAAGCGGCGACGGACAAAGAGAATGCCACCGAGACCCAGGACGGCGAGAGCAGCAACTTCGCTCGGCTCCGGAACACCCGGCTGGAAGCCAGGACCACCGGCACCCTTGCCGCTTTCCGTTCCGTAAACTTCCTGCCAGCGGACGAAGAGAAGCGGATTGGTGGCATCGCCCTGGGCAATCCATTCGTTGATATCAAAGTCGAGAGCTAAAGCACTGAACGAGAAGTAACCAGTACTGTCACCGGGAAAATCCAACCGCTCGCCAGAAGCTGCACCGAAGTAGAGGCTCGGGTCGGATCGCCCAATTGATCGACCGGACCACCCATGTAGTTCGGCAGTACATTATCACCGCCACTGTCCACGGTCATGGCCCAGTTGTCGGTGGAGCCTGTGTAGGGCGTCGGCTGGGACATTGTCATGACATCCCCGCCGGTTGGTGTCTGCAGCCAGAACCCTGTGATTGCCGAAGTAGCAGGACCCAGATTGGTTACCTGGACATTGATTCCGGTAAGGAGCAGTTCAGTCGCGGTATCGTCGGCGAAAAGGAAATCAACTTCGATACTGGCATTGAGCTCCCCAAAGGTGGAAGAGGTGGTATTCACATAACCCCCGACAATAAATGAGTAGTCGGCGGTGAATGACGTAAATTGTGCGAAGGCCGTCCCAGCAGTAAGGACCCCTAAAGCAGCGGATAATGAGACCAGTTTTTTGAATTTCATAACAGTTCCTAAAGAAGGTTTATATTTTAAGACGCCCTCAATGTGGGTGATTTACCCTACTTTTGCAAGACATTTTTCTTAGTTTTGCGAAATAAATCCTCCGGAAAGGGAATTAGGTGAACCCCATACGGAAACAAAGTGAGTAACCCTATCGGCAGCAAGGATTTAGCAAAAGCGGAGCTCGTCGGACAATCTGAGTTTAAGCCGTATATATTTGTAAATCCACAAATTCAGAGCACCAGAACACATAAAATTTAGATTAATTGGAGCGAATCGGTCCATAACCGCTCAACCCCCGGGATATCCATCAGAAGGAAATATCAACCACTCCTCAGAAACCCCGATCAGATGTAAGAAAAGGGACTATCTTGGTGGCGTTATGAAAAAGATACTCAACACATGTCTCTTCCTTGCTGCTGCCACGGGCCTATATGCCTTGGCACCAGCCCTTGATGATGCCGTCATGAATGATGATGGTTCCTACACAAACTGGTTCGGCACGTTTACACCTGAGGGTGGAATGCTGGAGGATCGGGGATGGGTGGACCATGCCGAGCATGGCCGCCTCTACCTTTCCGCTTTTGGAAACAGCCTTTGGATTTATGACCCGAACGTCGACGCTCTGGGCGAAAGTTTCAACGGCTGGATCTACACCAATAAGAATTGGTTCCCATATTTCTATGTTCGCCCGCTGACTTTCCTCTATTATGTGTCCGGAGTCAAAGGACCGGCCGGGACACCGCGCGTATTTGTGAATCTCGGCACGGCCGACAAGGTATTTCTCTCCAAGAGCACGACCGACACTATTGTCGACATCGCTGTTGCTACGGACGATTTCTCCTCCCTGGTAGCCGCTGTTCTGCAGGCCGAATTGGCGGGAACGCTTTCCTCTGAAGGACCGTTCACGGTTTTCGCCCCCACCAATGAAGCATTTGACAATGCCGCCGCCGCCATTCTGGGCGAAGGCAATACGGCTGCAGACCTGCTTGGTGCCCTTGATAAGGAAACCTTGACGGGCATTTTGACCTATCATGTGGTCTCGGGCCGTGTCATGTCGGGTACCTTGGGCCTGGACCTCGGAGCCATCCTCAAGGGTGAATACATCAGTGGTTATGTCGAGACCGTCAATGGCGCTGACCTCAAGGTCGACGTGACGCCCTTCGGTATCATGCTCAACACCACGACCATGGTCACCTGGGCCGACATCGAAGCCAGCAATGGCGTCATCCACGTGATTGACAGCGTATTGCTCCCGCCGAAGGACATCGTCGGTGTAGCCGTGGATGCTGGTTTCAGCTACCTCGCTGCCGCCGCCACCAAGGCGAATCTTGTCGACACTCTGATGAGCCCAGGACCCTTCACCGTCTTCGCACCGACCAACGATGCGTTTGATGCAGCTGCCGCTGCTGTCCTCGGTGAAGGAAATACCGGCCCGGACTTGGTTGCCGCCCTGTCACCTGAGGCATTGGCCGACATCCTCCTCTACCACGTAGTAGGAGCTCAGGTCTACTCGAGTGAAGTCTCTCCGGGAGAAGTTACGATGGCCAACACTGATATGGCTACCCTGTCAGTAACCGAAGCCGGTACACTCAAGATTAACGATGCCAATATCATCGCCACCGACGTGGCCGCCTCCAACGGGGTCATCCATGTCATCGATGCAGTTATCCTCCCGCCCGCCGGTGAGTAAGTGCCTCTTTATCTAACTTAACGGGATCCTTTCCCTCCTAAGCCGCCCCCGGTCGAGTGCGTATGCCTCACCGGGGGCTTCATTTTATACCATCCCAAACACATCCCGGCGGAATTCTTCATTGCCTAGCGGCCCATTTTCCATTTCTTGATTAAGTTGTGCCGCAAAGCGTAAACAAACGGGATTTCTACCGGACTGACATCAGCCTGGTGGAGAAATCGATGGGAGGACTGATTATCCTAATCCTCCTCATTCTCGGTATTGGATTGGTCTACAAGGGCCGCTCCTACGATGCCACGCTCTACACGGGAGACCCGGAAGCACTGGAATCCACCCGTGTTGCGGTTGAGGGCAAAGCCGCCACCGTGCGCGGTGCCGGTGACTTGCGGGCTTATGAGCTGGCGGGGGCCGGGCAGGCCGCCATGACCAGCGCCGGCAAGGAACTTGTCACCACGGTGGCCGGATTGAGCCCCCTGGGCCCAACTGAAGTCTACAATGAGGAAACCCTCTTCGAAAAAATCAACGGCCGGGCCCCCGCTTATTTCCAATTCAATTTCCAGGAACTGACCTCCCGTTCCTTCCTGGTTGATGGCACCGCGGGTGATTTTATCGATGCCTACCTTTTCCGGATGGATTCGCCTATCAATGCCTTCGGGATTTTCTCCATCGAGCGCAGCGAGGCCGGTGCCGCCCTTGATTTCATCGCCGATGGATACCGCAGCGGGATGGGCTACTTCATGCGACAGGGCACAACCTACGTGCAGGTCATCACCTCTTCCAGCGATCCAGCCATCATGTCGCTCGCGGAGTCCTTCTCAATGGAATTGGCCGCCGGTCTCCCCGAGGACAATACCGGACTTGAAGGTCGGTTCCTCCTCCCGGCAGAAGGGCAGATTCCCGGCAGCCTGACTTATATCAGCGAGGACGCTTACGGCCAAAGCGCCCTTTCCGGCATCTTTGAAGCCAAATACGAAAGCGGTGAACAGGAATTGACGCTCTTTGGAATGAACGCCCCGACCGCGGAAGAGGCCAGCGGCACATGGGAAGCGGTACGCGACTTCTACGGCAAGTTTGGCACCCTTGAGGAAGCTCCGGCCATTGGCGATGCTGAGGTCTTTGTCGCTGAAAGTTTTGGTCAGTGGAATATCATCCTGACTTCCGGACAAACTGTCGCCGGGGTCGTCAATGCCAACGACCGGGATCTTGCCGTCCGTTTCCTGCAAACCCATTTTGGGACCGCTGAAGGCGAATCCGAGGAGGAATATATCTTTTAAGAGGAAACAAAAAATGCCCCGTCCACCTGTTGATCCCGATCCCAAAGGCATGAACCGCCGCCAGTTCCTGCGGCACATGGCCTTGACGGGGACAGCATCGGCGGGAGCCATGGCAGCCGGATTCTACCTTTGGCAAAGGGAGCACTTTGTGCCTGGCTTCCAGGAACAGTCTGGCATTACCCTGCCCAGCTTTGTTGCTGAGAAAGCCGCTTCCCAGGCAGATCTGGGGATTGCCCACGGCTCGGATCGCTTTGCCGTGACACGGGCGGCCATTGATGCCCTTGGGGGCATCCAGCGATTCATTAAAAAGGGGGATGTGGTCTTGCTGAAACCGAACGTGGCCTTTGATCGGCCACCGGCACTGGCGGCAACAACCCACCCGGACAGCCTGCGGGTGATTGCCCAGCTGGTCCTCGAGGCCGGTGCTAAAAAGATCATTGTCGCGGACAATCCCATCAACAGCCCGGCGGGGTGCTTCCTCAAGAGCGGCCTTCAGGCCGTGGCCGGGGAACTGGACCTCGAGCTCATGTATCCCGAGCAAAGCGCTTTCACCAACCTTGAGTTGGAAGGGGAAATCCTGCGGCATTGGCCCCTTTTCTACCGTCCCTTTGAACGGGCAGACAAAGTCATCGGAATTGCTCCCTGCAAGGACCACAACCTCTGTAGCGCTTCCATGACAATGAAAAACTGGTACGGGCTCCTCGGTGGACGCCGTAACCAGTTCCATCAGCACATCCACAGCATCATTTCCGATTTTGCCCTGATGGTTAAGCCCTCACTGGTCGTCCTTGATGGCATGAGCGTCCTCATCAGCAACGGGCCAACCGGCGGCCGGCTCTCGGATGTCAAGGAGATGGGCACCGTCGTGGCCGGGACCGACATGGTCGCCGTCGACAGCTATGGCTATACCAATCTCCTTGAGCGTGACATCGCAGGCCTGGATTACCTCCACAAGGCCCACGAGCGGGGCCTTGGTAACATGAACTGGCAGGAAACCATCTGGAAGGAGATTCGCGTATGAGTTGTGGAAGTGGAAACTGCGGATGCGGCGGCAAAGGCCATCAACCGGAACCGGAAGCAGGTCCCGAATCTCCGGTCACCGATTACATCAAGTCCGCCAAAAATAATTCCCGCGGAAGCGTACCGGATCCCAGGAATGCCTTCGCCCGGGCCATTGGGTGGTTTTTCAGCACCATCATGGCCGACATGCGCATCACCCGGGTGCGGATCATTTCCCAGGCCTTCTTCTTCATCCTATTCCTGTTTTTTGTCGTCATCACCGACCTGCGCTACCTCAAGGGCTATCCGGTCTCCCTCTTTCTTGAAGTCGATCCCCTTGTCGGCGTGGCCACCGCGATAACGACAGGAACTGTCTACAAGGCCCTCATACTCGGACTCATCCTGCTGATCCCCACCCTTCTCCTGGGACGCTTCTTCTGCAACTGGATCTGTCCCTACGGGACGCTTCATCAATTGACCAACTTCCTTTTCGGCAGCCGGGATGAACAGCAGCGTATCGAGTCCAACCGATTCTCCAACCTGCAGCAATTGAAGTATGTCATCTGGCTGGCGATGATTGTCGCCGCCTTGTTCGGCTCATTGCAGATAGGCCTCCTTGATCCGATCTGCCTCTTCCACCGCTCCATGGCCACGGCCATCCTCCCGGGAATAAACCTGATCTTCCCGGACACCTTTTACGTTGAACAATACTTTCATGTCGGGGCCTGGCTGATCGGGGGCATCCTCCTCTTTTTTGTCGGGATGAACGTCATCATTCCACGCTTTTTCTGCCGCGCGGTCTGCCCCCTGGGCGCCTTCCTCGGGGTTCTTTCGCGTTTCTCGGTCATCCGCATCGAGCGCGATCCCAACAAGTGCATCGATTGCGACGCCTGCCTCAAGAACTGTCAGGGAGCCAGTGATCCCCATACCCAACTGCGCAAGAGCGAGTGCTTTGTCTGCTTTGAATGCATCGACGACTGCCCGGTGGATGCCATCTCCTTCAGCTTCATGCCCAACAAGGAACATGAGGTCGCCGGGCCACCCCTGCCAGGTCGCCGGGCCGCCCTCGCCTCCCTGCTGGGTGTAGCCGGATACGCGGTTGCCCGGGCTTCCGGGGACAGCGACGCCAACTTCAACAAGAAGGTCATCCGTCCGCCGGGTTCCGTGGCCGAGGAGGGCTTCCTCGAACGCTGTATCAAGTGCGACCAGTGTATCCGCGTCTGCCCGACCAATGTCCTCCAGCCAACCGTCATGGAAGCCGGTCTGGAAGGATTCTGGACACCCATCCTCAACATGAAGGTGGGTTACTGCGAACTCAACTGCACCCTCTGTGGACAGGTCTGCCCGACCGGTGCCATTCAGCGCATTTCCATCGAGGAGAAAAATGGTCGCGGCCAGTTCGCCGAACAGGGCCCAGTCAAGATCGGGACCGCCTTTTACGATCACGGGCGCTGCCTCCCCTGGGCCATGGAAACTCCCTGTGTGGTCTGCGAAGAAGTGTGCCCGACCTCACCCAAGGCTATTTACTCGCATGAGGTTACCATCCGGAAGCGCGACGGGGGCTCCATGACCGTCCGGCGCCCCTATGTTGATCCCTCCCTCTGCATCGGCTGCGGCATTTGCGAACACGAATGCCCGGTCAAGGACCATGCCGCCATCCGGGTCACTGCCATCGGGGAAACCCGTTCCACGGAGCGCCGTCTGCTTATGGACGGCGGAGATCCCTCCAGTTTGCTCGACCTTGTGAAGAAAAAGCGTTAGGAATCATTTATGCCCGTTAAGGAAATAAAGCTGCAACCGGCAACCCGCGAGAAGACCTGCGGGTCCTGTGGCGAAAAGTACACTTACCCCGAGAAAAACAGCAAGGCGACCCGGTTCCATTGCGAACTGTGCGCCGAGCTTCCATCCCATTATCGTAAGATCCTGACCCGCATGGGTAAACGGATCCAAAGCCTCGAAAGGAAACTCAAGTAAACCATCCCGAAGTCATGAAAAAGAATCCATCCACTTCCCGCCGAAACTTTCTCAAGTCGTCTGTCGCCATCCCGGCAGCCGTTGCCGCCATTCCCGCAACCGCGGCTGCCGCCGAAGGAAAGTCCGGCTCCGCCAAGGCCCTGCCGATGCGCCAACTGGGGAAAAACGGCCCCATGGTCTCAATGCTCAACATCGGGGGCATGATGAACGCCCACAGTCCGCAGTACCTCGACATTGCCTGGAACATGGGTATCCGTTATTTCGATACAGCGGACTGCTACATGAAGGGGCAGTCGGAAAAGAACGTCGGCGCCTGGTGCAGGCGTTACCCGGAGCGCCGCAAGGATGTCTTCATTGTCACCAAGGACCATCCCACCAAGGGCCCGGAGGAACTGCTGACCATGGTCGACAAGCGCCTCGAAAACATGGGCATGGAGTACATCGACCTCTTCTTCATTCATGGCATCGGGACACGCCAATATGGCAAGGAGTCCCTCGAGTGGCCGAAGAGCGATCGCCTGAAGGAAGTCTTCGATGAACTGAAAGCCAGCGGCAAGGTCAAGTACTGCGGTTTCTCCTGCCATGATGCCAAGCTCATCGAATACCTCAACGCCGCCGCGGAAGGCGGATTCTGCGACGCCATCATGTTGAAGTACAATCCCCTCATGAAACCGGGAGACGAACTGGACCAGGCCCTTGACGCCCTCCACAAGGCAGGGATCGGCCTGATTGCCATGAAGGAGATGCAACCCTTTGCCGAGTCACCGAAAACCCATCCGAATCTTGAGGGTACTGGTTTGTCGACCCAGCAGGCACTGCTTCATTCCGTCTGGAGCGACACCCGTATCGCTTCCATCTGCTCTTCCATGAAGAATGTCGAGCAACTCGAGGAAAACGTTGGCGCTGCCCTTGCCTACTCCAAGCCCGTGGACCAGCAGATTCGCGACACCCTCGGGGAAATTGCCTACATGACCAAGGCCCCCATGTGCCCGGGATGCCCCAGCTGCAACGACTGGGCCAACAAGACCGAATATGCCTTCCAGGACATTTCCCGGTACGTCACTTACTATGAACGCGACGGGGAAATCGAGGCCCGCAATTACTTTGCCAGCCTCAATGCGAGCGAACGCCAGCACAACGGACTGGACCTCTTCCGCCTGCGCGACGATTGCCACTATAACGTGGATTACCCGGAAATCGCCCGGCGCTCGGAACGCTACTTCGCCTGAGACCTAACCGGCCGTCCCCAGCACCCGGTTCAGCTTCCCGGAAACGAATCCTTCCGGATCTATCTCCGCATGCTGAAAACCGATCGCCTGGAATTTTCTCCGGACAGTTTCCTGCATTGCCTGTAACGCGGCAATCTTCTCCGGGGGCAACTCGATGCGCGCGGTGTCTCCGTAATGGCGAACCCGGCAAACCGGGAAACCTGCCTCATTGAGGAACTGTTCAGCGCTCTCAATCTGGCGCAGCTTTTCAAAGGTTACTTCATGCCCATAGGGGACACGGGATGATAGGCAGGGACTGGCTGGCTTGTCCCAGCACTCCAAGCCGAAATGGGCCGCAAGCCGCCTCACGGTTTCCTTGTCGATGCCACATTCACCGAGAGGCGCCCGGACTTCAAATTCCCGCGCCGCCTGCAGGCCCGGGCGATAATCACCGAGGTCATCCGTGTTCTGCCCGTTCAAAACCCACCACTGAGGATACTTCTCCCGCATCTCCGCCAGTTCAGTATAGAGCGTATGCTTGCAAAAGTAACAGCGGTTGGCGGGATTGCTGGTGTAGTTGGGGTTCTCCATTTCCCGGGTGACGATGACCTCCAGCGGAATCTTGTGCTGCCGGGCAAAGGCCCGTGCCCCGTCCAGCTCGGACATTTTCAGGCTGGGTGATGCGGATATGACAGCCAGTGAACGCTCATCACCAAGAAAGTGATGGGCCAGAAAGGCCACCAGGGAGCTGTCCACACCTCCGGAAAAGGCCACCAATGCGCCGGGCGCATCGGCAAACCAGTCTGACAAACGGGCCAGACAGTCTTCAATGGGGAGGGCATCGGACATGAATTAGCATGATGCCACGTTGCTCCAGCTTGTCAAACGCAGCTGATGGATGGGAAATGGGAATTTGATTTGCGATGAGGCGGACTGCCGTTAGCGTGCTAACCGTATGCTGATTGATTCCAGTTCAAGCGTTCTTCTCCTGACTGCTGTTGTCGTGGGCGTGACGCATACTTTGCTGGGACCCGACCATTACCTGCCGTTTGTCGCTCTCGCCAAGGCCAGAAAATGGTCCGTCCGGAAGACTCTCCTCCTTACGGGCATCTGCGGGATAGGGCATGTCCTTGGCTCGATTGCCCTCGGAGCAATTGGCGTCGTCGCCGGCTGGAGTCTGGGCAGCCTTGAATGGATTGAATCCGCGCGGGGAACGATCGCTGCCTGGTTACTCGCAGGCATGGGAGCAATATACCTGGCCTGGGCCATCAAGGGACTGGGCCGTAACGAGCAACACAGCCATGCGCACGTCCATGCTGACGGAACCATCCACCGCCATCCGCATACCCACCACGGGGAACACGCTCATCCCCACTTAGCCAATCAACGTCACACCGTGACCGCATGGAGCCTGTTCATTATCTTCATATTCGGTCCCTGTGAGGCCTTCATTCCCATCCTCTTCTTCCCCGCTGTACAACACGACTGGTTGTTGGCAGCAATGACGACTTTCCTTTTTGCCATATCGACTATCGGGACCATGATGGGAACGGTTTACCTGATGCAAAAGGGCATGGAGTGGATTCCTTTCAAGCGGTTCAGCCGCTACGGACATGTCATGGCCGGTCTGATCATTCTCCTGTGCGGGACCGCTATTCACCTGGGACTTTAAATGAAAACCCTGTTCTACAACTGCCCGGCCGGCCTATGCGGGGACATGAACCTCGGAGCCATGGTCGATCTCGGCGTTGCTCCGGAGGACCTCATCAAGGAGCTGCAAAAACTAAACCTCGAGGGATGGTCCCTTCATTTTGAGAAGGATCAGCGAAAGGGAATCGCCGGAACACGATGTGACGTCACGCACGAGGATTCGCATCATCACCGCACCTTCGCGGACATCAAGAGGATCATCGAAAGCTCGGGGCTGGATGCGGATGTGAAGGAGGATGCGATTGCTGTCTTCCGGGCCCTGGCGGAAGCCGAGGGGGCCGTCCATGGAAAGCCCCCGGAGGCCATTCACTTCCATGAAGTCGGGGCGATTGATTCCATCATCGATATAACAGGCGCCGCCATCTGCTGGAAACTTCTGGGCATTGAGAGGGTTGCCGCCTCGACCTTGGAGTTGGGTAGTGGAACCGTCCAGTGTGCCCATGGCCGCATGCCCGTGCCCGCCCCCGCAACCGCCAAGCTGGTCAAGGACTTTCCAGTCTCACTCGGCGGCACCACCGGTGAAGCCACTACCCCGACGGGGGCCGCCCTCCTTGCAGGCAAAAAATGCCTTTTCGGACAGGCTCTCCGCGGAAAAACGCTTGCCGCAGGCATCGGTATCGGTCAGCGGGATGATCCGACGGCAGCCAATGTTGTCTATGTCTCACTGCTGAAGGAAACGGCCGAGGCAGCGGCTCCTGCAGGAGAGGTCATCGAGCTGGCGACCAATCTCGATGACATGTCGCCGGAGCATGTGGCCTTCATCGTTGAGGAATTGCTGAAAGCCGGCGCCCTTGATGTCTGGCAGACACCGGCCACCTTCAAGAAGGGCCGCCTGGGTTGTGTATTGTCTATCCTGATACAACCCGGGGACCGGGAATCCATAACAACAAAACTGCTTCAGCACAGCACAACCCTCGGGGTGCGCTGGCGCTCATGGAACCGGACTATCCTTGAGCGGAAGGTCTCTGAAAAGGAAACCCCGCTCGGCAAGGTCCGGATCAAGTCAGCCTTCATGGACGGCAAGCCCGTCCGCTCCAAAGTGGAATTTGATGACCTCAGCCGCATAGCCCGGGAGAACAACCTTTCGCTCAGGGAAGCTGAAAAGAAATTGAAGGAATAGCATGTCGCATCTCAGGAAAATACTCGAGGCCGTGGAGAGCGGCCAGATGGAGGTGGATGCCGCGGTCGAGAAGCTGCGCTCAAGTCTCTATGAAGACATCGGCCACTCGCGGGTTGATCACGACCGCCTGGAACGAAATGGGGCTGCTGAGGTCATTTTCGGCGAGGGAAAGTCACCCCAGCAGTTGATTGATATCACAAACAGTCTCCTGCAACGGGAACAGGATGTCCTCATTACCCGAGTATCCTCCGAAAAGGCGGAATTCCTAATGAGGACCTTTCCAGAAGCAGAGCACTCGGAAACAGCCCGCACGCTTGTCCTCAAGAAGTCCCCGACAACGGGTACGGAATCCTTTATCAGTATTGTCTGTGCCGGCACCTCCGACCTGCCTGTGGCGGAAGAAGCCCGTATAACGGCAGAGTTCTACGGCAACACGGTCAATACCATCTATGATGCCGGGGTAGCCGGATTGCACCGGCTGGTGGCCGACCTCGAAACGCTGCGCAAGGCAAAGGTCGTTATAGCCGTTGCCGGCATGGAAGGAGCACTTCCCAGTGTCGTCGGGGGCCTTGTCAGCGTACCGGTTATCGCCGTTCCCACCAGCGTCGGCTATGGCGCCAGCTTTGGTGGAGTGGCCGCCTTGCTGGGAATGCTCACCTCGTGCGCCTCCGGCTTGAGCGTGGTCAATATCGACAACGGGTTTGGCGCTGCCTACCTCGCTAACATGATTAACAGGATCTAGAGCACATGCGCTGGCTTGCCTTAGTGTCCCTTTTCTATGGGCTGCAAGCAGCTAGCGCCAGGGATGTGGAGGGCCTGTTTGAAGAGGCGCTCCTGGATACGACCCCCGACCAGGAGATCGTTTACAAGACAGTCGGCGAGACCGACCTTTCCCTGTGCGTTTTTGAGCCAGTGCCAGAAGTCCGGAATCTCCGAAGCTGCATCATCTGGATCCATGGTGGCGGATGGGAAAGTGGATACCCCGGCCAGCTCTACCCTCATGCGGCCTACTTTTCACGACTGGGCTATACCGGCATTTCCGTCGAGTACCGCCTGGCCGGTGATGCATCAACCATCTTCGACTGTGTGGAGGATGTCCGCGACGCCTTTTACTGGGTTTACGAAAACGCGGAATCAATGGGAATCGATCCCGCAAGAATTATCGTCGGGGGCGAATCAGCGGGTGGTCACCTGGCCGGTTGCGTTGGCTATATCGACGATCCCCGTGTTACGGGAATCCCCTCGCCCCAGCCCTTCCCTGCGGCGACGATCCTCGTTAATCCGATTACCCTCCTGACATCCATTCCATGGGCCATGACCAAGCCGGGCCTGGAACCTTCAGATATTGCCCTGGCGGAATCCATTTCACCATTGCTGCACGTTGACGCGGGCGATCCCCCTGCCCTGTTGCTGCACGGAGCAGCCGATTCAGTGGTTCCCCCCGAACAGTCAGAGGATTTTGCCGAGGCCATGCACCTGCTGGGCAAGCCGGCTCAACTAAGACTCTGGGAAGGCAAGAACCATGCCTTCTTCCTTTACCTCGAAAGCCGGCCACAAAATGACAAGCCGGTCATCCACCTGAGCCTGCTCGAGTGCGAGGCCTTCCTGCAGGCATTCAAACTCAATGGATATCCTGAAATCCATGGTCACTTCAGTCCCGTACACCTCTTTGCTGGAAATGACGGATTCCGCAGTTTCAGTGAACTCATCGAGACCGGAGGCAAACTCTACGGCTCCACCTACAAGGGAGGACCGGATGATGCCGGTACCGTTTTTTGCTTCGATCCCTCCACCCTTGAATTCACGACCTTGCACGCCTTTGACGGTGTGGACGGACGGGAGGTTTTCAACGGTTTGGCCACGGACGGAACGGTCTTGTACGGCGTGACTAAATTCGGCGGCTTTGATGACCGGGGAACCTTGTTCCGGATCGGTCTGGACGGCAGCAACTTTCAGATCCTGCATGAATTCAGCCTTGCCGCCGGTACCGGTTGGGCCCCCCACTCCGCTCCCATCCTTCTGGACGGCGCCCTTTACGGCACAACTTACCATGGTGGCAGCACCGGTTTCGGTGGTGCCCTCTACAAGTTCCCGTTGCCAGCCGGGCCCATCGAGCTTCTTCACAGCTTCACCACCGATACCGGCCGCCACCCGACCGGACAACTGCTTCCGGTCGGTGACTGGCTCTACGGGACCGCCTCGGATTTCTTTGAACATGGCTCCGGCAATTACGGCAGCCTTTACCGGTTGCACAAAACCGAAAATACCTTCGAGCTGCTGCATCGATTCGATGGTTCGGATGAGAGCGGTCACCCCTATGACGATTTGTATTGGGATGGTAACGACAAATTGATCGGAACCGCATTCGGGGAAGTCTTTAATGCTGCCAGCATGGGCAATGTCTTTGTCTACAACATTACCACTGATGAGCTGGAGATCCTGCACGACTTCGGCCTCAATCCAGGCACCGGTTCAAAGCCGAATGGAGCCTTGATTTCCATTGACGCCAGTGGCCGACTTTACGGAGTCGCCCATGGCAGCAACGGAGCAGGGGGCGAAACCGGAACTTTTTTCAGCATGATGAAGGACGGGACGGACTTTACCGTCTATCATCGATTTACCTCTGGATTACACGGCAACACCCCCATGCGCAGCCTGCTCTATCATCAGGGATCATTCTATGGAAGCAGTGTCTTTGGAGGACTGACTTCGGATACCTCGACCCCGGAATCCGGGCCAGGCTTTATTTTCCGCTACACCCCTGCCTCCTCCCTATCAACCCAGCGGGACGCCTTTGTAGCCTGGCTGCGGCAGAACGCCCTCGTCGTCAATCTGGACCCGGATACCGACCTGGACGGAGACGGTTGGAGCCTTGTTGAAGAATTTGCCTTTGGCGGAAGTCCGAACAACGGGGATCCGGGCCAGCCCTATAGTCTTTCCCTAGGCACTGGAAGCGGACTGAGAGCCCATTTCAACAAGGTATCGTCTGTCATGGAAACCGCGCTCATTCCATTCAGCGGGACCGATTTGCAGACGTTTACCCCGGACAGCCTTCACTCCGCGAACTGGGCGGACCACCCAACCGAGGCGCCTGAGTACCGTTCTGTTGAGTTTTCCTGGCCCATGGAATCCCTGCAATCCGACCCCTTGTTCCTGCGGTTTGAGACCGTTTTGCCCTGACGAGGGCTTATTTCAATGCCGCCACTTCCCGGTTGGCCCGTAAGAGGCGGTCCGACATGGAAAGCAGGGCGTTGTGAAGGATTGTCTGGTACCCTTCGGGATGGGCTTTGCGGAAAGCCTCAATGGCTTTTTGGTCGATAGCGTACAGTTCGACATCGGTCAGGGCCGTGACATCAGCTGTCCGGATCTGCCCCTGCAGGAAACCCAGCTCCCCGAAACTCATGCCCGGAGTAAAACTGGAGACTTGGCGGTAATCCTTGCCGTTCTCCCGCGGCAGGAGGACACCTACGGTACCCTTCGAGAGGAAATACATTTCCAGTGGCGGCGTGCCTTGCTTGATAATTGTCGCCCCGGCTGAAATCGACCGGCATTCGCATAGATCCTGGAGTTCCTCCAAGGTCTTCGTTTCCATGCCTTGGAGAAGATCCATCGACTCGAAGGGCACGGCCAACTCGCCCTCCGCACGGGCGCCAAACTGGGCCAGCAGGTTCTCCTCTGCATCTTCCAAAGCCTCGTCACAGTCGTTGTAAACAAAGGCCATCGGGACCAAGCTCCGGCGCTCATCCTCCGTAAAGATTCCACCGGGATCGACCAAGACAATGCGCTTTCCTTTTTCAAATCCCTGCTTGGCAAATCGGAAAACTATCTTCCGCGTTGCCTCGTCAATGCTTCCAATTCGGGTCAGGTCGATGACCGCCCGCTCCATATTGTCGAAGTTCTGCAAGTAGGCATGGATGAGACGTTCCAAGGCGCCAAAATAGAGGTCTCCCTGCAGTTCGAAAATACGTACCCGCCCGCCTTCCTTCTGGAGGATTTCATGCGCCTCCTTGGGCCGGAACCTGCTGGATTGGAATTCCGCCAGGGTATAGGAGCGTCGAATGACATAATCCGTCAGGGAGGGCCGGTTGAACAAATGGAGGCCAAAGCTTTTCGACAGATCACGGAAAGCTGCGATACCCCGGACACTGTTGAAATTCGGATCCAGCAGGGGCGAAAAAACCGCCACACTCAACTGTCCGGGCAGTACGCCAATAATGCCGCCACCGACGCCGCTCTTGGCGGGAATGCCCACTTCAAAGGCCCAGTTGCCGGAATAGTCGTACATGCCGCAAGTGCTCATGACACTGATGACCTTCTCCACAGAGGCCCGGCTCAAAACCCGTTCGCCGGTCAGCGGATTGACTCCCCCATTGGCCAGGGTTGCCCCCATCACGGACAAGGACTTGCTGTCGACAAGGATGGCACACTGCATGAAGTAGGCTTCAAGAATCGGGTCCACCTCACCCTCAAGAATGTCAAAATTGCGCATCAGGTTGCCAATGGCCCGGTTCCGGAATCCGGTTTCGCTTTCCGAGCGATAGACGGAATCGTCAAGGGTCAACTGGCATCCGGCAAGGTCGCTGAAACGCTGCAGGATGAAGGCAAACCGTTCCTCCGCCGAGCTTGCCGGAATCATGCCCGTTGCGGCAATGGCCCCGGCATTGATCATCGGGTTCATCGGCTGACCCGTGGTCGGCTTCAGGCTGATGGAATTGAAGGCCTCGCCCGACGGTTCGACATCAATCTTTCGACGCACCGCTTCAGGCCCGATTTCATCAAGGGCCAGCCCGTAGATGAAGGGTTTGGAAACGGACTGGATGGTAAACTCGATGGCTGTGTCACCAACAAGGTACTGCCTCCCGTCCACGGTTGTGACGGCAATGCCGAACCAGTCGGGATCGGCCCGCGTCAGCTCGGGAATATAGTCTGCAATCTCACCTTCGTAAAGGTGTCGGTGATTCTCGTGAATCTCCTCAATGAGGTGCCGAATACTGTTGAGAGAAGAGGTAAAGAGGCTCATGGATGCGTGTGAGCCTAAGCTGAGCATCAATTGTGCCCAATTCGCAGATTGGGCTAACTTTCCTGCAGCAAATTGCCAAGGGAACCGTGAACTACTGTTTGCGCAACTCTTCCAGCTCGGCCATGCGTTCGCGGAGGCGACGGGCCACCAGGCGCATCACCTGCAAGGCGAATCGAGGCGTGTGGTCCGTCATATAGAGGAAGCGCTTCTCGTCGATGGTCACCAGGGAGCAATCGGTGTTAGCCACCGCATCGGCACTGCGTACCTGCTTGTCGATAAGGGACATCTCCCCGAAAATATCCCCCTCGGTCAACTGGTCCACGACTGAGCCCTCAGCAACGATGTCCACGGTCCCTGAAGCCACAACAAACATCGTCTCGCCAGGGTCTCCCTTTTTGAAAATAACATCACCTTGATTGAATTCATCAAGGTTGCCGGCGTGCTTGAGAATCTTGAACTTGATTTTATCACTCATGAGAAAGCGCTCCAGTTAACGGTTGGTAGGAGAGAGTTAATTCAGGGAGAAGTCTGCAAAGAATTGCACCCAGATGGCAAGACATAGGACGTGCATGACCTGATCTGTCCAAATGGCGACATGAACAGCGGTGGGACCGTCTTCGGTCATCCGAAAGGTTCGCTGCCACCAGCGAAAGGGAACCCGGGTATCAATCAGCATATGAAAAACCCCGATAATCAGCCCCGCGGGCCACCCCAGGACAATGCCCAGGAGAATGGCATGGATGCCAGCATGAATCCAGGCAGCAGGGTGTTTCAGGCTTAGCTTGTTGTTGGCCATCCAATCGTTCTGGAGGATCCAATCGCCGATAATGTGCATGACGAGGGCTTGCTCAAAAAGGGTCAGCATAAAATGGATGCAACTGTGGTCTGGTTATTCAGGTATGCACACACGCCGGCGCATGCATGCGGACAAAGATTTGGTTCCCATGCCAAGGCGTCAATCCGTAATTGCTCAAACCTGCCGGGATTCATCAGCGGACCTGCTTGTGCCCCGGATCTTCACTGGTCCAGGGAACAGCGTAGAGCCCTTCCCCGACGCGGGCAATGGAACGTACCTGGACCCCGTCATCGGCCCCGAGAATAAAGCGGCACTCGAAGAGATTGGGATCCGCGTTTGATGCCGGTGGAAATTCGGGCATGCCCGGAACAGCCTTCAGACGGATAATCATGCGGCCACCCTCGGTCAGGTAGTTAACTTCTGGAATTACCTCAACCTCAATCGGATCGAAGGGATTGTTGTTCGATGAATCCACCGTGAGGAAGGTCATACCCGGTTCCAGCTCGAATTTGACGTCAAACAGGATACCACCATCCTCATCCAGTCCATACTCCCCTTCGACCAGGCCGCTGGCCTCAGGGTCGACGACTCCCCGCTTGACGACGATGGTTGGGCCGCCATTCGGGAAGGTTGTGGTATAACTGTCAGTACCCGGCATCGGAACGTAACGGAACTCCGTGAAGTTATTGCCGATGAACAAGGTTTCGATCAGCGGTCCCGGGCTTTCGGACAAGGCCGTGCTGAAACGCGGTGAATCCGACCAGTGGATACCGATGTAGGAAACAGCTTCCCCGGGCTGGCTGGTTGTCGTCCAGTGGGTGTAGTTCTTGTTCTTGGTATCGAGGGTTACCGGCTGATCAGCGATGACCACACCGGCCAGGGTTGCCGTGAGATGACCCGTTATGATGTCGCGGTTGGGTAGCGCATCCAGCAAATCATCCGGCTGGAGCGGGACATTGAAGGCCACGTCCCCGGCGATGGAAGCGTTTTCGTATAAGGGGACAGCATTTTTCCCGTTACCGCTGGACTTGTAGTAGACATCCACCTGCTGCGGATCAAATCCAAGGCTGTCCTCGATAATTGGCTGGTCGAATGTGACGCTGAGACTATCCGAGACCGATGACTTGTAGAGCAGATCGGTTATCGTAACCGGATCAGAATCGGGCAATGGAATGGTTCCGTTGTAGTAGGCGGTAATGGTAGCATTGCCGGCAGGAAGGAAAATTTCGCTCAAATCGGCCCGGCCGGCGATGTCGGTGATGACCGAGTTACCGATCTGGAAATTATTTCCATAATCCACCAGGAAGAATACCGTTCGCTCCTTCAAGGGCGTCCCAAGGGCATCCCGCAGGCTGACTATGACATCGGAGCCAAATATCTCGGCAGGTGGTCCGGGAATTTCCTCATCCCACTCGAGGACGGTCGCCTGACGGTCGATAAGGATTTCCTGCTCGGCCGAGCTTGGGCTGTAAAGAAGGTCGCCCGTGAAATAGGCCTGCAACAATTCCCTTGAGGGTCGCAACTTCAGGGGCAGGTCCAGAGTAATCTCTCCTCCCGCACCCGTCAGGCCAGATATCCGGGATGCTCCAACCCGGATGCCAACACGCTCGCCAACCAGGCCGACATCGGACTGGGTGCCTTCGTCGTATCTGGTTAACTTGGCGGAAACGGTGATTGTCTCCCCGTATCCGTATCCTTCAAGAGGCTCAACAGGCGACACATCGAGAATCGTTATATTTGTTTCCTCCCGGTCCGCCAACTCATCGACGCCCACTTGGTAGTACTGGCCGAAATTCGTCTTGAGGGTGACAAGGCCGATGCCGGAAGCAGCCTGTACAATGAAGCGGACTTCGCTGGAATCGACCCCCGCAGGCAAGGTGATGCTGCCAGACCAGACCATTGTGTCGGGCAAGCCGCCTTGGACAAGATCCTCGGACACCCATGCTCCGTGAAGATCTGACCCGGGAATACCAGTATAGGTAACCCAGACTTCCTGAACACCCACAGCCGGGGAAGCCAGAACCGTGATATCGAAATAGACGGTTTGGCCATCTGCAGTGGAAACGACCCGGGAAATGGATGGAGGCGCGGTCAATGCCGGGATGATGGCGTCGCCGTTGGTGTTGTAATAGGTTTCAAGGTTCTTGTTGTAGTAAAGCCGGAGGTTCATCTGGCTGTACTTCCTCAGAATTCCAGCCGGATCCCCATCGTCAGGATTGAGGAATTGTGTCCGGAAGACGTTGAGGCGCTCCCCGTCTGTTCCGCCACAAATAGCCCCGAAATAATTCGTGCTGAAAGGCTGGACAGGGAAAAATATCTCCGAGATGAAAGCACCAAACACCCCTCGGATTTCCGTTGTCGGGGCACCGGTGAGGGGAAGGAATCCATTTTCATCTTCGTAAATACCACCGCGGAAAGCGACCCCACGGAGCAGGTTGCCGGGCAAAGAGACGTTATAGCTATCCAGCGGACGAACTGGCTCCACTGGATTGCTGACGATCCCGTTTCCACCTTCATACCACTTGAGGATATACTCCGTATCATCCGCCTTGGTGGAAGGATCCGAGCCCGGGTCAAAGACCTGCAATGTTTTGGGTCCTACCAGGGGAGACTGGCTGAAGTTAAGGTTCAGGTCATGCTTGGACAGGAGCAGAACGGCCCCTGGATTGGCATCAACAACCGGCAAGGCTGAAGGAACAACCGAATCCTCCGGAATTGGGGTTATGCGTGCTCCGGGGACATTGACTTTCAGCATCGGGAAACCGAAGAGGGTCGCCTGGAGGAGGGACTTTTCATGGATGCCCCGCATCAATTCGGTTTCGGCAAGATACTTTTTCTTGGCGTTGACCAATGCTTCCCCAATCGACACCGCACCGGCTCCGGTACGGAGCTGGCGCACCATCTCCAGATAGAGGCGTTCGCTGTACTCGACAAACTCGGTGTCACCATACTGGTAGCCGGTGCCTGCGATCAGCGTGGCCCCCATCTGGGCAAAGGCCTGCGCCCAGTCTGGCTGCTTGGTTATGCCATCGATGGCATGGCTGTCCACCGTGTTGTAACCAGAATGGCAGCCGACACTGAAGATGAGGGTATTCAGCAAGTCAGCACCTGAATCCCGCACCTGGGCCGCCGTGAGTCGGGTCTGGTAGTCCGCTGCAAGGCAGCTGCCCGTACTGAAGTGACCGGCAAGGAAGACAATGTCGTGATGGGAACCAAGGAAAATGTCCGCCAGCTCGGTGGCTGTCCAGCCATCGGCCGGAGCAGTGGTCGACGGATCGATGAGTGTATCGATTTGCGTGCCCAACGCTTGTTCGAATTCAAACTCGATAGCGCTACCGAGGTCATCGAGGAAGTCATAGGCTGTCACCAGGGCAGTGTCCGGAACGGGCAGCATGCCACCGCTGAGGGCGTCGTACCTCTCAAACTGCCCGATCATGTCAGCCGCCGACTCGACCAAACGGCCGACCGCCAAACCCCCGTAGGGATAGGGGCCGGTTATGAGGTTAATTTCGCAATCCGCACCGTAGGGGTCCTGAGTCAGGATTTGCCCATACCGAAGGCTGGATTGGGAGTGGTTCTCGTCGCGTACCGGCGGCACGTAGTTCGACTCGTTGGCCAGAAAGGCTTCGTCATCCGTCCGGAAGAACGGAATGACATCATCATTACCCAGCAGCATGATATACTTCAGTGAACTGACTCCATCAACTGTTGTGGAAACCCGCCAGGCATCGATGATGGCCTTGATTTCCTCAGCCACCAGGTTCTTGGCGTAAGGACAAGTGGGATAGTCGTCAGCCTGGATATTGGCATCGACAACCCGGTCCTGGAAGGCGAGGTCGATGACCGCACCATTGACCTCCGGGCGGCCGGCGAAATTACTCAGCCAGCCATCAAGGGTGGTGATATCCTCTGTACTACCGGGCGTACGGGCGGAGTCCCAGAAGATGAGGGTCTCGAAATTGCCGGACTGGCCGACGGGTTGGGAGCCCTGGAAGGATTCCGGTCCCTGAACACCAGGATAATTCTGTTCATCCCCTTCCCGGGGCCCACAGACTTCTTCCTCGATAAAAACAGAGAGGGTGAATGGATTTTCACCGTCAAATGCCCCGTTGGCCCCGCGGACGCGGACGTAATATTCCCCGCTTGTATTGTAGGTGTTGATCGAAACGCCTTCACTGGCCACACCAGGGAAGGCCGAAAAGGCGATCATGCTCGAAAGCTGGGCCGCGATAAAGGACTCGGGAGTAAAGTCCTGACCGATGAAACTTTCCGGAATAAAGCTTTCGGGAATGAAACTTTCGGGGATAAAACTTTCCGGAATAAAACTTTCCGGGTTAAAATCAGCCGGCAGGAAACTTTCCGGGATAAAGCTCTCGGGAGAATAGGCATCAGCGATAAAACTTTCCGGAATGAAGCTTTCCGGGAGGAAACTTTCCGGGATGAAACTCTCCGGAATGAAGCTCTCCGGGAGGAAACTTTCCGGAATAAAGCTTTCCGGAATGAAGCTTTCCGGGAGGAAACTCTCAGGGGAGAAGGATTCGGCGATAAAACTTTCCGGGATAAAGCTTTCCGGGGCAAATTCCGCGCCGAGCAGGGACAATTCCTTTTCCTCGGATGTTCCATTGGTAAACAAATCGAGGATTCGGTCGAACTCCGACTGGATATCCCGGTAAACCACCATGTCATAATTGGCCGGAAGGCCGGAAAGAATGACCGTCACCCGGCTTCCGGGCGTAACCGTAAACTTATACCATCGTGACTGGTCGAGGAGACCCAGCAGTTGCTGTTTGGAAGAAGAGACAAATTTCGTGGGTTCCCCGGTGTTGGGATCGATTTCCGGGGCAAAGCCAAGCTCAAGGGAAGCCGGCCAGGCCACGTTGAAGGCACAATTCTGGAAGGGATCCTTTACGATGACATCAAACGTATCGCTTGTGAAGTTCCCGGAGGCGTCAGTCGCGGTGTAGCGAACCGTTTGCGGTAACCAGGCATCTTCCGTTCCAGCGGTTCCCTCGAGGGGGAAGAAGCGGTGTGCGGAGGTAACTCCAGTCAAGCCGTCGGGATAAAAAGTATTTCCCAGAATCTCATAAGTGATCGTTGGGTCCTGGCCACTGTTGTCTCTTGCCGTCGCTGCGAACTCAACCGTGGCAAAACAGTAACCAGCGTCGGTGAGTTGTTCCACATCGGCTGGCTCGATAAGGAATTCAGGAGCAGTCGTGTCCACAACAGTCACGGTACGGTAGGCATAACCGGTGTTGCTGGCAGCATCGGTGGCACTGTAGGTCACCGTGTACGTCCCAACCGGAAGGGGGTCCCCGTCCGGGAAGTTGTCTGTGATGGACAGGGAAAGGCTGTTGTCACACCCGTCGCTGACAATACCCCCAAACTCCTGGTAAGGTTCGGTGCCAACTTCGAGGGTCAGATCGATGAATCCATCGGGATCGGAATTCAAGGTGATGACCGGAGGTATCGTATCCTCCACAGTAATTGTGCGGATCACCGGGATAGCGGGATTGCCGGAGGAATCTTGAGCATTATAGGTGATGATGTAGGTCCCGGCCGCTAACGGGGTTCCTTCTGGTGGAAGATCGCTGGATGAGGTAACCGTGACGGTTCCATCGTAAGCATCGGAACCGACGGCTCCGGGATCCGTGAAGAGAACGCCACACTCAAGCGTGGGATCGACCACTTCACCGACCAGATTCAGTGTGATCACAGGGGGGGTGGTGTCTTCAAAGACTACCGTTCGGGTGGCTGTGGTGATGAAACCGGCGTTGTCGGTGGCGCTGTAGGTTACGGTATAGGTTCCCAGGGGAACCGGGCTCGCATCCGGAATGTTGGAGCTGATTGTCACAGGAAGAGCGCCGTCACAAGTATCCGAGGCGGTTGCCCCTGCCTCCGCATAAACCTCCAGAGCGCTTTCAACGGTAACCGTTGCATCGCCATTCAGGGTAACAACAGGTGGCTGGGTATCGGAAACCGTGATGTTTCTTGTTCCGTATCCCGTATTATTGGATGAATCAGTGGCACTGTAGGTGATGAAATAGGAACCGGTAGTAAGGATGCTCCCGGATGCCGGAAGATTCGTCTCGAAAACGTCAACTTGCAGGTCACCATCGTATATATCCGAAGCCGATGCCCCGGCATCGGTGTATGCCAAACCACACTCAAGGGATAGGCTGGCCGAACCATTCAGGATCACATTGGGTTCTGTGGTATCAACCACCTCAATCGTCCGGCTAGCTGTGCCTTCGTTTCCAGCGGCATCGGTGGCACTGTAAGTGATGGTGTAACTACCCAACGGAATCGGGCTCACGTCTGGCAAGCTGGATTGAATGACGACATCCACACTGGTATCGCAATTGTCAGTAGCCGTTGCCCCTTCTTCATTGTAGATGCTGAGGCCACTTTCCAACGTGATGGTATCGTTCCCATTCAGGGTCACTTCCGGCGAGGTTGTGTCCTCAACGATAATCGTCCGGGTAGCTGTCCCGGTATTATTGGAGGAGTCCGTGGCGGAATAGGTAATGGTGTATGTCCCGGTCTGCAGGATCCCATCAGTGGGTAGATTGGAGTCGGTTACCTGTGGGTCGATATCCCCATCGCAAAGGTCCGATACCGTGGCGCCGGCATCCGCGTAGAAGCTGCCGCACTCAAGGGTGAGGGTGGCTTCTCCATTCAGGCTCACACTCGGGGCGGTCGTGTCGACAACTTCAATCGTACGCGTGGCTGTCCCTGTGTTGCCACTGTCATCCGTGGCGCTGTAGGTCACCGTGTAGGTTCCCTTGGGATAGGGTTCTGCCCCCGGCAGGGTCGATTCGGAAATGGTTACCGTGAGGTTGTCGTCACACAAGTCAGTCGCGGTCGCTGACAACTCGGTATAGGAATCCACTCCGCACTCGAGGGTTACCGTTGCCGACCCGTTCAGGGTCACTGTTGGAGGCTGGGAATCCCCCACGTCCACCGGCACGATGCAAGTGGTTGTCGCTTGGAGGCTGTCGGTTACGGTGATTGTCAGGGTTGAGGCATCAATGGGAAAGTCGAAAGTCCGGTCCAAGGTCTCCGGAAGAGCGGAAGCGGGAACCGTTGCAGAATCGAGAAGGAGCAGGCCGTTCTTCCACTCGACAGTGAGTCCAACCGTTTCATCCAAATCATCAATCTCCACGATCACCTGAACAGAGGCGCCGGTAGAAGAGGTACATTCGACACTAGCTGGAAGAGGACAATCCACATCGGGTGGATCATTCTGTAGCTCAACAGAACCGATATCGATTCCGGCACCCTTGACCCGGTCATTGCCCGGCTGGTCCAACTGCCCATCTACAACCGGATAATAGCTGCTCCCGGCATCAATGGCCGGACTGGTGCCTTTGGGGGCATGGGAAAGCGTCTCGCCTCCATTCAAGGCACGGGCATCCAATTCCGGATCGGTGGCCGGAATATCCGAGGCATCGGTAAGGAAGCCGCTCTCGGCGGCTTGGGAAAGGTTGTATCCCCCCGAGCTCAGTGATGTTCCCGAGCCGGCATCAATGGCATCCGAGCCGCCCAGAGAGAGAATGGTATTCTGAACGGTACCGCTTGCTCCCTCGACAAACAAACCCGTATCGCCAGTCGCTCCATTGGCGACGATGGTCGAGGAATCGACGGTCAAGGAACCCGAGCTGGCAATGGCCCCGCCCAGGGCGCCCGCCGAATTACCGGAAAGGGTACTGTTATCGATAATGACCATGGATTCGCCGGAACCGAAGACGCCCCCACCCTGGTCGCCCGCTTGATTATCGATCAGCGCACTGCGGTAAATATCCGTGGCTCCGGAAAGGACGGCAATCCCCCCACCGGCCAGACTGGCGGAGTTGCCTGAAATTTGCACTTCCTTCAGGGAAACGCGACCTCCATTCTGGACAACAATTCCGGCTCCCGTCTCAGCTTGGCCGTTTTCGATGGAGATGCCTTCCATATAGGCAAAAACATCCTGGCCATCCTCGCCAACCCGGAAAACCGGACTGCTGGCATTGCCGTCGATGAACATCCGGGTCGCCCCGGGACCATAAATGGCCAAGTCCCGGCGCACCTCCAGCTCACGTCCTTTCAGGAGAACCCGGCCACCCCAGACTCGTTCGTCAAAGGAAACGGAACCACCACCGGCAGCGTTGTTGGCTCCAACAGCATCGCCGATGTCAGCCTTGTTGGTATTGGTCAACTGGACAAAGACATCCGCCGAGGAAATCGAATCCGCATCATCACTGGGGTCAAAGGGATTACCGTATCCTCCATCGTCCTTGCCTCCCGTGGCTGAACCGCGGATCTGCAAGGCGGAGACCTTGTAGTGCTGCACCTCAAAGGCTCCCTGGTCGACAATGTCTCCACCCTTACCGTCGCCGTCTGAAAAGCGGGCCAAACCGCGCTGGTCGCGGTCATCGGAGGGCAGCAGTGAATTGGTGCCGGCATCAATGGCCGGGCTGCCCGGATACAAAAGATAGGTCGGGCTAAGGCCACCATATTCTCCCGCCGGCATGCCCAGACCAAGTGACAGGTCTGTACCCGCACGGTTGGTTCCCGTGCCTTCTGCCTGCAGATCACCCAGGATCCCCGGTAAACCTTCGCCTTCACCGACAACAAGGGAGTTGCCCACGGTGATGGAATGGGTCCCCGCATCAATATGGGAGAGCGTATCTGATCCGCTGATGTTGCCGACCAGCGTCAGATTGATGAACCGACCGGTTCCACTCGCCATAGACACACCACCTCCGGCTGCTACCGCCAAGTTACCGGATAAGGTGCTGCTGCGGACATTGAGGGTGGAAGCTGAACCCTCGAAAGCAATAGCCCCTCCGCTTCCGGCTGTGTTGTTGGCAAATCCGGTGGAGGTAATCGTCACCTCCGCTCCGCTGGCAAAGACCGCCCCGCCGGAGCCTTCCGCTCCGTCCGTCAAATCGGATTGGTTGCCGGCGAGGTAGGACCGGTCAACCTCAAGGCTGGCTCCTGCTTGGGCAATGGCCCCGCCATTGGGAGCGCTGTTCCCAAGCAGTTGGACACTCTCAAGCCGAAGATTGGAAGTGCTGCTGATGCCGCCTCCATCGCCATCCGGCAGATTCCCCGCAAGCGTCAACCGGGCAATGGTCGCTGTCTCGTCCACGGGAAGGCCGCTGACATCAAAGTGCCGGAAATCGCCATCCACTTTAAGAATATGGGCCAAGGGCCCGCTTTGCCCTTCGATTCGAATGCCGCGACGGACTGGCAAGGGGGACTTTAGGAGGACTTCCCCTTCGGCCCGTAGGAGAACCACGTCCCCGGGAGCAGCCCCGATGATGGCATCCCGCAGGGGACCCGGGTCGGCGGTGGAATCGACTTTTATTTCAGCCGCTTGCAGCTGTGTGACACAAATGCCAAAAAAGGAAATTAGATAGCAGCAAAGAACATGACGAAAGTGCATGGTAAGGTTTCCTCGGAGAGATATGAATGATTTGCCTTAGTGGTGAACGGGTGGCGTCATGCAGGATTTGAGCCATAATTCACACTAATTGCAACTATTAAGTCGACTCGACTTTAAATTTTACGAAAGTGTCCTTTGACGCCACTTCCCTTGCGTCTATCATCCGTCTCAAACCCACTAATGAAGGAGTCTTACAACGCATACGTTCCCCGCGACCGCCTGCTCGCCCTGGCTTCTGCAGGCGATCTTCCGGAGCAGGCGGCGGGCACGGTTTTGTTTGCCGACATTTCGGGTTTTACACCACTGACGGAGGCCTACGAGGCACACTTGGGTTCACGCCTGGGAGGTGAGGAACTTACCCGGGTTCTGAATGAGGTCTATGCCATGCTGATCGGGGAGGTGGATCGGATGCGGGGCAGTGTAATTGGATTCGCCGGAGACGCCATTACCTGCTGGTTTGACCGGGATGATGGTCACCGTGCTGTGGGCTGCGCCTTGGCCATGCAGTCAGGAATGGAACAGTTCCAGGCCATCCCCTCTCCCGGCGGCGGCACCATTGGCCTCGGCTTGAAGGCAGCGGTGACCAGCGGCACGGTTAAACGCTTCGCTGTGGGGGATGAATCCATCCAAAAGGTCGATGTACTTGCTGGAGATCCGGTTTACCGGGTGGCAGTCGTTGAAGGTCTGGCCGAGCGCGGAGAGGTGCTCATCGACCCGGAAACCCGCAAGAAACTTGGAAGTGATGCCAGTCTGGGTGGGGAGCGAACCGGCAGCGATGGCCAAATACTGGCATGGGTCATCGACTCCCTTGAGAACCCGGTCGAGCAGGATCCATGGCCGAATCTCGGTTTTCTGGAGATTCCTTCCGGGCTGGTGGACCCCTGGATCATTTCCGCCATCCGCAACCGCATTTCATCCGGGATGGGCGAATTCTTTACGGAGCTGCGACCGGCAACGGCCATGTTCGTCAAGTTTGAGGGCATTGACTTCGAGAAGGATGCGCAGGCCGACAAGAAGCTGGATGCCTTCTTTTCCTGGGTGCAGGTTATCGTCAATGAATACGAGGGGGTTGTCCACCAACTGACAGTGGGTGACAAGGGAAGTTTCCTCTATGCCGCCTTCGGAGCGCCGATTTCCCACGAGGACGATACGCTCAGGACGATGGCGGCTGCCCTGGAGATTCGGCGATTGACGGAAAACCTGGACTTTATCTCTGCCGTGCGGATAGGCATTGGCCGGGGTTCAACCCGTACCGGCGCTTATGGGGGACCGTCGAGGAGGACCTACGGGGTCCTCGGCGACCAGGTGAATTTATCAGCCCGCTTGATGGGAAAGGCCGGGCCCGGGGAAATTCTCGTCTCCGAGCCGGCCTACAAGGAAGCTCGCCGGACCTTTCAGCTGCTGACCCTTCCCCGCATCATGGTGAAGGGGAAAACAGAGCCAGTGGCCGTTTTCCGGCTGGAGGGGAAATCCGAACGATCCCTGGCCACGGAAGGCGGGGAAGGCTCGGCCTTCCCGATGGTGGGAAGACGGGAGGAACTGTCCAAAATTGCCGATTGCCTGAAGCGGACAGGGGATGGATTCGGACAGGTTGTTTCCCTCCGGGCTGATGCCGGGATGGGGAAAAGCCGTCTTGTCGAGGAAGCGGCCCAGCTGGCCCGCTCGGGCGGGTTTCAGATTTACAGCGGCGAGTGCCAGACATTCGGCAACAGCACCCTCTACGCCCCCTGGTGGCGGGTCTGGCGTGAGTTTTTCGGCATTAATTCCAGCACGCCTGCGGAGGCAGTTGAAGACTCCCTGCGCCAGCAGTTGAAAGCGATTGATGAACGCCTTGCACCCCGTCTTCCGCTCCTTGGCGCGGTTGTGGACCTGCAAATTGCTGACAATGAGCTGACCCGGACCTTTGACGCCAAGCTACGGCGTGCCTCTCTCGAGAGTATGCTCGTGGATTGCCTGCGTCATGCCTCGCAGGACAAGCCGATGCTGATTGTCCTTGAGGACGTGCATGCGATAGACGATGTGTCCGGCGAATTGCTGAGGAGTCTCGTCCAGGCGGTTGCCCGGATGCCCGTCATGCTCCTGATAGCCGGTCGGCCCACTGCCGGAAACGACGTCTTTACGGAGGCCGAATCCGGGCTGGATTATGTCCACTCCCTTGAACTGCCCGAATTCACCAGCGCGGAGGCAGCCGAGCTGATCAGCTTGAAGTTTGCCCAGCTATACGGTGCGGACCGTAACCTGCCGGAGGAAGTCGTAGAGACCATTGCGCGGAAAACCGGTGGCAACCCGTTTTTCATCGATGAGGTCATGAACTGGCTGCATCACGAACAGATCGAAGTCACCTCTGTCTCCGACCTCGAAAAGGCCGATCTCCCGGTCAGCCTGTATGCCCTGGTCCTCAGCCGGATGGATCAGCTGAATGAGAATTCCCGTATCACGATGAAGGTGGCCAGCGTTGTCGGGCGGATTTTCCGGGCAGCCGTGGTCTGGGGCGTCTATCCCGATCTGGGCGGTGAAGGCGAGGTTCGCAAGGCACTGTCCACCCTTTCGGACAAGGACTTTACCTCGCCGGATGAAGAGGATGCGGAGCTGGCCTACCTCTTCAAGCACGTGGTTATCCATGAGGTGGCTTATGAAAGCCTGACCAAGCAGCTGAGGGCTAATTTGCACGAAGCGATCGGCCTTTTCCTGGAGAAACATTACCGGGAGGAAAATACTCAGATCCTCGACCTCCTGGCCTTCCACTTCGGCCGCAGCCCGAACCGGGAAAAGCAGCGGAAATATTTCCTGCTGGCGGGAGATGCGGCCCGCGAAGCCTATGCCGCTGGTTCCGCGGCCGGTTATTACGGGTCCCTTTTGCCATTGCTGAAAGGCCCGGAAAAAGTCCCGGTCCTGCGCAACCTGGGTAAAGTCCTCGAGGTGACGGGCGACTGGAAGGAGTCCATGAGCAGGTACGAGGAGGCCTTGCAGCTGGCGGAAGCCCAGCACATCGACCGTGAAATCGCCAATTGCCGCCTGGATATCGGTGACCTGCACCGCAAGACCGGCGCCATGGAAGAGGCCGGGAAGTGGCTCGAGCAGGCCCGGGAAGCCTTTACCGGCATGGGTGATGAATCCGGCATGGGTGACGTCCTCCACAGTGAAGGTACCCTTGCCGCCCAGACCGGTCAGTATGACAAGGCCCGGGAAGTTTATGCCAAAAGCATTGAAATCCGCCGCAAACTCGGCCAGGAGAAGCATGTCACCAGCCTGCTCAGCAACACCGGCATCATTCTCCGCTTCCAAGGTAAGCTGGAGGAGGCTCTGGCCTACCAGGAAGAGGCTCTGGATATCCGTCTCAAGTTGAACGATCCCTTCTACATCGGGAATTCCTACAACAACCTGGGCATGGCCAAGCGCTACCTCGGGGATCTGACCGGCGCCCGGAAGGACCTCGAAAAAGCAATGGAATACCTGCAGAAGGTTGGTGACCGCGGGGAAATCGCCAACACCTACAACAGCCTCGCCGAGGTCGCGCTCGACCAAAAGGACGCAGCTGCCTGCGAATCCTACCTCTTGGAAAGCCTGCGGGTGGCGCGGGAACTGGGTAATATGCGCTCCCTCGCCTTTATCCTCGAGACCTTCGCCTTCAATGCCCTCAATCTCGGGAAGCCCGACCGCAGCCTGCGCCTCTTTGGCGCGGCCAAGGCCATCCGGGAATCCATTGGGGCCCCCCTGCCGGAGGCGGATGCCAAGCGGGTCGGCCAGGCCATTGACGAGGCCGGGGTAATGCTGCAGGGTGTTGACCTGAACGCAAAAGTACAGGAAGGCGCTTCCCTGCCCCTGTCAACAGCCCTCGATTATGCTGCCGGGGTCGAGGACGCAGAACTCTAGGTAGCGAAATTTTCAGGACTGAACCGGCCGTTTGTAGTACTCCACCTTGCCGTCGGCGAGATCGGCCACTTTGGCAATCAGTTCCATGCGCTCCTCTTCCGTCATGCCGCTGTAGGCCCGGGCAAGGTCGACCTTCTCCCGGACCAGGGAAGCATTCTCAGCCCCTGTGATAAGTGTACTGATCGGCAGGGACCAGGCAAAATGCATGGCATCACGTATGCTCAGGCGGTTCGGGATGGCGGGATCATCCGAGCGCCAGACGACACCCCGGCGAAGATTCGATTTCATGGCGAAGAAACGCCCGTCGGCAAGGGTCTTCATGGCCAGCAGTCCAATGTTCCTTTTGAGGAGGATTGGGGTAACCTGCTCGGTGAAACTGTGGTAGCTCATGTCGATGGCATTGACCGGCATCTGGCATGTATCGAATGGATCACTACCACTGGTCTTTTCAAGAATACGCAGATGGGCCTCCGGATTGTTGTGGCCGGTGAAGCCGATAAAGCGGACCTTCCCCTCCTCCTTGGCCTTCATGACAACATCGAGGACACCCTCCTGCAGGCGCCCGTCGACATCATCCGGGTCGCGCAGGGCATGCATCTGCCAGAGGTCGATATAATCCGTTTTCATCCGTTTGAGGGATCCCTCGAGGTGCTCCCGAGCGGTCTTGGCATCCCGCGCCTGGGTCTTGGTCATGAGGAACACATGGTCCCGGTAATTCGGTGTGAGATACTTGCCGTAGCGGCGCTCACTCTCTCCTTGCTGGTAGGATTCCGCTGAGTCAAAAAAGCGGATCCCGCCTTCCAGGGCGGCCTCGATGACTTCTGCTGCATCCCTTTCAGAGGTCCATCCGACATGGAATCCGCCGATTCCGAGCAGGGTGACCTTCTCCCCGGTACGGCCCAGGGGGCGCAGGGGAAGCACCTCCCCGAGGGAGTCGTGGCAAGCCTCGAGAGCGGGCTTTCCGGAAGATGTTCCAGTCATGGCAGCGGCGGGGGGGGGAGCGGCGGGGGGGGGCAGGGAGGGGCTTTGTTTTATGGCTGGGGAACTTTGCGGGAAGCGGGCTCCTTGGCCACGGGGGAAAGGATCCACAAAAGTTGCAAATTTAACCGGGGACACCTCAAAC
>JBFOLZ010000071.1:0-77526 GCA_040830445.1 Puniceicoccaceae bacterium
AAGCCGCGAACCCATTCCAGAACAACCCAGAGGCCGGCCATGCCCAGCATCGCGGCCAGTCGTGCATATACCGGCCGCTCCTTGACCTGCCGGACCGTGCGCAGGGCGACCATCACCCATGCCCACCAGAAAAGACCGAGCACTGCCGCCAAAGCCACCGTAATGAACCATCCCAGTAATCCGGCGAAGGGCATATCCAGCCCGGAGGTGCAGTTCCTCAGCCAGGATATCAAATAGAGCCAGGCAAGCCATCCACTGACGTAAATGAGAAGACCCTCCCTCTTGGCGGGCTGCCCAAACAAGCCCCATAAGAGAAATGGCAAAGCAAAGACGTAGGCCGCCTCAGGGAGACGGAACGGGGGAAAGGCGAGCACGTACAAAAGCGTGCCGGCCAGGCAGGCGATCAGCCCTTGCCAACCAGCTGCCAGCCCTCTTCCTTGACCAGTCGCTCCGCCTTCTTCCACTTTAACTCCTGCTTCTCCGGGCCCCGTTGGATGACAACCACCTCGTTGCGTCCCGGTTCGTTCGCGATGCGTACGGGCGCCCGCTTGACCTTGGGCAACTGGACATTGCCACCGCTGCCTCCGGCAGGAGCCGCTGCAGCGGCCCCGGGATCCCCATCAGGGCCGGATGGACCCTGCTCGCGGGCTCGCTGACGCAACTGCGCCACCATCCGTTCAAAGGCCTGGGCATTGGTCACGCTCCGGAAAATGCCGGCACAGACATCCGAGCGAACACTTCCCATCATCGTGTTAAAATAGACAAAAGCCTCGTTCTTGTACTCCACAAGCGGGTCTTTCTGCCCGTAACCCCGGAGTCCCACACTTTGGCGCAGATCTTCCATCTCCGTCAGGTGGTTCTGGTAGTGACGGTCAATGGTACTGATCAGGACAATCCGCTCCAGTTGCTTCAAGGCAACCGGATCCTCAGCATCCTCCTTTACCTTGTAGGCTTCATGAATACGATCCAGGACCTTGCCGATGACGTCCTCGGCGCTGAGCCCCTGCATTTGCTCCAAGGTCAGGCGAATCGGGAAAGTCTGCATGGCCCAGCTGAAAAAGCTTTCCAAGGCTTCCTCCTCGACACCCTGCTTGCCTGAGAAGAGACCCAGATCACCAGCCTTCTCATCCAGTTCCTCCTCGATCAACTCAAAGATCAGGCTCTTCGGTTCATCACTGTGAATGGCATCGTGACGCAGCCCATAGATGACCTCGCGCTGCTGGGATCCGACATCATCGTACTGGAGGAGCCGTTTACGGATGGAATAGTGGTGCTGTTCAACCGTCTTCTGGGCCCGCTCGATCATGGTGTTGAGCCAGCGGTGCTCCAGCGGCTGTCCTTCCTCAAAGGAACTCTCCAGCAACTTGCCGGCGCTGCCCTGGCTGTAGAGGCGCATCAGCTCGTCTTCAAGGGAAAGGAAAAAGCGGCTCTTGCCAGGGTCGCCCTGACGGGCACAACGACCGCGCAACTGCCGGTCAATCCGCCGGGAGGTGTGCCGCTCCGTGCCGATGACATAGAGGCCGCCGAGCTCCGGCACGCCGTCGCCGAGCTTGATGTCAGTACCACGGCCGGCCATGTTGGTGGCAATGGTGACGGCACCCCGCTGACCCGCCCGGGAAACAATCTCCGCCTCCTGGGCATGGTACTTGGCATTGAGAACGCTGTGGGGAATCTTGGCCCGCTTGAGCATGCGGCTCAGGACTTCCGAGGAGTCGACCGAGACGGTTCCCACCAGACAAGGCTGGCCCCGCTTGTTCGCGTCCTCAATTTCCTCAAGGACCGCATTGTACTTTTCACGGCGGGTCTTGAAAATGATGTCGTTGTCATCAACTCGGATGTTCGGCTTATTGGTCGGAATAACCATCACCGCGAGGCTGTAAATGTCCTTGAACTCATTGGCCTCGGTTTCCGCCGTGCCGGTCATGCCGGCCAACTTCTCGTAGAGGCGGAAATAATTCTGCAGGGTGATCGTGGCGAAGGTCTTGGACTCCTTTTCAATCTGGACCCCTTCCTTTGCCTCAACCGCCTGGTGAAGCCCATCGGACCAGCGCCGGCCCGGCATGACGCGGCCGGTATTTTCGTCCACGATCATGACCTTGCCTTCCTGGACCACGTACTCCACGTCCCGCTCATAGAGGCTGTAGGCCCGCAAAAGCTGGCTCAGGATATGAATTTCCTCGCTGGTCTTCTCAAATCCGGCCTGTTCCTCAGCCTTCAGCTTGGCCTTCTCCTTGTCATCAATGTCATCCCGCTTGTCGATTTCCATGTAGAGGGTCGGCAAGTCAGGCAGTGTGAAGGCCTCCTCGTCGTCCGGGCGCAACAGGTTGCGGCCCTTTTCGGTCAGGTCGCTACTGCGCTGTTTTTCGTCGAGGGTGAAATAGAGATCCTCCTTGAGCGAGTACTTGTGCCGCTTGTTGTAGTCGGCACTCATCTCCAGATCGTAGGCGTCAAATTCCTTGCGGATCGGACCTTCCTCCAGCAGGCGGAGAAGGACCTTGTTCTTCGGCATCCCCAGCTTCACCTGGAGCATCTTGGCCAAGGCTTCGCCATGGTCCGCCTCGGGATCCCGCATGACCGTCTTGGCATCATTGATGAGGCGATTGCAAAGGCGCGTCTGTTCACGGTCCAGTTTCTGGACCTGTGGCTTGAGGCTGAGGAAAGGTGCGGACGAGTCATCGGCGACGGGGCCGGAGATGATCAGCGGTGTCCGGGCCTCGTCGACAAGGATGGAGTCCACTTCATCAATGATACAGAAGTAATGGTCCTTCTGCACCTGGGCCTCTCGGCTGGTTGCCATACCGTTGTCACGCAGGTAATCAAAGCCAAACTCACTTGCCGTCCCATAGGTGATGTCGCAGTTGTACATCTCCCGCTTTTCGTCGTTGTTCTGCTGGTGGCCACCCTTGATGACGCCCACCGTCAGGCCGAGAAACTTGTACAGGTGTCCCATCCACTCGGCATCCCGCTGGGCGAGGTATTCATTCACCGTGACCAACTGGGCTCCCCGCCCAGTCAACGCATTGAGGTAAAGCGGCAGGGTGGCGACCAGCGTCTTGCCTTCACCAGTGGCCATTTCCGCGATGGAGTTCTGGTGCAGGGAAATGCCCCCGATCAACTGCACATCATAATGGACCATGTTCCAGGTGTCCTTCACACCGACATATTCAATCTCCTGGCCACAGAGGCGGCGGGCGGCGTTTTTCACCACCGCAAAGGCTTCGGGAAGCAGGTCCTCCAAGGTTTCACCGTCCTTGTGGCGTTGGCGGAACTCGTTGGTCTTGGCGCGTAATTGCTCATCGCTCAATTGCTGGTACTCCACCTCAAGCACGTTGATGCGGTCGACCAGCGGCATCGCCTTTTTCAGGAAACGCCGGTAGTGACTGCCGGAAAATCGTTTGAACAGCTGGGAAATCATTGCAAAAAGGAGGAAATTGAAGATTCCCGGCCCGGATGGCAACTGAAACAAGCCCCCACTTTTACCCTATATTTGGGAGTGGTTCCGCTTTGTTTGGATGGATCACGGGGACTATTCCCCTGAATTGTAGCGGTCTATCCAATCCAGATGCCAATCTGCATAATCACCCGCCTCAATGTGCTCCCTCGCCTGACGCATTAAATCCAAGTAGAAGCGGACATTATGAATCGACAAAAGGACGCCTCCAAGCATTTCCCCGGAAGTGATCAAATGCCGGATGTAGGAACGGCTGAAAGAGCCTGTCGGGACATCCGTAAAGGCTTCCATGAGGGGATGTGGGTCGTCCTTGAAGCGGTTGTTTTTCAAGTTCAGCCTCCCGGCCGGGGTGTAGGCAATCCCATGCCGTGCCTCCCGGGTCGGCATGACGCAATCGAACATGTCCGCACCGCAGGCAATCATCTTCAGCAGCTGTGGTGGCGTCCCCACGCCCATGACATAGCGGGGCTTGTTCTCCGGTAACTCCTCCGTACACCAGCCCACCTGCGGGATCATGGCCTCCTCCGGCTCTCCCACGCTGACTCCACCAATGGCGTAGCCGGGAAAGTCCATCGCCACCAGCTCCCGGGCGCAGGAACGGCGCAAGTCCTCATGCCGGGACCCTTGGACGATACCAAAGACATGGTGCCCTTTATCAAGGAATCCGGTCTCACCCGCATAGGCCCTTGCCTCCGCCGCCCAGCGCAACGTCCGCTCGACAGCGGCCTCACAGGTCTGCCGGTCCGAATCCGCCGCCGGGCATTCATCAAGGACCATGGCAATGTCCGAGCCCAGGTTGGCCTGGATGTCGATGACCCGCTTCGGGGTCAGGATTACTTCCCGGCCATCCAGATGGGACTGGAACCGGATGCCGTCATCCCGGATCTTCCGCAATTTGGCCAGGCTGTAGACCTGGAACCCGCCACTGTCGGTCAGGATGGGCCGATCCCAGCCCATGAAGCTGTGCAAGCCCCCCATCTGGCCAATCAGCTCCGAGGTCGGGCGCAGATTCAGGTGATAGGTGTTGCCGAGGATAATCTGCGCACCCGCTCCCTTCAACTGTTCCGGCAGGAGCCCCTTGACCGTGCCCTGGGTTCCCACCGGCATGAAGATCGGTGTCTCCACGGTCCCGTGGCGCGTGCTCAACCGCCCCCGCCGCGGGCCTGCCACCCCCTCTGTCTTGACCAGCTCGAATGCTGTTTCCATGCCGTCCCTTCTCACACTCCTTTCTCCCAATGGCAAGCATCCCTGTGCTTGACATTACATCATCCCATCATGATATGATGATTTTATGATTATGAGCGAGGTGGAGAAGCAGCTGCGGAGGCTGCTGGCGGAACGGATTGTCATCCTGGATGGAGCCATGGGGACCCAGATCCAGAATTACAAGCTGGACGAAGAGGCGTTCCGTGGGGAGCGCTTTGAGGAGCATGAGAAACCCCTGAAGGGAAACAATGACATTCTGGTCCTGACCTCTCCAGACACCATAGCGGAGGTCCATAAGGGATTCCTCGAAGCGGGCGCGGACATCATTGAAACCAACACCTTCAATGCCAACAGCATCTCGCAGGCAGACTATGGACTGGAGTCGGTTGTCCGTGAAATAAACCAAGCCGCGGCCGAGTTGGCGGTGAAGGCCCGCGAAGAATACAAAGCGGAGCACGGTGAACGTCCCATTTTCATTGCCGGGGGCATCGGGCCGACCAACCGGACAGCCTCGCTCTCCCCGGATGTCAGCAACCCGGGACACCGATGGGTGACCTTCGAAGACCTCCGGGCAGCCTACCGGGAACAGGCGGAAGGCCTGGCGGATGGTGGGGTGGACATCTTTCTCGTCGAGACGATTTTTGACACCCTCAACGCCAAGGCGGCCATTTTTGCCTTGGAGGAGCTATTCGCTGACCGCGGCCGGCGCTGGCCGGTGATGATTTCGGTCACCATTACAGACGCCTCCGGCCGAACCCTTTCCGGCCAGACACTGGAGGCCTTCTGGAACAGTGTCAGCCACGCCCGCCCCCTTGCCGTCGGCATCAACTGTGCCCTCGGGGCAAAGGAAATGGCCCCCTACATTGATGAGCTTTCGCGCATCGCGGACACCCATGTCAGCTGTTATCCCAACGCGGGCTTGCCGAATGCCTTCGGGGAATATGATGACACCCCCGAACACATGGCCTCGGTATTGGAAGACTTCGCCAACGAGGGTTGGCTCAACATCGTCGGTGGTTGCTGCGGCTCCACACCGGCCCATATCGCGGAAATCGCCCGCCAGGTCAGCAAGCATGCGCCCCGCAAGGTACCGGAAATCGCCCCGGCTTCCCGCTACAGCGGACTTGAACCAGCCCGGATCCAGGACGGGGACGCCTCCTTCTTCATTGTCGGGGAACGAACCAATGTCATGGGCTCTCCGCGCTTCCGCAAGTTGATCAAGGAGGGCGACTTCGATGAAGCCCTCGAGGTCGCCCGGCAACAGGTGGAAAACGGGGCCAACATGATCGATATCAATTTTGACGAGGGTTTGCTGGATGCCGAGGAATGCATGCGGACCTTCCTCAACCTGCTGGCGGCGGAGCCGGACATCGCCCGCGTACCGATCATGATCGACTCTTCCAAGTGGTCCGTCATCGAGATCGGCCTGCAGTGCATCCAGGGCAAGGGTGTCGTCAACTCGATCAGTCTCAAGGAGGGCGAGGAGACTTTCCTGAAACAGGCAGCCCTGATCAAGCAGTATGGGGCGGCCGTGGTTGTCATGGCTTTTGACGAGGAAGGCCAGGCAACCTCGATCAACGACAAGGTCCGGATCTGCAAGCGGGCCTATGACCTGCTTGTCGATAAGGCCGGCTTTAATCCGGCGGACATCATATTTGATCCCAATATCCTCACGGTTGCCACTGGCATTGAGGAACACAATGCCTACGCCATGAATTTCATTGAGGCGACCACTGAGATAAAGCGGATCTGTCCTCATGCCCGGATCAGCGGGGGTGTATCGAATATTTCATTCTCCTTCCGGGGGAACAACATCGTCCGGGAGGCCATGCACAGTGTTTTCCTCTACCATGCCATCCAGGCGGGACTGGACATGGCCATTGTCAACGCCGGGATGCTGGCCGTCTATGAAGACATCGAGCCCGAGCTGCGGGACCGGATCGAGGATGTCATCCTGAACCGCAACGAGGAGGCGACCGATGCCCTCATTGCGATGGCGGAAGGCTTCAAGGGCCAGAAGAGCGCGGAGAAGGAAAGTGACAAGCTGGCCTGGCGCGAGGGGACCGTCCAGGAGAGGATCGAGTACGCCGTGCGGCACGGCCTGGTGGAATTCATCGAGGAAGACACGGAAGAGGCCCGGCAGGCCTATGACCGGCCCCTTGAAGTCATCGAGGGACCGCTGATGGATGCCATGCAGGTGGTCGGTGACTTGTTCGGTGAAGGGAAAATGTTCCTTCCGCAGGTCGTCAAGAGTGCCCGCGTGATGAAGCGGGCCGTCGCTTGGTTGACCCCCTTCATGGAAAAGGAGAAAGCCGAGCGGAACGCACGCCTGGCGGCGGAAGCGGAAGCCAAGGGAGAAGACTTTAACCCTGACAAGGAATCGGCCGGGGACATCGTCCTGGCAACGGTCAAGGGGGACGTGCACGACATCGGGAAGAATATCGTGGGCGTTGTCCTCGCCTGCAACAACTACACCGTGCACGACATGGGTGTCATGGTTCCCTGCGAGCGCATCGTCCAGAAGGTGAAGGACGTCAAGGCGGACATTGTCGGAATGAGCGGACTGATTACACCGTCCCTCGACGAGATGGTCCACAATGCCCACATATTCGCCCGCGAGGGAATTGAGATTCCCCTCTTAATCGGTGGCGCAACAACCTCCAAGGCCCACACCGCTGTCAAGATAGAGCCCGAATTCAAGGGCGCGGTCCGTCATGTACCGGATGCCTCGCGCGTGGTCGGGGTTTGTTCGCGCCTCCTGAATCCGGAAACCCGGGATGAAGCCGTTGCCGAGGCCCGTGCGGAAAACCAAAAACACCGCGAGCGCTACGAGAAGAGCCGCAACCAGTCGGTCAAGCTGTTGAGTCTGGGGGAAGCGTCTGCGGATGCACCCACCTTCGATTGGGACAGCATTGATATCCCTGTCCCGGAAAAGACCGGCTTGCAGGTATGGGATAACGTTTCCGTGGAAAAGCTGGTACCTTTCATCGATTGGTCCCCCTTCTTCTGGACATGGGAGCTGCGGGGCGTTTTCCCAAAAATCCTCAGCAACCCAAAGTATGGTGAGGAAGCAGTCCGGCTGCATGAAGACGGCAAGCGAATCCTCGAGCAATTGATAAAGGATGCACGCGTCCAGCCGAAGGCAGCCTTTGGTCTCTGGCCGGCCAACACCAGCGGCCAGGTTGTGGAACTGTACAATGACACAGACCGAAGCGAATGTGTTGGCCGTTTCCATTTCCTCAGGCAGCAAAAGGAAAAGCTGGCTCAGGAAGGCAGCCATTACTGGAGTTGTACCGACCTTGTTGCTCCCAAGGATAGCGGTCGCATCGACTACATGGGAGCTTTTGCCGTAACGTCCGGTTCAGCCATTGAAACCATTGCCCGGGAATATGAGGAGCAGAATGACGACTACTCGGCCATTCTCGTGAAAGCGATCGGGGACCGGCTCGCGGAGGCCTTTGCCGAGTACCTGCACAAGGCCGTTCGGGACCAATGGGGCTACGGCTGTGAGGAAAACCTCAGCAACGAGGAACTCATTGCCGAGAAGTATCGTGGCATCCGCCCCGCCATGGGCTATCCTTCCGTCCCGGACCATACGGAGAAGCGGGCGCTCTTTGACTTGTTGCAGGCGGAAAAGACCACCGGCATCGAGCTTACCGAGAACTATGCCATGCACCCGGGCGGGTCGGTTTGCGGTCTCTACTTCGCACATCCCGAGGCAAAGTACTTCAACATCGGCCGCATTGGGCGGGACCAGTTGGAAGCCTACGCGACGATGAAGAACGTCCCCGTGGAAGAGATGGAGCGCTGGTTAGCTCCGAATCTCTGATCAGGCAAGCGCTTTCAGCAACACCTCGACCGGGTGCAGGGCAGTGCGCCCTGTCCCGTCGTGTATCTGGTGCCGGCAACTGGTCCCGGGAGCGACAAGGATGGTCGCTTCCTCCACCTCACGCACAGCGGGGAAAAGCACCAGTTCCCCCACCCTCTGGGATAGTTCAAAATGTTCCTTCTCATAGCCGAAGGATCCCGCCATTCCACAGCACCCGGAGGGAATGGCTTCAGCCATGTATTGTCGTGGAAAATTCATGACGCCCATCAGGGCTTCCATCCCGGACAAAGCCTTGGCATGACAATGCCCGTGAACCAGAAGGCGGGCTTTCTCTTCGGTAAAGGAATCCTCCTTAATCCGGCCGGCCTGCATTTCCCGCCAGAGGAACTCCTCAATGGTCAGGCAGTTCGGGGCCAACTTGTCCGCATCCGCCTTCAAGGAAGCATCAACGAGGTCCGGATATTCATCACGGAAACCAAGGATGGCCGAGGGCTCAATCCCCACAAGGGGTTCGTTCTCCGAAACCAGAGAGGCAAATGTCCGCACATTGGCCTCCGCAAAGCCCTTCGCCCGTTTTAACATGCCTTTTGAGAAGGCACTGCGCCCACTCTCAGGATGTTCAATGAGTACAGGTTGATAACCCAGCCTCTCCAACAACTGGATCGCCTGGTTTCCGATGTGAGCATCCAGAAAGCGGGTAAATTCATCCCTGAATAGATAAACCGTCCGGCTGCTGGTTTTCACTTCTCGCGGCACACTAAATGCCCTCCTCTCGTCGGAAGATGCGATGTGCGGCATTGACCGTCCGGGGGCAAAGCCCAACAGGCGCTTTATCCAGTTTCCACTGTCCTTTTCCCGGAAAAGAGCATTCCAGGCAGGTGCAAAAGGAGCTGACAGCTTGAGCAGGTCGGCATAATGGCCGATCATCCGGGAGCGCAGCGGAATACCCTCGAGGTCGTAGCGCTGTTGCAGGACCTCCGCCTTCATGCGGGCCACGTCGACGTTGGAGGGGCATTCACTCTTGCAGCCCTTGCAGGAGAGGCACAGGTCCATGACCTGCTTGAGCCCCTCGTCCTTGAAGGGATCCGTCCCGGAACCGTGGGTCAGGACGAAGCGCAGCCGGTTGGCCCGGGCTCGAGTAGAGTCCTTTTCATCACGGGTTGCCATGTAGCTGGGACACATGGTGCCGCCTGACAAATGCGTCTTCCGGCAGGCTGCCGTCCCATTGCACATTTCCGCCGCACGCAGGAATCCCTGGGTTGAATCCCAACGGAACCAGGTCTGGTAGTCTTTTGTTTCCTGGCCCGGGGTATAGCGCAGGCTGGTGTTCATCGGCGGGACGTCGATGATCTTTCCCGGATTAAAGAGATTGTCAGGATCCCATGCCTTCTTGACGGCACACATCCAGCCATAGACCCGCTCGCCTACCATGGATTGGATGAACTCGCCGCGCAAGCGACCGTCTCCATGTTCTCCACTCAGGGAGCCCCGGTACTTGCGGACAATACCCGCGGTATCCTCCAGTACCTGGCGAAAGAGGCGGTTGCCCTCCTCCGTTTTCAAGTCAAGGACCGGCCGCAAGTGCAGCTCACCGGAACCGGCATGGGCATAATGGACACATTCGATTCCATAGGCTTCCTTCAAATGGTTCGTCAGCTCGGCAATGTAGACTGGAAGCTCCGCGGGCCGGACCGCTGTATCCTCAATGACCGGCACCGGCTTGGCATCGCCCGGGATATTCGAGAGCAGGCCCAGCCCGGCGTTGCGCAACTCCCAGACCTTGGCGCAGTCCGCTCCCCGGACAACCGGATAAGCATAGCCAAGTCCGGCTTCCTTGAAGGCCGACTGCAGGGCAGCAACCCGCTCATCAAGGTTGTCCGCATCGTCATCCCGCAGCTCGGTCACCAGAAGGGCCATTGGATTTCCCTCAATGAAGAACCGGTACCGACGGAACTCCAGGTTCCGTTCCGTGCCCTCGAGGATATGATGGTCCATCAATTCGCAGGCATAGGGTGTAGCCTGAAGCGAAATCAGGTTAGCTTGAAGCGCTTCATCAATGCTTGTGAAATGGGCGCAAACCAGTGCCACATGTGGCGGCGGCAATGGATCGCAGCGCAAGCGGATGCGTGTTGCCAGCATGAGCGTCCCCTCCGAACCAGCAATCAGACGGGACAAGTTAAGCGGCTTTGAAGTGTCTCCCGTAAATGGTTCCGTGTCGGCCATCAGGTCCAGTGCGTAACCGGTATTGCGGCGCGGGATGTCAGGATGGGGCGATTGATCAGCCAGATGTTGCCGGTTGGAAGAATCCCCCAGTATGGTTTGCAGGCACCGGTGGATATCCCCCTCCAGTCCGGGAAGGGCGCACTTTACGGAAAACTCTGCGGCATCCAAGTCGCCAAGGGTTACATACGACCCATCGCTGAGAAATCCTTCCACCTCCACGACCTGGTCGCGTACCGAACCGTAGACAATGGAGTTGGACCCACAGGAGTTGTTGCCAAGCATCCCCCCGATCATGGCCCGGTTCTGGGTCGAGGTCTCCGGACCGAAGAAAAGGCCGGCATTGGCCAGTTCCATGTTCAATTCGTTGCGAATGACACCCGGCTCGACAAGAAAGGTCCGGTTCTCCGCGTCAATTTCAAGGATGCGAGTCATGTGTCGTGACAGGTCCACGACAATGCCGTTACCGACCACTTGACCGGCCAGCGATGTCCCCGCAGTACGGGGAATCAGGCCCACCTCGTTTTCCTTCGCCAGGGTTATGAGGGCCTTGATGTCATTTTCGTCCCGCGGCCAGGCTACAGCGCGCGGTAACTCCTCATAGACAGAGGCATCCGTGGCATAAATCTGCCGCATGGCTGGATCCGTTGAGAGGATTCCATCAAGCCCTCCCTGGGAAATCTTTAAGTCCTGAGCTGTTTTCATGATAAGAGACCTCATTACATTTGGACATTCCCGCACAAGTCGCAACCGGATAAATCCCGTTCAAGGTGAAGGTTTGTGGCCCGGATCAACAGTAGGCTGGCAATTTTTGGCAAATCGCTTACTTTTCCCATCATGAGTGAAGATTTCGAACGCCTGCAGGCGATTTATGATACCGTTATAGAGTTTGCCATCCGTTACGGGTTCCAGGTCATCGGGGCCATCATTATCCTCGTCCTGGGTTTACTGGTCGCCCGATTGGCAGCCCGGATCGTGCTCAAACTCTGCAACCGTGGGGATGTTGATGTCACGCTGACCAAGTTCTTCGTCGGCATAGCCAAGCTGGTGGTCGTGGTTTTTGCCCTGGTCATCGCGATGGCGAAATTTGGCATTACCATCGCCCCGATGGTGGCAGCCATCGGCGCCGGTGCCTTCGGGCTGACCCTGGCCCTTCAGGGACCTGTCTCAAATTACGGGGCCGGTCTGGCCTTGATCCTGACCCGCCCCTTCAAGGTCGGCAACACCCTTACCCTGCACGGTCTCACCGGTATTGTCGAAGAGATCAAGCTCGGTGCGACTATCCTCTCAACGGAAGACGGCGAGGAAATAACCATTCCCAACCGCAAGGTCCTTGGGGAAATTTTCGTCAATTCCTTCCCCTACAAGGTGGTCGAGGGATCCATTGGAATTGCCTACTCGGCGGATCCGGACAAGGCCATTGCGATCATCCACCAATGCCTCGAGGGCAATGAGGCTATTTCCACCGAATCAAAACCACAGGTTGGCATTGAGGCCTTTGCCGACTCTTCGGTGAATATCGGTTACCGCTATTGGGTGAAGACCGAGGTCTACTTCCAGACCCAATACGCCATCAACCGTACCATCTTCAATGCCTTCAAGGAGAACGGCGTAGCCATCCCCTTCCCTCAGCGGGAAGTACGGCTGCTCAACGAATCCAGTCCTTCATAAGGGACTCCACCGCCTTGACCGGCGGGAGCTCGCCCCGGGCGACAAGGCCAGACCCCTGGTCCAGCTTGTCCTTGATACCCTCCTCAGCAAAAAATCTCCGCCGCAGGGCCTCGTCGATCATCCCCCGCATCCAGTCCAGGTTTTGCTCCTGACGTCGTTGTTGAAAGACCCCGCTGGACTGGGTTGTCTCCCGGAACTTGGAGATGATTTCCCAGAGCCTGGGAATACCCTCTCCAGTGAGGGCGGAGGCCATGTAGGCTTTGGTGGTCCAACCCTCGGTATAGGGATGAAGAAAACTGAGGACGCGGTTGTATTCCGCCTTGGCCAGTCGGGCCCGCCGGACATTGTCCCCGTCCGCCTTGTTGACGACAATGGCGTCGGCCAGCTCGATGACCCCCTTCTTGATGCCCTGGAGCTCGTCGCCGGCACCTGAAATCATAACCAGCATGAAAAAGTCCACCATGGACCGTACCGTGACCTCGCTTTGCCCGACGCCTACCGTTTCCAGGATAATCACATCAAAGCCAAACGCTTCGCAAAGGAGGAGAGTTTCCCGCGTCTTGCGGGCCACACCACCAAGGCACCCACCCGTCGGCGACGGCCGGATGTAGGCACCGGGACAGCGCATCAGTTTCTCCATCCGGGTCTTGTCCCCAAGGATGCTGCCCTTGGTCACCGTGCTGGAGGGATCGACAGCGAGTACCGCCACCTTATGCCCCTGCTCACAAAGCATGGTTCCAAAGGTATCAATGGTGGTCGACTTGCCAGCTCCCGGAACGCCGGTAATGCCAATGCGCAATGAATGTCCCGTCCGGTCCATCAGGGAATCGAGCAGCTGCTGGGCCTGTATCTGGTGGGTGGCGGCATTGCTTTCCACCAGCGTGATGGCCCGGGCCAGCATCGTCCGGTTGCCGGAACGAATGCCGGAGGCCAGCTCTTCCACACTTAACTGCCGACGCCTGCTGCGGGGACTGCGCGATGCTGCCGGTCCTTTGCCGGGCATCCCGTCATGGCCACCCTCCACGCCTTTCATGACATGGGAAGCGAATCCCTCCCCGCCTTCGGAAGGCGCCCACTCCGGCAGCTTATGCTCCTCATCCATTCAAATCTTAATCTTAGCCTTAATCTTGATCTTAATTCCAATCTCAGTGCTCTTCCTCAAGAATATCCAGCAACTTCCGCGCGGATTCGGTAATGACCGTCCCCGGGCCAAAGATGGCTGCGGCCCCGTTGGCGTAAAGCTCGTCATAGTCCTGCGCGGGAATAACCCCGCCGGCAACGACAAGAATATCCTCGCGCCCGTGCTCGGCCAGAGCACCGACCAGTTTCGGCAGGAGGGTCTTGTGGCCAGCCGCCAGTGAACTCATGGCAACGATGTGGACATCATTCTCCACTGCCTGGGCAGCCGTTTCCTCCGGCGTTTGGAACAAGGCCCCGATATCAACGTCAAATCCAAGGTCAGCATATGCCGTAGCCACTACCTTGGCCCCGCGATCGTGACCATCCTGACCCATCTTGGCGACCATGATCCGCGGCCGGCGCCCTTCCTTCTCGGCAAAGGCATCGGTCCGGGAACGAATGGTTTCCACCTCGTCCTTGTCTCCGTATTCGCTGCTGTACACGCCACTAATCGAACGAATTACCGCCTGATGGCGACCATATACTTTCTCCAGGGCATTGGAAATTTCACCCAATGAGGCATCGGCCTGGGCCGCCTCGACGGCAACCTGGAGCAGGTTTTCATCCGTCTCGCCGGCAGCTGCCTTGGTCAGCCGTTCCAAGATGGCCTGGCAGGCGGACTCGTCACGGTTGGCCCGCAGCTCCTGCAGGCGCTTGATCTGGGATTCCCGAACAGCTGTATTGTCGACATCGAGGATTTCCAGCGGATCCTCCTTCTCAAGGCGATACTTGTTCACCCCGACAATGGTTTCCCGTCCGCTGTCGATACGTGCCTGGCGCCGGGCGGCTGCCTCCTCAATGCGCATCTTGGGCAGGCCGGTCTCAATGGCCTTGGCCATGCCGCCGAGCTCCTCGACCTCCTGGATATGGGCCCATGCCCGTTCCTTGAGGGCGTGGGTCAGGGCTTCGACGTAGTAACTGCCGCCCCATGGATCGATGATTTTGCACATACCCGTCTCATCCTGCAGGAACAACTGGGTATTGCGGGCAATCCGGGCCGAGAAATCGGTCGGCAGGGCGATGGCCTCGTCGAGGGCGTTGGTGTGCAGGCTCTGGGTATGCCCCAATGCCGCCGCCATGGCCTCGATGCAGGTCCGGGTCACGTTATTGAAGGGATCCTGCTCGGTAAGGCTCCATCCACTGGTCTGCGAGTGCGTCCGCAGGGCCAGTGACTTGGGATTCTTCGGATTGAACTCCTTGACAATCTTTGACCACAGCAGGCGGGCGGCGCGCATCTTGGCCACTTCCATGAAGTAGTTCTTCCCCTGGGCCCAGAAAAAGCTCAGGCGCGGGGCAAAGGCGTCAATGTCGATTCCCGCCTCGATGCCCTTGCGGATGTACTCCAGCCCATCAGCCAGCGTGTAGGCCATTTCCAGGTCGGCTGTCGCACCGGCTTCCTGCATGTGGTAGCCGGAGATGGAGATGGAATTGAACTTGGGCATGTTCTTCGAGGTGAACTCGAAGATGTCCGCGATGATCTTCATGCTCGGGATGGGCGGATAGATGTAGGTATTCCGCACCATGTACTCCTTGAGGATGTCATTCTGGATGGTGCCTGAGAGTTCCTCCATCTTCGCCCCCTGCTCCAGGGCGGCAACGATGTAGAAGGCCAGGACCGGCAGGACGGCACCGTTCATCGTCATCGAGACGGAGACCTTGTTCAGCGGGATCTTGTCGAACAGGATCCGCATATCGCGTATCGAATCGATCGCTACGCCAGCCTTGCCAACATCGCCCACGACGCGGTCGTGGTCACTGTCATAGCCACGGTGGGTGGCCAGGTCAAAGGCCACCGATAGGCCCTTCTGGCCGGCGGCAAGATTGCGGCGGTAGAAGGCGTTGGATTCCTCGGCGGTCGAGAAACCGGCATATTGCCGCACTGTCCACGGGCGGAAAACGTACATGGTGGCGTAGGGACCGCGCAGGAAGGGCGCGATGCCGGCCTGGTAGTCAAGATGCTCCATTTCGGTACAGTCATCCGCCGAGTAAAGCGGTTTGACCGGGATCTGCTCCATCGTATCCCAGACATAGTCCTCGGCCCGCTGGCCGGTTTTTTTCTCCAGCTCCGCCTTCCATTCGGCGTAGCCCTTTTCACGGCCCTCAGGCCGGTAGTCCACTTTCGTAAAATCAGGTGTTGTCGTCATTTTCTGGTGACAATTAAAGTTAATGTTCCGGTTTACAGGGAAGCGCCCATGCCTTCGAGGAGGGACGCGTTGAACTGGTAGTTGTTGACCCGCACATGGACGAAGTCATCCACCCCGGCCTCGCGCCAGGCAGCCTCGCTGTCACCTGGAGCGCCGGCCACGATAACCTTGGCGCCGGAGTTGGAGTCCTTGATGCCGCGGGCCAGCTCTTCCACCACGTTGCCGTAGGTCTCATCATCGGAGGTGATGACCGCGACAGAGGCGCCGCTTTCCGACAAGGCGCTGAGGGCGGCAGCTACATCATTATAGTCATCCTCGTTCAGGACCTTCAGCCCGCCGACCTGGAAGAAGGCGCTTGTCCAGTCTGCCCGGATGCGGTAACGCCGCGACGGACCGATGTTCAACTGGTGGATAAGCGGTGACTTGCCTCCGGCCTCCATGGCCCGGGCAGCCAGACGAAGTTTCTCAAACTCCTCGGCTGACCTTTGCAGGGCCAGCGGAACCACTTTCAGGGGAGAATCTCCAAGGTTGGCAGCTTCCTCCAGCTCAGTCAGGGTAGCACCGGTCTTTGCGGCGGTGATCATCGCCTCCATCCAGTCGGCCCCTTCCCCGGCGACCACTCCGGCAAGAGCGGCCTTGACCGCTTCGCCGTCCCTTGTGGCAATCCATTTTTCAAGCTCAGCCGATCTTTGTTCGGCGATGGCCCGGTAATCCTTTGTGCCCGTCCGGAGAAGCTCCTCACCGGCATTTGGATAGGCATTGGTCCCGACAATGACATCCTTCCTCCGCTGGATGTTCTTCATCTTCTGTTGGCGAACCCCCTCAATAGCCTCCTGAAGCTTGCCGGATTCCAGCACGGAAAGGATTCCGCCGCTGGCCTCGATTTCCTGGAACTGCTTCCAGGCCTCCGCGGCCATCTGGTCCGTCAGGGTCTCAACAGCCCAGGATCCGCCAGCGGGGTCAATGACCCGCCGCATGTCGCATTCCTCGGCCAGAATGACATGCGTGTTTCGCGCGATTCGGCGCGAGAAGGCGTCACTCTCACGGATGATTTCATCAAAATGGCCCACGTGCAGGCTGTCACAACCCCCGACAACAGCGGCAAAGGCCTCCGTAGTCGTGCGCAGCATGTTCACATAGGGGTCAAATACAGTCTTGTTCCACAGGCCGGTACGGGCATGCAAATGAATCAAGCGCTGGTCGCCGGGAATTTCAAACGCGTCCATGATCCGGCTCCAGAGCAGCCGCAGCGCCCGCAGCTTGGCGATCTCGAGGAAGTAATTTCCCCCGACGGAAAGGGAGAACCGCATCCGCGAGACAACGTCCTCCAAGGCGACTCCTTCGTCAGCCATGGCCTTCAGGTAGGCCACCGCTGTGGCCAGAACAGCCGCCATTTCCTGGGTCGAGCTCGCTCCGGCGTTGTGGTAGGCATGGCCCTTTATATCGAGAACCTGCATCTCCGGAACAGTTTTGGCCGCATGCTCCAAAATGGCCGCCATGGACTTGTGGACCTCTTCCGGCGCGCCCGGCAGTTCACCGCTTTCGACCAGCCAGCCGATGGGATCAAGCCCCAGACAACCCTTGACCGAGGACAGATCCGTTCCATTTTCTCGCAAGGCGGCAATCAGTAGCGCATAAAGGGACGGTGCGCTTTTCCCGCCCTGCCAGTAAATGCCTGTCTGGGCTGGATTAATACCCTCCAGCAGGGTCTTCAAGTCGTCGAGAGTGGCGAGGGAGGCTCCACAAACCCCTTGGCCGTCGCTTGAGCCGGAATTCCCTTCCTGACCAGCCCGTGTCGGCGCATCCAGCCAGAGGTTCAGCTCGGTCTGGCCTGTTTCCACTGCCTGACGGGCAATGGCGTTGAGCTCCGCCGGTGAAGGGGCGCTCAATTCCTGGGAAATTAGCCAGCCGGCCTTGAGGAAACCCTCGATTCGGGACCCTCGGACAAGGCTGCCCTCACCGGGGATACCATCCAGGTGGGGAAGCCCGCTGCTACCCTCACGGGTGTAGATTGGCTGGAGGTCAAATCCTTCATAAGTCGGTGTGATGAGGGTCCTTTCGAAGGGACGCCCCTTCAGCAACTGGACCGCCGCCTCCTTCCACTGCTCTTCGGTGTGGGACGGAAACTCACTTAACAAGCGGGTTTTCTCTTTCTTTTCCATTCTAACTGTTGTTTTCCAATTTATTATGATTATGCAAATTCCATGCCCGGTTTCCCGGTCATTGAAGAGCCTTTTTGATTAATTTTTCTAATACTACAAGAATTTTCGTTAAGTTTTTTTAATTTTAAACTTGTCCTGCTCCGGAATTTGAAACTACAAAACACTTTAGAAAACGAAGAACAAGTATGATTGAACAAATAGATCACATTGGAATTGCGGTAAAGTCGCTTGAAGAGGGCGTCCGCTACTACGAGGAAACGCTTGGGCTGAAGTGCGAAGCAGTGGAGGAAGTGGCTTCCCAGAAGGTGAAGACGGCCTTTTTCCACGTCGGGGAAGTCCATCTGGAACTGCTGGAAGCGACGGACCCGGAAAGCCCGATCGCCAAGTTCATCGAGCGCAATGGTGAAGGCGTGCACCACATCGCCTTCCGCACGGACGATATCGGCGGTCAATTGAAGCAGGCTGCCGACTCGGGAGCACGGTTAATCCATGAAGTGCCCTTTGAAGGAGCGGCCAACAAACTGGTGGCCTTCCTGCATCCGAAATCGACCCATGGGGTCCTGACAGAATTCTGCGCCGAAAAGGCCAAATAACCCGGAAAACGGAGATAAACGAAGATGCCAATTGATCCTGCATTATTAAAGGACCTGGAAAAGCGCCGCGAAGTCGCCTTCAAGGGAGGGGGCGAAGAGAAGATGATGAAGCGGAAGGGAAAAGGGATTCTCAGCGCCCGGGAACGCCTTGAAGCGCTCTTTGACGAGAATACCTTCCAGGAATTCGGGATGCACGCCCAGCATTCCTGCAAAAGCTTTGGAATGGAGAAGCGGAAAATGCCGGGTGACGGAGTGGTCACCGGGACCGGTTACATCGAAGGGCGTCCCGTTGCGGCCTACTCGCACGACTTCACGGTCGGCGGAGGGGCCCTGGGCCGCATCCACGCCAAGAAGGTCTGCGACCTGATCGATTACGCCATCAAGGCCGGTATCCCGGTCATCGGTTTCAATGACTCGGGAGGGGCCCGCATCCAGGAAGGGGTGGATTCCCTCTCCGGCTACGGCCAGATTTTCTTCCGCAATGTCCAGTGTTCCGGACTGGTTCCGCAAATTGCCATTATAGCGGGTCCCTGTGCCGGAGGTGCGGCCTACTCCCCCGCCCTGACGGACTTCCTCATCATGACCCGCAAAAACGCCAACATGTTCATTTGCGGACCGCAGGTGATTCACGCCGCCACTGGTGAAAAGGCGGAGCTGGAGCAATTCGCCACCGCAGATGCCCATGCCAGCGTCAGTGGAAATATCCACATGATTGCCGAGGATGATGACCACGCCATCGAGCTGGCCCAGCACCTCATGTCCTACCTGCCGCTGAACAACATCGACGAGGCCCCGCACCATCCCCGGGAGACCCTCAGCTTGGATGATATTGCTACGTTCAACCAGATCATCCCAGCCGATCCGAAGGCTGCGTTTGATGTCAAGGATGTCATCGATGTCCTTGCCGACGAGGACAGCTTCTTTGAAATCATGCCCGATTTCGCGCAGAACCTGGTGACGGGATTTGCCCGCATTGACGGGGTGGTCGTCGGGATTGTCGCCAACCAGCCGATGGTCAAGGCCGGGTGCCTCGACATCGACGCTTCGGACAAAGGGGCGCGTTTTGTCCGGGTGTGCAACATCTACTCGATACCGCTGGTCACCCTCGTGGACGTCCCCGGTTTCTTCCCAGGACTGTCCCAGGAACGGGGCGGCATCATCCGTCACGGGGCCAAGATGCTCTTTGCCTACGCTGCCTCAACGGTGCCGAAAATCACCGTCATCCTCCGCAAGGCCTATGGAGGCGCTTACCTGGCCATGTGCAGTTCCGACCTCGGAGCAGACCTCGTCTTTGCCTGGCCGACCGCGGAAATCGCGGTCATGGGGGCCGAAGGAGCGGTAAATATTGTCTTCGGCAAGGAACTCAAAGCGTCGGATGACCCGGCGAAAAAGCGGGCGGAGCTCATCGAGTCCTACCGGGACGAGTTTGCCTCTCCCTATCAGGCTGCGGCCAACGCACTCATCACCGATGTGATTGAACCGGCACACACGCGGAGCGCGGTTTCCCTTGGGTTGCGGACCCTGCTTTCGAAACGGGAAACACGCCCGCCGAAAAAACACGGCAATATTCCGCTTTAACTTAACGGATTCTTAGGTACAACTGACAACATGTCCATTGCATCAGCCAGTCCGTTCGTCACTTCGCTGGAACACATAACCGGATTTCTGGTGGTCCTCTTCGCCCTGACCCTTCTCTGGGCTATCACCACCATCCTGGGCAAGGTCTTCAGCCGCATGGAAGGCCTGACCCAGGCGGAAGAGGAAAACATCGGATTAGAGGCAGAGGAAGAACCCGAAGGGGTCGCTGCGCCTGCGCCGCTACCGGTTGCAGCGGTAGCTGGAGGTCCCAGCGATGAGGAAGTGGTCGCCATAACGGCGGTGGTGTCCGCCCTCATGGGCCGGCGCTCGCGCATTGTCTCGATTCGCTCGGGAGGAGCCAAGGACTGGAACCGGGAAGGACGGAGGGAGCACTTCGCATCCCACCGCATCCGCTAAGCCGACTGAACCTGATTTAGAAAATTATTCGAAAATGAAAAAACAATTCCGTATCACACTGAACGGCAAAACCTATGAGGTGGTTGCCGAAGTCATGGGCGAGGAACCACCTGCAGCCGCCCCGTCGACCGGCCGGCGTTCCGCCCGGTCCGCCGGAGCCGCCGCAGTCACTGCCGCTCCCGCGCCAAAGCCGGTGGTAGATGCCGGAGGCGCTGTCCCCAGTCCGCTGGCTGGCAAGGTGGTCTCCATTGACGTGGCTGTCGGTGACGAGGTCCAGGCCGGCCAGCAGGTCATCACCCTCGAGGCCATGAAGATGAACACCGTCGTCAGTGCTCCGGCTGGAGGTGCAGTCAGTGCGGTCCATGTCTCGGCTGGTGACTCCGTCGAGGAAGGCCAAGCCCTCATGACTATCGAATAAACCTCTACCCCGAACATCATGGAATCCCTTCTCGACGTCCTCAAGGCAACCGGATTTGCCCAACTCCACTGGGAAATGGTTGTAATGTGGGTGATCATCGGCGTGCTCCTCTACCTGGCCGTGGTCAAGCAGTTTGAACCCCTCTTGCTGGTCCCCATCAGCCTGGGTGCCTTACTGGCCAATCTTCCCGTGGAGGACGTCATCCTGCAAGCTCCGGTCTATGCCCCGGATGGCGAAGTCCTCAGTCCGGGAGGGTTGTTCTACTATATCCAGAAGGGAGTTAAACTGGAAATCTTCCCACCCCTGATTTTCATGGGGGTCGGGGCCCTGACGGATTTTGGCCCCCTTATTGCCAATCCGCGTACTCTGCTTCTCGGGGCGGCGGCCCAGTTCGGGATCTTTGCCACCTTTTTCGCCGCTGCGGGAAGCGGTTTCTTCACCATGCAGGAGGCAGCCGCCATCGGGATCATCGGCGGCGCGGATGGACCCACCTCCATTTTCGTGGCCAACAAACTGGCCCCCGACCTGCTCGGCGCCATCGCTGTGGCAGCCTATTCCTACATGGCGCTGGTTCCGGTCATCCAGCCACCGGTCATGCGTCTGTTGACCAATGAGTCGGAGCGCAAAATCCGCATGCAGTCGCTGCGCAAGGTCTCCAAGGTGGAAAAAATGATTTTCGCCATTGTGGTCATGGCCTTCTGCCTGCTGGTCGTTCCGGATGCCGCCCCGCTCATCTCAATGCTCTTTATCGGCAATTTCCTGCGTGAAAATGGCGTCACGGAGCGCCTCCTGCGGGCCGCCCAGAATGAAATCATCAACGTGGTGACGATATTCCTCGGCCTGACCGTGGGCCTGAAGATGAGCTACGACAAGTTTCTCGACCCACGGACACTGGGCATCCTCGCCCTTGGCGTGGTTGCCTTTGTCATTGCCACGGGCAGCGGGGTTATCATGGCCAAGCTGATGAACCTTTTCAGCAAGAACAAGATCAACCCGCTGATTGGCTCAGCAGGGGTCAGCGCCGTACCGATGGCGGCCCGCGTCAGCCAGGTGGAGGGCCAGAAGGCAGATCCGGGCAATTTCCTCCTCATGCATGCCATGGGGCCGAATGTCGCCGGGGTCATTGGAAGCGCCCTTGCCGCAGGCTATTTCATCGCCACTTTAGGCGGTTGAGCAAGTTGCTGTTGCTAGCCGGGCAAAAATCGGCTTAATGGATTACATGCTGCGCCGATTTTTCATTTGGAGGGCGGAAAAGCGCATGGGCCGCACCCACTACCGGCTGGATAAGCGCCGGTACCAGGGTGTCTTCAAGCCCGGCTTTTTTGCCCACCTATCGAGGACCAATTTCTGGCAGACGGATAACGACCCCTATCAGAAGTCCCGTCGGCGGCGCAAGAAACTGGTCATTTTCATCTCCATTGTGGCCTTGATCGGGTTGATTTGGGTAATCATTGAAAGCACGCGGGCCCTCCGCCTTTTCTAGGCGATAACAAAGGTTGGAAAGAGTCCGCCTGCGTGCTTGACTTGACCGGTGCATTGGCCATTTTCGCGGCTTTCAACCGCCTTGGAAATCAGGGCAAGAAAGCTCAGCTTAATGGCCACAGAATTGAAAGACACGCTGAATCTGCCGGAAACCGCCTTTCCGATGCGGGGAAATCTCGCCAAGCGGGAGCCGGAGCGATTCGCCCAATGGGACGCCAGCAACCTTTATCAAAAGACACTTGATAACCGGGCTGACGGAGCGACCTTTGTCCTCCATGACGGGCCCCCGTATGCCAATGGGGATATCCATATCGGTCACGCCCTGAACAAGATTCTCAAGGACATCGTGGTCCGCTACAAGAGCATGCGCGGCTTCCAGTCCCCCTATGTTCCGGGCTGGGATTGCCACGGACTGCCCATCGAGCAGCAAATCCTCAAGCAGATCGGGGACAAAATCCACGAAATGGAACCCCGGGAGCTGCGGGAGCTGTGCCACGGCTACGCCAATGAGTGGATCGACAAGCAGCGGCAGCAATTCAAGCGTCTGGGCATCCTCGGCGATTGGGACAACCCCTACTCCACCGTCACCCACATGTACGAGACGGGCATCCTTTCGGTCCTTCTGGCGCTGGTGGAGAAAAACCTTATCCGCAAGGGCTACAAGGCCGTCCACTGGGACCCGATTTTCCGGACCGCCCTCGCGGAAGCCGAAATCGAGTACCACCAGCACAAGTCGCCCTCCATCTATGTGGCCATGCCGCTGCTGGATGTGGCCTCGATTGAGCCGGTGTCCCACCTTGAGAACGTTTCCCTGGTCATCTGGACGACCACGCCCTGGACCATGCCGGCCAACCTCGGGGTGACCCTGCATCCGGAATTTGATTATGTTGCCGTCAAGACGACGGAGGGTGCCCATTACATCGTGGCCAAGGATCTCCGGGAGGTTTTTGTCGCAGACTGTGGTCTTGAGGACACGGAAGTGGTGGCCACCTTCAAGGCAACCGCCTTTGAGCGGAAAAAGGCGGCCCATCCGATTTTTGATGAAGCGGACAGCCTGATCATGCTTGGTGAACACGTGACCCTCGAACAGGGCACGGGTTGCGTCCATACGGCACCAGGCCATGGTACAGACGACTTCATCATCGGACAGGCCTACGGGCTGCCAGTCTTTTGCCCGGTTGATGGCAAAGGTTGCTACACCGATGAATTCGAGGCGCTTGCCGGAATGTTCGTCTTTGATGCCAATCCAAAGGTCGTCGAGATCCTCCAGGAGCGGGGTCTCCTTCTCGCCCACAAGACGGTCACCCACGATTATCCGTACAGCTGGCGAAGCAAGCATCCCATCATTTTCCGGGCCACCGAACAGTGGTTCATGGAGCTTGCCGACGGCGGGGTCCGGGAACGGGCCATGGAACTGATCGACAATGATGTCGAATGGATCCCTCACTGGGGCCAGGACCGCATCCGTTCGATGGTCGAACGGCGTCCGGAATGGTGCATCAGTCGCCAGCGTCACTGGGGGGTTCCCATTCCCTCGGTCCGTAACCTGAAGACAGGCCAGTCTGTCCTCGATGCCGAGGTCCTGCGCAAGTTCATCGAGATTGTCTCGGAGAAAGGAACCAACGCATGGTATGCCGAACCCCTTTCCCACTTCCTGCCCGATGATTGGAGTGAAGAGGACTACGAGAAGGAGTTCGACATCCTCGATGTCTGGTTCGACTCGGGAGCCTCGCACGTGGCTGTGCTTGAGCAGGACGAACGGTTGAGTTCCCCCGCCGACCTCTATCTTGAAGGCAGTGATCAGCACAGGGGATGGTTCCAGAGCGCCCTCCTGACATCCGCGGGGGCCCGCGACCGGGCACCCTTCAAGAGCGTCCTCACCCACGGGTTTGTCCTTGATGGCGAGGGCCGGGCGATGTCCAAATCGCAGGGCAATGTCATCTCCCCACTGGATCTGATCAAGCAATTTGGCAGTGACATCCTGCGCCTCTGGGTAGCCAGCACGGATTACCGCAACGACGTCGCCATTTCCCCGGAAATCATGAAGATCACGGCGGATGCCTACCGCTCCATCCGTAACACTTTCCGTTTCCAGTTGGGCAATCTGTATGATTTCGATGCCGGTCAGGACGTGGTTGACCCTGATAAACTCACTCCGCTGGACCAATGGGCCCTGCACGAGCTGGCCGTTCTGGCTGACAAGGTGACGGAAGCCTACGAGCGCTATGAGTTCCACCGCGTCTACCAGTTGATCAACCGGTTCTACACGGTCACTCTCTCCGCCCGTTATCATGATTTCCTCAAGGACCGGCTCTATACCTTCCGGGCGGACTCACCGGAACGGCGGTCAGCCCAGACGGTTATCCACCATCACTTGCAGGTTCTTAACCGGCTCCTGGCTCCAATCCTGGTTTTCACCAGCGAGGAAGCGTATCTCGGCGGCGCAGCGCCCGGGCAAGACTCCATTCATCTTGAGGATTGGCCCCTGATCCCGGAATCGTGGAGAAATCCGGACAAGGCTGCGGAGATCGAACAGTTGCTGAACCTGCGGGACCCGGTCAATGAAAAGCTGGAAGCCCTTCGTTCGCAGAAGGTTATCGGCAAATCCGTTGAAGCGGCCTTGAGCTTCACCCTGAGTGAATCCAATCCCCTCAATGCCTTCTTTGAGAAATATGCCGACCAGCTTGCGGAAATCTTTATCGTATCCACAGTAACCGTGCATCACGACGCCGGTGCGGAGGACCTGCAGATCGCCGTCAATAAGGCGGACGGGGATCGCTGCCCCCGCTGCTGGCGCACGGTCACCGAACGCCACGAGACCATCTTCGGCGAGCTCTGCCCGCGCTGTACCGACGCCGTTCAACCATTTGTCAACCAACCCTAGTTAAATTCCCCTCATGCCGACAAAAAAATCTGCCAAGAAAACAGCTGCAACCACCAAGAAAAAGGTAGCCAAGAAGACTGCTGCCAAGAAGGCGGCAACGAAGAAGACGGCCGTCAAGAAGGCGGCTAAGAAGAAAACCGCTGCCAAGAAGGCAGCGGCCAAGAAGGCCGTCAGCAAGAAGGCGGCCCGCAAGCCGCAGGCAAGCGACTTCATCAAGCGGCCCTCCCACACACCGGCTATATTCAAGCCATCTTCCAAGCGCCCGGCGCATATCCTCTTCACCATGGAAGATGTGCGCGAAGTCCTCAAGAAAAGGCCCAAGGATGAGGAACCGGCCAAAAAAGCGGCCCAGAAGAAGACGGCCAAGAAAGCTGCTGAACCCAAGGCGGCCCAACCGGAGAAGGCAAGCAAGCACCATGCTGCCTCGCTGGACGACATCCTCGGCCTGAGCCCTTCCCCAGGCAGCAAGAAGGCAGGACCGGATAACGTGCCGCGCAAGTTCCAGAAGTATCACAAGCTGCTGATTGAGCTGCGTGACCACGTCCGTGAGGAATTGAATCTTCACTCGAACGACACCCTGAAGCGTTCCCAGAAGGAGGATGCGGGGGACATTTCCATTTCGGTGGATGCGGGGACGGACAACTTTGACCGCGACTTTGCCCTCAGCCTGCTCTCCAGTGAACAGGAATCCCTCAAGGAAATCGAGGCTGCCATCGAGCGTATTTACGACGGCAATTACGGTTACTGCGAAGTAACCGGTGAGGCCATCAAGCCGGAAAGGCTGGAGGCGGTTCCCTTCACCCGTTTCTCCCTCGAAGGGCAGCGCCAGCATGAGTCCAATTCCTACAAGCGGACATCACGGGCGGGCGCTTTCCTGAACGAGGCCTCCGGGGAGCCTATCACTTTCGGTGATGATGACGGGGACAACTGAGTCCGGTTTGTCTTCTGAGGCGGATACCAAAAAAGTTTCGTACTTCCGGTTCTGGATCCTCGCGACCCTCCTTCTCCTGCTCGACCAGGTGAGCAAGTGGGTCATTGCCGAGTTGTCAGGATTCCGGATGGGGCTCTATCCCCCTTTTGATGGAGTGGAGGTCATCCCCGGATTTTTCAATATCGTCTATGCCATTAACCATGGAGCCGCCTGGGGAATGCTGGAAGGCTATGGATGGCTGCTCATCCTCCTGGCCTTTGTCGTCCTTGGCCTGATTGCTTTCTTCAGGAAGGACCTTGGATTTGAACAGCAGGCCAACCAATGGTGCTTCGGTATGATAACAGCGGGAATTGTCGGTAACACCATTGACCGCGTTCTCCGTGGACATGTCGTTGACTTTCTCGATATCCGGCTTCCCGGTTACCAGTGGCCAACCTTTAATGTTGCCGATTCAGCCATCGTTGTTGGAACAATCTGGTACGTTTACCTGCAATTCCGGCCGGCAAAAAAATAAAATTTACAACTAGGGGTCGACTTCCCCATATTGAAGCCTATGGGGATGCATAGTTGGGCTTTGTTGGGAATGGGCTGGCTCATGCTGCTGGCCAATACGGTGGGAGCGGAGGCCGAGTCCTGGGGACGCCGCCTGGAACAAGTGGAGGAACTCCGCAATGCAGGTTCATACGACGAAGCCAAGGCCATTGTCGAGGGAGTCATCGAGGAAGCGGCTGCGCAAGGAGACGCCGCCACAGAGGCAGAGGGCCTTTACCAACTGGCCCTGGTCCAGTATTTTCTCAATGAATTTGATGAGGCCCGGGCAACCTTGGAAATTGGCCGTACGGAGGCCACCCGGAATGGATTGACCCAATTGGAGGCCGATTTTCTCAATGCCGAGGGCGTTCTGGAATGGAAACTGGGGAATCTTGCCTTGGCCATTCCCAAGCTGGAGGCTGCCCTGGAAATCCAAAAAGCGGCTGAGGAATGGATCAATATGTCCAGCATTGCTAACAATCTCGGCATCATCGCCTACTCCCTGAAGGATTATGCCACCGCAGTTGGATATTACCAACAGGGCCTGGAGTGGCTGGGTGACCGGGATAACGACCGCATGCGGGCCTCCCTTTACAGCAATCTGGCGGAGGTTCTCATCCCTATGGGTCAACTGGATGCCGCTGAGGATTACCTCTACAAGTCGCTTGAGATTGAGCACGCGGCCGAGGAACCCCGCAATATCGCCTACACCTACTTTAATCTGGGCGAATTATACGCCCGAAAAGGCGATTCCGCAAAAGCGATAGACCGTTACCGCAAGGCCCTGGATCTACAACTGGAATTGGAGGATGACTGGGCTATCTCCCTGACTCGCCTGAAATATGGCAAGGAGTTGTGGCTCACCGGCAAGGAGAGCGAATCCCAAACCCAGTTGGCGCTGGGTTTCGATGTTGCCAGGGAGCTCAATGCCCTCGCCCTTCTCAGGGACTACTGTTCCCTGCTGGCGGAAATAAATGAAAAAGCGGGCAACAGCAGCTTGGCGGAGTACTATTCCGGATTGTACGCCTACTTTGAGGAACGGGTGGATGTGGATGAAAGCGACCCCATCGTCACCAATAAGCCTCCCGTTGCGGAAGCAGAAGCCTCCTCCAACGGGCGGCGGCTTCTTGAATCGCCCCTGCAGGCGGCAACAATTCTCGTTCTCTGCCTGTTGATTACGATTCTCGTCCTTGAGAACACCCGCCTGCGCAAGCGCATGCGGGATCTTTAAGGAGCTTGCTCCCTAACCAGCGATGCTGGGGATAGAGACTTCCGGATCGATATCTGCCTCGTAATCAACACCTTCAAGCCCAAATCCGAAGAGCTTGAGGAAATTCTCCTGATAGCCGGCAAAGTCGGTTTCCTGGTCGATATTATCCGTATTCACCTGGGCCCAGAGGGCTTTCACCTTCTCCTGGATCTCCGGGCGCATTTCCCAGTCATCCATCCGGACCCGACCTTCCTCGTCAAACTTGAGGGCACTCCCAGCGTACATCTGAGTCCGGAACAATCGGTCGATCTGGTGGATGCAATCCTCATGGATATTCGCTTCCTTCATGATCTTGAATAGGATGGAGATATACAGCGGAACAACCGGGATGGCACTGCTGGCCTGGGTCACGACCGCCTTGTTAACGGAAATAAAGGCAGCGCCCCGACCGACCTTGAGCATGGCATCGATACGCTGGGCGGTGGCCCGAATGTGCTTCTTGGCTCGCCCGATGGTTCCGTTGTTGTAAACCGGCCAGGTAACTTCCGGCCCGACATAGTCATAAGCCACTGCATGGCATCCTTCGGCGAGCAAGCCTGCAGCTTCCAGCTGTTCCATCCAGCGCTCCCAGTCCTCCCCGCCCATGACCTTGACGGTGGAGTGGATTTCCTCGTCGGTGGCCGGCTCAATAGTGACCGGCGCAATTTTCTTGCGGTCGGTGTCGAGGTTGTTGGCGGTGAACGGCTCGCCGATGGGCTTTAGGGTACTGCGGTAGGTCTCACCGTCGACGGGATCGGTCCGCCGCGGGGAAGCCAGACTGTAGACAACCAGATCAATCGGCCCCATGTCCCGCTTGATGATCGCGATCGCCTGCTCCTTGAGCTCGTCCGAAAAGGCGTCCCCGTTGAGGGAAGCAGCGTAAATGCCTTCCCGGGCAGCAGCGGCCTCAAAGGCTGCGGAATTGTACCATCCGGCTGAAGCCGGCTTGCCGTTGGTGGCAGGGCGCTCGAAAAAGACGCCAAGGGTGGCAGCACCAGAGCCAAAGGCAGCGGCGACTCGCGAAGCCAGTCCGTATCCGGTCGAGGCTCCTATAACGAGGACATTCTTGGGACCGCCCTCGACGGCGCCCTTCGACTTGACGTATTCAATCTGTTGCTCGACATGGCGGGCGCATCCTTCCGGATGAGCCGTGATGCAGACAAATCCACGTACTTTCGGCTTGATAATCATAGCGTTGAGAAACTGAGGTTTATGCAGTTTGGATGGTCAAACGGTAGGTTCCCCGGGGACCGGGGCAATGACAAAATCCACTTGCCTCCATCCCACCGGAAGGCAGCCTGAAGCAAGTGCGGGGGCCCAATCCCTCGCCGTTTAATCCCGAATTAAGCCGATCCAATGAGCGACCCACAAGGACAGCATAGCGACAAGAATCGCCTCACAATCCAGATTCTCGGCGGCATGGCCATCGGGGTGATTGTTGGGCTGGCAACCAGCTGGATTCTCAAGTTGGTACCGGATGCCCCGGCCCAGTTCATCCAGGACTTCGCCGTGGAAGGCTTCCTGCAACTGGTTGGCAAAGCTTTCCTGGCCTTGTTGCAGGTCATCGTTGTTCCCCTGGTTTTCGTCTCGCTGGTCTGTGGGACGGCCGCCCTCAATGATATCCGCAAACTGGGCCGGATCGGGGCCCGGACAGTCCTTCTCTACCTGGCCACAACCGCCATTGCCATTACCATTGCCCTGACGGCCAGTGTGCTGGTTGGCCCGGGCAAGGGCTTCGGACTAAACACGGAGGCCAGTTTCGAGTCAGTGGCCCCACCCTCCCTGGTGGAAGTCCTGATCAATATTTTCCCGAAGAACGTGGTCCATTCCATGGCCCAGGGGAATATGCTGCAGATCATTGTCTTTGCCATTCTTTTCGGGTTGGCCATCACCCTCTCCGGCAAGGCCGGCCAACGCCTGCTGGCCCTCTTTAATGACCTCAACGAGATCATCATGACGCTCGTCTGGATCGTCATGCGGCTGGCCCCGGTGGGTGTATTTGCCCTGATTGCCCGGACCTTCGCCACCCAGGGATTTGACGCCTTTGGCCCGCTGTTGAAATACTTCTTCCTCGTGCTGGGGGTACTTTTCTTTCATGCGCTGGTTACCTATCCGATCATCCTCAAGGCACTATCCGGGCTTAATCCGATCCGGTTCATCAGCAAGCTGCGCGAGGTCCAGGTATTCGCCTTTTCCACCGCCAGCTCCAACGCCACCATTCCCGTCACCCTCAAGACGGTGGAGAACAACCTCGGCGTCCACAACAGCGTAGCTTCCTTCACAGTACCCCTCGGGGCAACCATCAACATGGACGGAACCGCCATCATGCAGGGCGTGGCGACGGTTTTCATTGCCCAGGCCTATGGCATGGGCCTTGAGATTTCGGACTACCTGCTGGTCATCATGACCGCCACCCTGGCTTCGATCGGAACGGCAGGTGTCCCCGGGGTCGGCCTCATCATGCTCAGCATGGTCCTGACGCAAGTGGGCCTCCCGGTGGAAGGTATCGGGTTGATTATCGGGATTGACCGCCTCCTAGATATGGTCCGGACAGCCGTCAACGTGACCGGGGACAGCGCGGTCAGTTGCATCGTGGCCAAGAGCGAGGGGGAACTCGACCTTGATGTCTACAATTCCGAGCGCGAGGAGCCGGAGCCGGATGTGGCCTAGGCTGGGGTTAACCCGCCTTCTGATGCGCGCATGACATTCCAGCTGAAATCGGAGTTTCAACCCACCGGCGACCAACCGGAGGCCATTGGCAAGCTGGTGGACTCGCTGCAGACGGGGAACAAGTACCAGACCCTTCTGGGCGTTACCGGGTCCGGCAAGACCTTTACCATGGCCAACGTCATCCAGCAGGTGCAGCGGCCGACCCTCGTGCTTTCCCATAACAAGACGCTCGCCGCCCAGCTCTACAGTGAGTTCAAGAATTTCTTCCCGGAGAATGCGGTCGAGTATTTTGTCAGTTATTACGACTACTACCAACCGGAGGCCTACATTCCGGCCACCGATACCTTCATCGAGAAGGATTCCTCCATTAACGAGGAAATCGAGCGCCTCCGCATTGCCGCCACCAGCGCGCTCATTTCACGCCGCGATGTCATCGTGGTGGCCTCCGTCTCCTGCATCTATGGACTGGGCTCGCCGGAGGACTTCAAGGCAATGATGATTCCCATCGAGACCGGCAAGGAAATCAGCCGGGATGCCCTCCTTATCCGCCTGGTGGAGAATCTTTACGAACGCAATGACATCCAGTTCAAGCAGGGATGTTTCCGGGTCCGTGGGGAGACGGTGGACATTTTCCCCGCCTACATGGAGACCGCCATCCGGGTGGAGTTCTGGGGTGATGAGGTGGAACGGATCCGCTCGCTGGATCCCCTGACCGGGGAAACCGGCGAGAGCTTCCAGCAATTCCATCTTTACCCGGCCAACCAGTTCATCACGCCGAAGGACAAGATTGAGCGGGCCATCAAGGATGTCCGCGCCGAGCTTGAGGAACAGGTGGATACTTTCGAATCCACGCAACGTCTCGTGGAGGCCCAGCGAATCCGCATGCGGACCGAATACGATATCGAGATGCTGCAGGAAATGGGCTTTTGCCAGGGGATCGAGAACTACTCCCGCCACCTTTCCGGGCGCAAGGCCGGCGAGCGTCCCTTCTGCCTGCTCGACTTCTTCCCTGATGACTTCCTGACCATCATCGACGAAAGCCATGTCACGGTTCCCCAGATCGGCGGCATGTACAAGGGTGACCGTTCCCGCAAGGAACGGCTCGTCGAATATGGATTCCGCCTGCCCAGTGCGCTCGACAACCGTCCCTTGCGCGTCGAGGAGTTCCGCGAGATAACCGGCCAGACGATCCTTGTTTCCGCTACCCCCTCGCCTGACGACCTCGAGCGTTCCAGTGTCATCGCTGAACAGGTCATCCGGCCGACCGGACTCCTCGATCCCGATCCCATCATCCGTCCCGCCAAGGGACAGGTGGAGGACCTTATCGGGGAAGTCCTCAAGGCTGTTGATGACGGTGAGAGGGTCCTCGTCACGACCCTGACCAAACGCATGTCGGAAGACCTCAGCGCCTACTTCCGCGAGCGCTCCATTCGCGTCGAATACCTCCACAGCGACATTGACGCCATTGAGCGGGTGGAAATCCTGCGCAACCTGCGGGCGGGGGAATTCGATGTCCTTGTCGGGGTGAACCTTCTCCGCGAGGGACTGGACCTTCCGGAAGTTGCCCTGGTGGCCATTCTCGATGCCGACAAGGAGGGCTTCCTCCGCAGCGCTACCAGCCTCATCCAGACGGCCGGGCGGGCCGCCCGCCACGAGAAGGGACGGGTCCTGCTATACGCGGACAACCTCACCGATTCCCTTAAGCGGGCGGTGGAAGTGACCAGCCAGCGCCGGACCCGACAAATGGTTTATAACGAGGAACACGACATCACACCGCGCAGCGTCCAGCGCGCCATTCAGGCCAGCCTGCATTACGGGCGCAAGGAAGCGGCGGACCCGCTGTCTGTCCAGGAAGCCGGAGGCGACGAGGACGTCGCGACCATTATCGCCGAACTGGAGGAGGAGATGCTCGCCGCCGCCAATGATTTGCAGTTCGAACGGGCAGCCGTCCTTCGCGACCAGATTGAGGCCCTCCGCCACCCGGAAAAGTTTCAGGGCAGCCGCAAAGGCAAGCGCTACAAGAAGAAGCGGAGGTAGAAGGAAAACCTAACGGAGTCGGGCCTTCAGGCCCGGTTGTGGCGTGACCGGCCCCGAAGGGCCGACCCCTGAGGGCAGGCTTCACCCTCTCACCCAAAGCGCTGGTGCATCGCCTTGACCGGAAAATTACGGCCCGGACAAACGGTGTGGTTGCGGTCGATTTCCTTGTGCACCGCAAAGGTGTAGCGATTTTTCAGCACATCACCGCCAAGATAATCGACGAGGCGGGTAAAGGCGGAGAGCTGCTTGCGGCTGGGGTGCGTTTCCTCGAAGTTCCCCACCAGGCATATCCCGATCCCTTGTTGATTGACCGCGTGCTTGCGGACATGCCCACCATCGAGCTGCTGCTTCCAGCGCGGGCCGACTTCTATCTCGCCGTCGCCGGAATCGATCCCGTTGCCGATGACAAAGTGATAGGCGAGCCCGTTTTCCATTCCCCGACGGCGGTGATTCTTGTCGTAGACCTTCGCGTTGCCGTGCTTGGTGGCGCTGTGATGGCCGACAATGTATTTCCACCTGCCGGATTGCACCCGGACACCCGAGACAAGTTTCCGGATATCCTGATCGGAAGATACTGAGGCAGGAATCTGCAGGCTTTGCCCCACCTTGATGAGGTCGGATTTCAGTCCGTTTTGCCGCTTGATGGCACCCACGGTAACCCCGTAGCGCACAGCCAGACCGCTAAGGGTATCCCCTTTACGGACGATGTGCACAGAGCCGGAGGCCGCCCACAACTTGCCCACCCCGGCAGGCAACAGGAGACCAGCTACCCCAATCATGAAATTCCGACGATCCATAGAAAGACCACCTACGCTAAAGGGGTATCCAGCCACCAGTCACGAAGAAAATACGCCCCGATTTCAGCATCCCTTATCAACTGGATAAGAATTTATGTGACAAACCGCCGGAAGGTCTCAAGATACGGCGCATGACGAATGACACGCCTGCCCCGTCCCCGGAAGATATTCACCGGGCTGAAGGAAAAATCCTCAAGAAATACTGGTTCGCGAACCTCCGCCTGATGGGAATCCTCCTTCTCGTCTGGGCTGCCGTCGGCCTTGGTTGCGGGGTCCTCCTTGCGGACATTCTCAATCAATACAAGCTCCCGGGCACCGGCTACCCACTTGGCTTCTGGTTTGCCCAGCAGGGTTCCATCGTCACCTTCGTGCTTCTAATCCTGGTCTATGCGATCCGGATGAACCGTCTGGACCGGATCCATCATGACGAGCGGGAAGCCATTCACCCCACTGTTGAACCAAAGGGTGAATCCTATTCGGGAGAAGGCATTTAACTGGTCCAGGAGGAAGCAATCATGACTGTGCAAATCTGGACCTATCTCTTCGTCGGACTGACCTTCGCCCTTTACCTGGGTATTGCCTGGTGGAGCCGGGTCCGCGATACCAAGGGATTCTATGTCGCCGGACGGGGCGTCCCCGCGGCCGCCAACGGAATGGCTACCGCAGCCGACTGGATGAGCGCGGCCTCCTTTATTTCCATGGCCGGCCTGATTTCGACGATGGGCTATGCCGGCGGGGTTTATCTCATGGGATGGACGGGGGGATTCGTCCTTCTTTCCCTGCTGCTGGCCCCGTACTTACGGAAGTTCGGCCACTACACGGTACCCGATTTTGTCGGTGACCGCTACGATTCCCGCTTTGCAAGGATCATTGCGGTACTGTGCGCCCTCTTCATCAGCTTCACCTACGTGGCCGGCCAGATGCGCGGCGTCGGGGTTGTCTTCAGCCGATTTCTGGAAGTGGATGTCACCGTCGGTGTGGTCATCGGCATGGTCATCGTCTTTATCTACGCCACGCTCGGCGGGATGAAGGGCATTACCTGGACCCAAGTGGCGCAGTACTGGGTCCTCATCACCGCCTTCCTGGTCCCCGCGATTGCCATTTCCATCAAGCTGACCGGCACCGTGATGCCACAAGCCGGCCTCGGGAGTGACCTCGTCGGTGAATCGGTGAGCCTCCTCTCGAAACTGGACGGCATCCAGAAGGAGCTTGGTTTCGGGCCCTACACGGAACCCTTTGTCGGGAAATGGGACAAGGTGAACGTCCTGTTTGTGACCCTCGCCCTGATGGTCGGGACCGCCGGCCTGCCGCACGTGATTGTCCGCTTCTATACTGTCAAAAGTCCCCGCAGTGCCCGCTGGAGCGGCTTTTGGGCGTTGTTTTTCATCGCCGGTTTGTACCTGACCGCGCCCGCAGTGGCAGGATTTGCCCGCTACTACATGCTCGACAACCTCAACGGTACCACCGAGGAAAACCTTCCGGGCTGGTTCAAGAGCTGGGAATCGACCGGTTTGATCCTGTGGTATGACGATGGCGACGGACAGCTCCGCTATTCTGCTGGTGAGGACAACGAAATCTTCCGCGCCGGAACGCTCAGCGGGGTTGAACTGGCCGCATTGGCCAGAAACCACCAGCTGTGGATAGACAGTGCGGGCGCCGACGGGACCGATGCCCGGACAATCCTCAGCGCCAAGGGGCTCAGCGGTCCTGACCGGGATATCATTGTCCTCGCTACCCCGGAAATGGCGGAACTGTCCAATTGGATCATCGCATTCGTCGCGGCGGGCGGACTGGCAGCAGCCTTGTCGACGGCGAGCGGACTTCTGCTGGTGATATCATCCAGCGTGGCGCACGATCTTTACTACAAGGTCCTTGATCCGAGGGCCAGTGAACAAAAGCGCCTCCTCGTCGGCCGGGCCACCATCGGGGTGGCGGTCATCGTGGCCGGGCTCTTCGGGATTTATCCACCGGCCTTTGTTGGCCAGGTGGTGGCCTTTGCCTTCGGCTTGGCCGCGGCCAGCTTCTTCCCCATCATCGTCCTGGGTATCTTCTGGAAGTGGGTCAGTATGATTCCCGCCGTTATCGGAATGCTCTGCGGAATTGGACTGACCGGTTACTACATTGTCTCGGTGGTCTTCTTCGGAATGGAAAAGTGGACCTTCGGGCTCAGCGCCCAGGGCATTGATCCACAGGGTATCGGGACCATCGGGATGATCGTCAACTTCGTCGTCACGGCGACCCTTGCCCCCTTCTTCCCGGCACCGGATGCCCGTATCCAGGACCTTGTTGACAAAGTGCGCGAACCGGAAGGCTGGTCACCAGCGGTCGACATTGAGGCGGGTCCGGAGCATTAGTCCGGCAAGCGTGTCCGGAAGTATCCGGCGGCCAACCCCAGCGGGACGCCACAGGCAAACCCGGTCAGGTGTGCGGATGTATCGGTTTGTTCATCACCTGTCCCAAACCAGGCCAGAAAGATCAGCCCGATGACAAAGGGGACAATCCAGGCCTTGGCCAAGTTCCACCGGGCAAAGCGCAAACGGAATCCCAATGGAATGGAAGCCAGCAGGCCAACAGCTCCGAAGACCGCCGTAGAGGCCCCGACGGAGTAATGCGGCTCGGGATAATAAAGAGCGGCATTGAAATAATTGCCGGCGGCACCTGCCAGCAACACGCCAATCCAGGCCCAGATTCCCCCGATGTGCCGGGCAACCAGGTGAAGAAAGACAGCTCCAAAAAGCATATTCCCAGCCAGGTGACCGATATCCGCGTGCAGGAAGAGGGCCGTCAGGACCCGGTAGGGCTGCCCCTCGATGACAGCCTCGGCGGAAAGCCTGCCAGCCGCATATAACTGGGGCCACTCAAGGCTGATGCCATAGGCGGTCAGCAGAACCAGGATCCAGACCATGGAAGCTGCCGGGGAAACGCCCTCTTCCGGCAACTCATGACTTATCGGCGGCCAGTTGAGCGACTCCTTGCGGTAAAGCTCAATCTGGCGCAGAAGGCGCTTGGAATCCTTTTGCTCAACAACGAGACAAAAACCTTCCCCGTCCTCGATCACCCAGTAAGGAGCTCCCTGGCTGAGAATGACCAAACCCAATTCGTGGGCCTGTCTCTCATCCTCGATACAGGCAATTTCCGCAAAGGCCTCCCCTAATGGATCCATACCAATCCATAGTAGGGGGATTTCCCTGCACCGCAATGGATCTTGCTAGAAACCGACAGTCGTAATGGACAGGCGAATAAAGGCCGGTCCCGAGATGGGGGCGATCCGGCGCACGACAACGGTCTCCGTCCCATCCCCGTTGTCCACCGGGGTTCCAACCATTTCAACGTGAGTAGGGCCGGAATCCCATGAACCGGTCAGAGAGGTGGAGGTCTCTACGGTGTAACGAATGTCATCAATTGTATAATCAATGCCAGTCGTACCTGTTGAAGCACCATCATTCCGCTGGAGATACTCAATTTGCAGGTAGAGGGATCCGCCCACCTCCTGGAACATGGCCCGGGGCAGCTTGGGATGGTCGCCGGGGACTGAGGGGTCAAAATTGAAGGCAAATTCAAAAAGATTCTGAATCCCGTCAAAATCAGGATCGGCTCCGGGAGAGGCATCCTCAGCATTCAATCCAAAACCACCGGTCCAATTGAAATAAGTTATGCCGGGTACCTCCGGGAAATCAATAGCCGCCTCAAAGCTGTAGACACTGCCTTCCGGATTGGAGACCAGCGCCTTGTAAAAGCCGGCATTGGAACTGGAAGCTGACTGAATGAAGTACGAGGCCCCGGTCGCGCCTGGGATGGGCGCTCCATTCTTGAGCCACTGGATGGATGGGGCGGGGAATCCCTCAGCAATGACCGAAAGGTAAACGCTGTCCCCTTCCTGGATGGTGCAGCCCGTTGGATCAACCCATATCGATGGCGCCTGCGGAACGGCATTGCTTTGACCGACTATCTGAATGTCATCGATGGCGATATCGCCCAGTTCGGAGGTCGTTGTATCAGCCCGCACCTGAAGCTGGACGGCTGACGCCGGCAGATAGGGACTTAAATCGATGACGGCCTTCTTCCAGTCGGAACCGTCCAAACTTTGCTGGCCGGTGGCACTGAAGGCTCCGGTGGCGGCAAGGGCACCGTCCACATAGAGGTCCACCGTCAGGGAACCCATCCCGGATCCGTACATATGGTACCAGAATTCGAGATTGGCTGAACCCACTCCGCCAATCGGAATGACAGGACTCTGCAGAATGGAGTAGACTTCGGAGTTACCGGTTGCCTCGGCAAAGAGGTATTTCCCTGAGCCATAGGTATGGTCACCGTCCGGCCCCGTGCCCGAGGTCGGGGTTGTGTAAGTGTCGACGGCCCAGTCAAACCAGTCCTCTCCACCCTTGCCATTGGAACGCTTGTTCTTGGCATTGGTCCAGCCGTTCCAGGTGGCCGGATCCGCCGTGAAGGTATCAAAGGACTCGGCATAGACGAGGGAGCTGTCGGAAATGGAAACCTGTACGGAATCATTGGACCCGAGAAGCAGGGACGAGGTTGCGGTGATGTTCAGGCCAAACGACTCCTGCCCTTCGCTGCTCCCGTCGTTGTCGATGGCCATGTAGATAAAGGCTTGTGTTTCACCACCCGGAATGACGATCGAGCCAATCCCGGTCAACGGGTCAAAGGTTGAATGCCCGGCAAGCGCATAATCGGCAGGCACCCCGGTCGCACTGGCGGTCCCGTCGACGGTGAAGTCAATCCACTCCTCCATGGATGTATCGGCAGCTCCACTACGCTCAAAGGTGAGAACCACCACTTCGCCCGAATCCTCGGTCACGGAACTGGTACTGGCGACAACACCAACTGCAGCCGCCTCGGCGATGATGATGTTGGCGGTAGCCGTGTTTCCGAGGGAATCGCTGACGGTGTACTCGATGACAACCTGTCCACCCTCGTTCTGACCGGGCGTGTAGGTCAGGTAACCGGAATTGTCCGTACTCCCGGAACTGGACCGGGTCATGTTGCGCTTCTCGAGGGAAACTGAACCGGTTCCGGTGATCACAGTCGCGTCGACAAGGTGGAGCGCACCCTGTGAATAGGATTCGGGAGTGGTATCGTTTGGACCGAGGACGACCTCGACATCGCCGGACCAGAGGCGTCCGGATCCCTCATCGTTGAGCAAGGGATTGATGCGGACGGGACCACTCAGCTCGCTGAGAATGGAATCGTTGCTCAGGCTCAGGGCCGGGCTGCTGGAAGGAGCGGTCGAATCTCCACCAACGGTAACCACGACATCGGCACGGTGGAGCCAGCCCTGACCACCGTTACCCACATCCCCACCAACGGTGTAAGTGAACCAGGCCTGTCCGGTAAAGCCGGATGCAGGAGTGAACTCAATGGAATTGCCCGCCACGGTTGCCGTGCCGGCAGCCTTCGGCAGTACCTGTCCCACTTCAACAAGACGGAGGGTGTTGGAGCTGCCTCCATTGACCTTCACAAGGTCGTTGGAAAGGGGATTGATCGTCACACCGGTCCCGGCAGGGGTACTGGCATTATCATCAACACCAAAGGGAATCTCCTCGGGATGACGCAGGAGAGCATCCCCGAGAACGTAGGCTTTACCGGATGAACCCATGTAATTGTAGATATCCTTGGCCGCCGTGTAGGAGCCCCCTTCAATCATGGTGAAGAAATCCTCATTACCCATGCGGATGGACGGATTCATGACTCCGCCTGCCGTATGGGTGGAACCCACGTTGTGGCCCAATTCGTGGCAATGGACTTCCCAGCCCCAGTTGGGCTCGGCCACGGAATGGCCGTAAGTCGCCAGACCATAGCAATCCGTCCAGGCAAGACCAACCGTGCCGCCACCGCCACCGGCAACCAGCGTCCACAGGGCCACGTGACCCCACTTGTAGGTTGATTGCGGCCGGTAATTGCCAACCCAGGTATTCAACTTGTAAAGGTCCTGCCCAAGAGCGTCACTGTCAGGATTACCCGGGTCCTCCTCGGAGGAATCGCTCGGAATGAGAATCATTTCCTGCAACAGGTAGCGGAACCCCAGCTGGCGTTCATAGACATCCGCCGCACGGGCCGCATAGGCGAAGTAATTGGCGGCCTTGCTGCTGAGCCCGGAGGCCGGACCCGACTGGCTCTTGGCGGAGACCATGAGGATGATGATGTCCTTGAGGGAGGCGTCGTACTGGCTACCGTTCCGCAGGATCGGCTTGTTCCCCGTTCCGGCTTCAAAGACCGGCTCCTCGGCAGCTTCAATAAGGCTCGCCGTGTCGATGCGATCGCCCGGAAAGACCATGCTCACGGGGATTCTTTCCCGGGAAAGGTTGTCCGTTCCAAAGGGCACGCTGGCCGCGGCCAGGCGGCCATCCGCCGAAATTTCACACTGGATGTCATGCCCGCCACAGCCATCGGTTCCACAGGAATGGCCGTTGTCAAATGGTTGTAAACTGGTGGCGTAGAGATCGCCCGTTTCAGGATCCGTCTCAACGAGGTAATTGTTCCCATCCAGCGTCATGGCCATCGAAACGGCCCCGTTGACAATGGCCAGGGAAGCTTGATCAGCGAGGCCGGAAAGACCCGATTCACGTCCGGTGAAGACATGGTAATCGGCTGGAAATTCCGTTTCCTTGCCAGCGGAAATACGAAAGGTGTCCGTCGTCACACTCAAGGGACGAAATGCGATTCGCCGGACACGGTTCTGCCCGACACGAACATCCACTGGATAACCGGCCTCAACCCAGGAAAGGAGCTGCTCGGTTTCATTGGTCAACTGGCCTTCATTATTGACCCAACCCGCAAAAGATGGGGCCTCGGGGGCCACTGGTGCGGGTTCCTCATTCGTAATGGAGGCTGTCTCGGGCACCTCTTCGGCTGGCTCTTCGATGACCGCTTTGCTGTCAGCTTCCCGGATGGATGAGGTCTGCCAGTCCGGGCTCATTAAGATAAGGCCCAACAGGAGCAGGAATGCTCCGGCGAGAATGAGTCCGAACTTGGTCCAGTTGTGTCGTTGGTTCATTTTGAATCCGCTGCTTGATAGGTTTATTCGGCCTCTATTCAAGCAGGGAAATGCACCCGAATGAACTTTCACAAAAGAAAGGGCCGGAAATTACCAAATTCTTTACGACGCGTCTTCTGGCTTCACGTTTCCCTAAACTGAAGCGGTTCAAAGATAGCTTGAGCAGACAGCGTCGATCTTGGCACAATTACTGCGAAGAAAGTTCGAGATGAAGATTATCAACGAATTCAAGGAATTTGCCGTCAAGGGGAATGCCGTGGACATGGGGGTGGGCATCATCATCGGTGCCGCCTTTACCGCGATTGTGAACTCCATGGTGAAGGATCTCATGACGCCGCTGCTCGGACTGGTGACGGGGGGGATCGATTTCAGCAATTGGTTTCTCACTCTGCGGTCCGGAACCGGAGGTGGACCCTACCCGACTCTGGAGGCCGCCAAGGCCGACGGGGCATTGACCCTCAATTTTGGAAATTTCATCAATGCCGGGATCACCTTTCTCATTGTGGCTTGGTGTCTCTTTTTCGTGGTCCGGAGCATCAATTCCCTGAAGCGCCCGGAAGCCCCGAAAGCGGATCCCGTTAAGACAAAGGAGTGTGGCTACTGCTTCTCCAACATCGCCTATGAAGCCAGTCGGTGCCCTTACTGTACTTCCCAACTGGGGAAACAGGATTCAGGTTCCGGGGATTCCATCTAGGCAATTTACCTGACAAGCAAAGGCTTGCTTGGGGCTTGCGGGCTGGATTAATGTGCTGACCCATGCGCAGCCTGTCCCAATTCCTGAAGTGCCTGCTGGTGCTCTGTGCCACGGCCATACCGTTCAGTCTTCCATCTGCACCGGTTGAACCGCCCCCCCAGCCGGAAAAGATGAGTGAAATCCAGCGTGCGGGGGCAATCGCCGTCTACGAGGACCTGGTCAAGAAGACCCAGCCACTGAAGGTTGGCGATACCGAAGCATCCCTGTTGCAACGGCTGGGGGAACCGGACGGCATCATGGCCTTTGGCAGCCGCAAGCGCCTCGACTACGACAAGGGGCACATCATTGTCTCCAATGGCAAGGTCCAGAAGATTGACGGCATTCCAGCAGAACGCCTCGCCTCTCCCAACCAGGAAGCCTATGCCGACTACCAGAATGCCCTGGGCAAGGTTTACTACATGGACCGTTGGATGACACCCGAGGAAGGCCAGCAAGCCTATAATAAGGCCCTCGAGTCGCGCGAAAGGGAACTTGAACGCATTGCCATAGGACGCGAACAAACCCTCCGACGAAAAGAGCAGATTGCCCGCTCACAAAGTGGCTGGAAGGATATCCGCCAGAATGGTGCCCGGATCACCGAACAGGAACTGATCGTTCCCGGGAGGTATACCGTGGTCGACTTCTACGCCGACTGGTGCGGACCGTGCAAACGCATCGAGCCCTATCTCAAGGACCTGGCCAAGGACAAGCGGATTGCCGTGCGCAAGGTGGACATCGTCAACTGGGAATCCCCGGTCGCCCGGCAGTGGAATCTCCGCAGCATACCCAATATGCGGGTCTATGACCCCAATGGTCGCATGCTCGGGGAGCCCACCTCCAATCTCAACCAGATAATTGCCTACATCAACGACTCGTTGGCCCGGAGGTAAGCAGGAACTGCGGAATGAACGGCCGTAGTCAACAGACAGTCTAATTCAGGGGGAGGAACGGATATGACCTGGAAGGAAACGGAAAACAATTTCGCGAGCTGGGACGGAACCCGGCTCTTCTACAGGGAGTGGGAAACTCACGAGTCGACGGACAAAGGATTGATTGTCATCCACCGTGGCCACGAGCACTCAGGCCGGGTCGCCCAGCAGGTCAGGGAGCTGGACCTGCCGGAATTCAGGGCGTTTTGCTTTGATGTCCGCGGACACGGGCATTCACCCGGGGAACGTGGCTATGCGGAGAGTTATTACGCCATGGTCAAGGACCTTGACGCCTTTGCCCGCCATGTATCGGAGAAACATGGCATACCGATGGAGAACTTCGCCATTCTCGCCAACAGCGTCGGGGCAGTCACTGCCAGCACGTGGGTCCATGATTTCGCCCCCCGTATCCGCGCGATGGTCCTCGCTGCGCCCGCCTTGCGGATCCGTCTTTACGTGCCCTTTGCCATCCCCGGCTTACGCCTCCTCCAGAAGCTGAAGGGGAAGGCCTTTATCAGCAGCTACGTCAAATCCAAGATGTTGACGCATGATCCCGAGCAATGCCGCCTTTACGACGAGGACAAGCTGATCACCCGGAACATCGCGGTCAATATCCTCCTGGGACTACATGACACCGCCACCCGGATCATGGATGACGCAGGTGCCATCACCACCCCCACCCTGGTCCTGTCGGCCGGTTCGGACTGGGTTGTGAAAAACTCAGCCCAGGACAAGTTCTTCGCCGCCCTCTCCTCCCCGATGAAGGAGAAGCTGCTTTATCCGGGATTTTTCCATGGCGTGCTCTACGAGAAGGAGCGTCACCTTGCTTTTGAGAAGGCTCGGGATTTCATCACAAAGGCCTTCGCGACCGGAGTGGATCGCTCGATGCTGTTGGAGGCGGATGAGACGGGCTACACCAAGGAGGAATATGACCACCTGCAGGAGCCGGCCAGAGGGTGGAAGGCCCTGAAGTTTGGCTCCCAGTTGATGGGCATGAAAAGCCTTGGCCGCCTCAGCGAGGGTATCCGGCTTGGCTTGGAGACCGGGTTCGATTCCGGCAAATCCCTTGACTATGTCTATGAAAACCAAGCCAGGGGCACTACCCCCATTGGCCGCATGATCGACCGCTCCTACCTCAATGCTATTGGCTGGAAGGGCATCCGGGAACGGGGAACCTTGCTGAAGCAACTTTTGCAGGAATCGATTGTCGAACAATTGAGCCAGGGGACACCGGTACGGATCCTCGATATGCCAACGACTGTGGACGGTACGTCCTGGATGTCCTGAAGGAATTTCCCGGAGAGGATATCGGTGCCCTCTTGCGGGACAACGTCCCCCGCAACCTCGAGCAGGGCCGCGAATTGGCCAAGGAGATGGGGCTGGCCAATGTCACCTATGAGGAGGGCGATGCGTTTGACGCGGCAGCCCTGGCTGCGGTGGAACCCAAACCGACCATTGTCATTGTCTCGGGATTGTACGAATTATTCCGGGTGAACAAACTTGTCCTGCGCTCCCTCGGGGGTGTGGCCGAGGCTCTTGTCGAGGGCGGGAAGCTGATCTACACCGGGCAACCCTGGCATCCCGACATTGAAATGATTGCGCGTACCTGTATCAACCGCGAGGGCCATCCATGGATTATGCGCCGGCGCACCCAGGCCGAAATGGATGAGCTCGTCCGCAGTCATGGTCTGGTCAAGACCGGCATGAAGATCGACTCCTACGGCATCTTCACGGTCTCGCTCGCCCAAAAGCTCGGAAACGACCGAGAAACATGAACCGGCGGGTCGGCATGTACTACCTCGCAGGTGCCACTTTGCTGGCCCTGCTGGCCTTCACCGCCGCCCCATGGACCCTCCCCCTTCTCTGGCCGGGCGCTTCACTTGCCGTCGTCTCCGCGGGCTACTTCGGGGTCGGCCCCCGGATCTATGGCAAGCGGGATGGTGCACATCCCCTGTGGTCACGCATTTTGCACGTCTTTCCATTCCTTGGACACGAGATTTCGCGAAGACACTATGCCCGCGGATGCAATGCCTGGGACGAACTGCTTCCAGGACTCTTGATTGGCCGCCAACTAAACGAGGAGGAAGCCCTTGCCCTGAAACAGGAGGGGGTCTCGGCTGTTCTTGACCTGACTTCTGAATTTGACGAGCCCGGCACATTGAAGGGCCTTCACTACCAGAACATCCCGCTTCTTGACCTGACCCCGCCTTCAAAAGCCCAGCTTGAGGAAGCGATGGCCTTCATCGAAAGGCATATTCCGGAAGGAAAGGTCTACATCCACTGCAAAATCGGTTATTCCCGCACAGCTGCCTTTGCCGGGATTTACTTGCTCCGGAGCGGTCATGCCAAGGACGCCCAAGCGGCAATGGAGGCCCTGAAAGCGGCGCGGCCGACCATGTTTATCCGTCCGGAGGCGGCGGCAACTATCGCAGGCGGGGAGGCAAGCTGATGCCTTCCGTCCTCCATCATCCACTCGGTTCAAGCCGCTTCAGCAACCTTGTCCGGATGACGGCGCGTTACGGCTGTGAAGGGCGCTACCTTCCGCGCCTCATCGGTGTCGGCCTGATGAGCCTCCTGCGACAGCCGGTAATTGCCTACGAGGCCCTGCGCCATGGGAAGGCCATCCGGTCCACCGACCTTCCCCGGGACCCTGTCTTCGTCATTGGTCACTGGCGCAGCGGGACAACCCACCTGCAGAACATCCTCAGCAGGGATCCGCAGTTTGGTAGTGTTACCCTCAAGGAAGCCGCCATGCCGCTCGATTTCCTGGCCCTCGGGCACCTCCTCTCCGGTCCGATGGCCAACTCCCTGCCAAAGAAACGGCTCATGGACAATGTAGCCGTCGCCGCCGATTGCCCATGGGAGGAGGAGCTGGCTCTGGCCTGCACGAGTCCCCTCTCCTTTTACCATGTTTCCTTTTTCCCCAAGGCAGTCGGCCGCATCTTCCAGGAATCGATCCTCTTCAACGGAAGTGACGAGGCCCTCATCGCGTGCTGGGAAAATGACTACACAACCTTCCTCCGCAAGGTTCAGATGGTCCGGCCAGACTGCCGGCTCCTGCTCAAGAACCCGGCCAACTCCGCCCGGATCGACCTGATCCTCCGGTTGTTCCCGGATGCCCGATTCATCCATATCCACCGGAATCCCCTGAAGGTCTACGCCTCGACCATCCATTTGTACCTAAAGGCACAGGAGGAATGGGGATTCCACAGGCCGGACCGGTCACTCGTCGCGGAACATGTCCTCCAGACCTATCCGCTCCTCATGCAGGCCTACCTGGACCAGCGCTCCAGTATCCCCGAGGGCCGTTTGGTGGAGGTCGCCTTCAAGGACCTCCAGGATCAACCGTTGCAGGTGCTGGAAACGATCTACAGTGACCTCCGGTTACCTGGGTTCGAAACGGCCGCATCACTTTTCGAGACTTATCTCCATTCCGTCAGTGGGTATTCCAAGAACCGCCTGGAACAGGAGTCTGCAGAGACTGAGCAGGTCCGCACCCGCTGGAAGCCCTTTTTTGAGACATTCGGCTACGATGAATAACCGGTTAGCTGGGAAACAGAGGCGTTTTTTACACGGTTGACTTCTATTCCAGAACCTTCTACTGCTGAACAGGTTGTGAGAGGGATAAATATAGTTGGAATGGTGGCCATCATCATTGGGCTTCTTACTACACCTTCATGCATCGCCTTGGGCAGAAACGCATCCATCAAGCCCTCCTTGCAGGAGTTTGACACCATTGCGGTTCTGCCCTTTCACGGATACCGCGGAGGGGAGCTGGTTCGCTACCTCAATCGCGAACTAAAGGACCGGAGAGCAACGGTCGTTGAGATCCGCAAACTGGAAAAGGATGAGCCAAAGCCCGACTTGGACAGGTTTGACCGCAAGGTGGCCAAGCTACTGAAAGGGAAAAGCCTGGAAGGTATTGACCATATTGTCACGGGACAGTTAATCAGCCGACCGCTCATGCCCGGTCTTCTGGCAGAATCAAAAAGCCTCGTCATCGGTGCCAGAATGGAGGTCATCTCCACCGCGACCGGCAAGGTCGTCGCCCGAGCCGAACTCAAGCGCGACTCTGCCTATCTGCACGGCGGACCCGAGGATTTCTCAGATGATACAGATGTTCTCCCGGATACAGCAACACGCCTTATCGTTGCCCTGCGGTGGGTCCAAACACCATAAACCCTCAAAATTATATGCCGCTCCCCACTTTTTGTTGTAGACCCAAATTATATGCCGCTCCCCACTTTTTGTTGTAGACCCCAAGCTTGTCGAGTGGTGGTGGGAGAAGGATTCGAACCTTCGAACCGATTACCGGAACAGATTTACAGTCTGCGTGCTTTGGCCGCTTGCATATCCCACCGTTTTCCGATCGGAAAGGGTGGAAGCAAAGGCATTGAGGCGGCTTTGCCAAGGTAATTTTTCAAACTCGGGGAAGTTTTTTGGGGGGAATAGCGCTTTCCCTGAGGGTCTGGTTGAAGAATCCGCCGATAGCGCTTATCCTGACTCCATGCCAGTTGAGGATAAAAGAAAGCAGCCGCTGCTGGAGGTAGCGGCCCTGGGGAAGACCTACGGGAAACAGCGGGTTTTGGACGCGGTCGCCTTCACCTTGCACAAGGGGGAGCGGATCGCCATTACCGGACCATCCGGTTCCGGCAAGTCGACCCTCCTGAACTGCCTCGCGGGCTTGGAGGAACCGGACATGGGAACGATCCGCTTCATGGGACAGAACCTTGGCAGCCTGACGGAGGAAGCCGTCACGGAGTTGCGCCGCGGGACCCTGACGTCGATTTTCCAGTTTTTTCACCTGCTGCCGACCCTCGACGCCCGCGAAAATGTCGAGTTTCCCTTGCTCCTGAGAAAGACACCCAAGGCGGAGCGGCGGGCCATGGTCGAAAACATTCTCAAGGAAGTGGACCTGACCCACCGGGCGGATGCCCTTCCTTCTGATTTGAGCGGCGGGGAAATGCAGCGGCTGGCCATTGCCCGGGCCCTTATCACCGAGCCAGCGATGATCCTCGCGGACGAGCCCACCGGCAGCCTCGATTCGCGGAATAGCAAGCGCATTCTTGAGCTCCTTAGCTCCCTCACCCAACGGCATGGCACGGCCCTCCTTATGGTCACCCACGATCCGGTGGCTTCTGCCACCTGCGACCGTATCCTGCAAATGATGGATGGACGCCTGCATGAAAAGGAGGGGATTTCCAGACGGACATGACCCCGCCCGGCACAACGTCAGCCGGCGCCAGCCACCGGATTTCCATATGGCTCTTCTGGAGATGTTTCACGCTGCGGCACCTGCGGCGGGACTGGTTCCAGACATTTCTGCTGCTGGTCATCCTTGGTCTAGGTGTGGGGACATTCCTTTCCATCCGCATGGCCAACCGGGCGGCGGTTGATGGATTCCGCCTTTTCACCGACTCACTCCGGGGTACCAGTGACTGGATTATTGAATCTCCCAACGGCAGCATTCCCCTGGTCGATTTGCCGGCTATCCGTAAAGCGATCGACGGCCTTCCAGTGGATGTTTTTCCCGTCCTGGAGACGTCTCTTTATCCACTTCAGTCGGCGGGAGGGGATTCCGGTACCACCCCCAGCGCCATTAAGTTGCTCGGGCTGGACCTGGTCCAATTGCGGAACATCGCCTCTTCGGGTGAAAACAGCTCCCCGGAAGCCTTTTGGGAGATGCTGGACAATCCCCGGCATCTGCTGGTGAGTGTGGCCATCGCCGAAGCCTTGAACATTCAGGAAGGTTCCCTGATTGAAGCGACCATCAACGGTTCCCCAATGACATTTGAAGTAACCGGCATTCTTCCCCGCTTCCGGGACAAGGTCCCCCTCCCCCGTAATCTGGCCATTGCCGACCTAAGGGCACTCCTGAACCGTACTGGAAGAGAGGCAGTAGACCGGGTTGAGGTGGTCATTCCGCCGGGGGCCATGCGGCGGGAACTCGTCCCATTGACAGGTGAACGGCTCGCCTCGGCCCTTCATGAGCGCTATACCCTCAGCACACCGGCGGATAAGCGGATGGATGGGGAGACAATGACCACCGCGTTCCGGCTTAACCTGACCGTGTTGTCCCTGGTCGCCCTCCTGGTTGGTATCTTCCTCATTGCACAGACCCTTGATGCCACCGTCAGCCGCCGGCGCCGGGAAATTGCCACCCTGCGTTCCCTTGGGATCAGCCAGCCGGAAATCTACCGCCTGTGGCTCTCCGAGGCCGTCCTCTACGGTCTCCTGGCCGGACTCCTGGGCCTGCTTGCCGGATATGCCCTCACCACCTACACGGTCGAGGCGGTGACCACAACAGTCCAGTCCCTCTACCGGGAGACATCCCTGACCGCGGCAAAAATCCTCCCTTCGGACGTCATCCTGAGTTTCGCCCTTGGAATCGGAGGAAGCCTTCTGGCCGCATGGCTGCCGGCCAAGGATGCTGCTTCAACCCCACCGGCCCAATTCCTTCGCATGGGCAAGCGGATACCCCCCTTTCCGGTCTTTGAACATCCTAAAATCGGGGCCGGGATGCTCATCATGGGAGCGCTTCTGGCATTGCTGCCCCCATGGGAATCCTCGCCGGGAGTCACTGTTCCAGCGGCCGGATTTGCCACCGCCTTCCTTTGGTTGACGGGAGGAACCCTTGTGGCCGCAGCCCTTCTCAAGACGGTTGGATATCTGTTCCATCTTCTCGGCAGGAATCACGCCTCTGCCCGTTTGGCCGGGAGCCGGTTGGCCCAGCCGACCAGCCGTCATCAACTGGCCCTGGCCGGATTCTTTGTCGCCATCGGCATGGCCTCCGCGATGGCGTTTCTTATCAACAGTTTTGAGCACACCGTCACCGGCTGGCTGCAGCAGCGTCTGCGCGCCGATATTTTTGTCTCCAGCACCGGCTTTCAGGGGGCGGACTCCGGACCACGGATGAATGGAGCCTTGCTCGACGAAATAGAGACTATTCCGGAGGTGCGTGAACTCGACCGCTTCCGCTCGCAGGAGGCAACCGTCAACGGCGTCCGCTTCTCCCTCGCCGGGAGCCGCTTCGATCTCCTGGGAAAGGGACAGGAACTGCTCTGGCTGGACAAACCAGAATCAGTCGACTTGCAGCCTGTCATCGCCGATGCCGCCGGATTCGCCAATGAAAACTTCATCCGCCGTACTGGCCTGTCGAAAGGCGACACTTTCACAATCCCCACCCCCGCGGGAGACAAAACCATCCTGGTCGCGGGAATCCACGCCGACTATGCCAGGGACAACGGGCTCTTCCTGATCAATCTTCCACGATTCGAGGATTGGTATCGAGTTTCCGACTACGAAACCGCAGCCATCTTTCTGCAGCCGGATGCGGATATCTCCGTTTTCCAGGAAGGTCTCCGCAAATCGTACCCGGGACTCACTTTTCGCCAGAACGGCGAACTCATGGAAGCCGCCCTCTTCATCTTCCACCAGACATTCGCCGTAACGCGGGCACTGCAGGTCATCGGCTTGACCGTTGCCCTGGCGGGACTGGTCCTCAGCCTGCTCAGCCTCCTCATGGAATCGGGACGGGAACTTTCCCTGCAGCGAACGCTCGGGATGACGCGCCATGAAATTGCCCTGACAACCGCCCTCGAGGGTGGAGGAATTGCCCTCGCCGGACTTCTTTCCGGACTATTTCTCAGCCTGATGCTGGGACTGCTCCTGATCTTTGTCATTAACCGGCAATCATTCGGATGGACCCTGCAAGCTACCTGGCCATGGAAGGACTCCCTGCTTCTGGCCGGCAGTGTTTTTGCCCTCGGGTTGGGCATCGCCTACGGAACCGGACGCCTGTACATGCGGAAATGGAAACCCGATATTCTGTAATGAAATTTCCATCACAATCCATATCCGGTTACCTGATCGTCCTCTGCCTGTTCGCCGGCCAGGTTGCCGCTTCCGGCGAGGTTCCTCTCCTCACGGAAGACGGATTCCTTGTCCCTCAACCGGGAACCCCGCTCACCTTCCCGGAGGATCATGGCAATCATCCGGAATACAAGATCGAATGGTGGTACCTGACCGGCCACCTCACCGCCGCCTCAAGGAAACGCTTTGGTTACCAGGCGACCTTCTTTCGCAGTGCCTTGAAAACCGGTGGCCAGGCAGACGACGGGAGCTTTGGAACCAGCCAGCTCTACTTGACCCACATGGCCTTTACCGACGAGGCCGATGAGAAATTTTATTTTGAGCAACGACTCAGCAGGGATGGCTGGGACGCCTATTCCCGGCAAGATCAAATGGACGTCCGCAACGGTCCATGGCACTTGGCAATGGTGGACGTTCTTACTGGAAAAATGGAATTGCAGGCGAGCGTGAAGTCGGATGTCCGATGGGATCTGCAACTGCTCCCGCAGAAGCCACTCCTTCGCTTTGGTGCCGATGGCACTTCGCGCAAGGGGCCCGCCCCTGAGGCCCGCAGCTTTTATCTCACGTTTTCCCGTTTGGAAACAAGGGGAACGGTTCAAATCGGCGATGAGGAATTTGTCGTATCCGGCAGTTCCTGGATGGACCACGAGATTGCCTCCAGCCAGCTGGATCCAGACTACATTGGCTGGGACTGGATTGCCATCCAGCTCAAGGACGGATGGGAAATCAAGGCTTACCTCCTCCGGGAATCCGACGGTTCACCCTCGCCCTTTTCCGCTCTCTACTGGATCGATCCGGAGGGACAGACGCATTACCGTGGACCGGAGGCATTTTCATGGGAAAAATCCAGGACTTGGCGCAGTCCGGACACGGGCGCTGTCTACCCCAACGCGCCTGTTATCGAGACAGCACACCCTGGAAGCGGCCGTAGGATTGCCTTTCGCTTCCAGCCCATCCTCAACAAGCAGGAACTCACTTTTCCCGGCGCCACTTACTGGGAGGGAGCTGGCCGCGTTCTGGACGAAAGCGGCAGCGAAATTGGCTCCGCCTACCTTGAGCTGGTCGGCTATGCCGGGCCTATCGCGGGTCTGCGCTGAGTGCCTCAGCCCTTGTACTTTTCCTTCAGGCTTTCGACGATACTGGGATCAGCCAGGGTGGTTACATTACCCAGCTCAGCGCCGGTAGCAATATCCCGCAGCAGGCGCCGCATGATCTTCCCTGAACGGGTCTTGGGCAGATCGGCGGAAAAGATGATCTTCTCCGGCCGGGCAAACTTGCCAATCTTCTCCGCTACCAGGGCATTGAGCTCCGCGCGCAATTCATCACTGCCATCGGCATCGGTCCCCCGCAAGAGGACAAAGGCCACGAGTCCCTGCCCCTTGATCTCATGGGGGACCCCGATGACGGCGCACTCCGCCACGTTGGAATGCTCGACAAAGACACTTTCCAGCTCGGCTGTACCAATACGGTGCCCGGAAACGTTGACAACGTCATCCACACGTCCAACGACCCAGAAATAACCGTCCTCATCGCAACGGGCCCCGTCGCCAGGGAAATAATATTCGCCGTCCCAATTGCACCAGTAGGTGGCCTTGAAGCGCTCCGGATCGCCCCAAATACCCCGCAGGATACTCGGCCAGGGCTTGCGGATGGCCAGCAGGCCGGTTGACTGCTCCTCGCCAGCAGGATCGAGGACTGCTGGATCAACCCCGAAGAATGGCAAGGTTGCGGAACCCGGCTTGGTCGGGGTCACCCCCGGCAACGGACTCAGGAGGATTCCTCCGGTCTCTGTCTGCCACCAGGTATCAACGATCGGACAGCGTTCCTTGCCGATTTTCTCATGATACCACATCCAGGCCTCCGGATTGATTGGTTCACCGACCGAACCTAGCAGGCGCAGGCTGCCGAGGTCATGCTTGTCGACCCATTCATCGCCCCACTTCATGAAGGCCCGGATGGCCGTCGGGGCAGTGTAAAAGATGGTCGCCTTGTGCTTATCGACGATTTCCCAGAACCGTCCCGGATCGGGCCAGTTGGGGGCGCCCTCGTACATCAGGACTGTGGCCCCGTTCTGCATCGGGCCATAGACGATATAGGAATGCCCGGTAATCCAGCCAATGTCCGCCGTGCACCAGTAAATGTCATCATCCTGGAGGTCGAAAATGTACTTGGAGGTCAAGTAGGTGTAGACGCTGTAACCTCCCACCGTGTGCATAATCCCCTTGGGCTTTCCCGTCGAACCACTGGTGTAGAGCAGAAAGAGCAAGTCCTCGGAATCCATCTCCTCGCAAGGACACTCATCGCCGACCGTGGCAGCCACATCATCGTACCAGACATCCCGGCCCTCCTGCATCTGGCACTCCATCCGCTCGCCTCCCGGGTTGCGGGGAACCACCAGGACATGTTCCACGCAGGCGCATTCGGCCACCCCCTGGTCAACGACCGACTTCAGCGGCAGGACGGAGCCCCGGCGCCAACCACCGTCACCGGTGATGACCATCTTCGACTCGCCGTCGAGGACGCGGTCCTTGATCGATTCCGCGCTGAAACCGGCGAAAATGACCGAGTGTACCGCCCCAATCCGGGCGCAAGCCAGTACGGCAATGGCCAGCTCGGGAGTCATCGGCAGGTAAAAGGCAATTGTATCCCCTTTTTGGATACCAAGGCTTTTGAGAACATTGGCAAAGCGACAGACTTCCTTCTTCAGCTCAGCGTAGGTCAGCACCCGCTGGTCACCCGGCTCACCTTCCCAGACAATGGCCCGCTTGTCAGCAAGGGGGCCGTCCGCCCAGCGATCGACGGCATTGTAGCAGATGTTGGTCTTGCCGCCGGTAAACCATTTATAAAAAGGCGCCTCCGAGCTATCGAGGACCTGGTCCCACTTTTTGAACCAATGCAGGGACTCGGCAATTTCCCCCCAGAAGCCCTCGGGATCGTCGATGCTTTTGCGATGGATTTCAGTGTAAGCCTCCAACGAATTGATATGGGCCCGCTCCTTGAAGGATTCGGACGGGGGAAAGAGACGGTTCTCATGCAGAACCGATTCCATTTGGTTATCACTCATGGCAATCTGATGGTGTTCCGGGTTGAAAGAGAGAATTCGCCGAAAGCGGCGGTTTTGGAGCCCTTGAGATTGACCCCAGTTGTCGATCCGGGTCAATAAATTTTACAACCGGGGCCCCAATCCGCAGGGAAGACTTGCCAGCATGGAGTCTATCTCCAAATTTATCCCCCACAGTGGAAGCCGCCCGATTCGATTACCATTTGCCCAAGGAGGCCATCGCCCAGGTACCCGCCGACCGCCGGGACCAGTCGCGCTTGCTCCTCGTCAATCGCTCCACCGGGCAGGTGGCGGACCACTTTTTCCGGGAATTGCCGGATCTCCTGCCGCGCCCGGCCCGCTTTTTCCGCAACAATGTCAAGGTCATGAAGGGTCGCATCTTTGCCACCCGTCAGGGCGGCGGGCAGGTGGAATGCCTCCTTCTGCACCCTGCCAGCGAACTGCCCTTGACTGACTGGTGGTGCCTGTTGAAGCCCGGGAAACGCCTTCCCGTCGGTTCTGAATTCAGCCGTGAAGGCCTGTTCCGGGCGGCCGTCATCGCCAAACGGGATGACGGCATGGTCCATGTCCGCTTTGCGCTCGAAAAGCATGATTCCGTCACCGCCATGGCCGAGGATGCCGGGGAAATGCCCTTGCCGCCCTATATCAACCGGTCAACGGATGATGAGCGCAAGGAGCTGGACGAGGAACGCTACCAGACCGTCTACGCCGATCCCAACAAGCCCTTTGCAGCGGCGGCGCCGACAGCAGGACTGCACTTTACCCCGGAGATCATCAACCGGCTGATTGAAGGTGGCAACCACTTCCATGACCTCACCCTTCATGTCGGGATGGGAACATTCAAACCCATCCAGTCCGACCTTGTTGAGTCGCACCTGATGCATGAGGAACATTACGAACTCCCGGCAGCAAGCCGCAGTGCGCTTCACGAAAAGGATTCCACCATCAAGCTGGCTGTCGGCACCACCTCGCTGAGGGCCATGGAGCACTACTTCCGCCAGTCCCGCCGCAACCCAAGCCAGCCGGATGGTCCCTATGTCAATAATGCGGATCTTTACATTTACCCGCCGGAGTCTTTCACCACCGACGCCCTCCTGACCAATTTCCATCTCCCCCGCTCCACCCTGCTGTGCCTTGTCAGCGCTTTCCTGACGCCCGGTTCAACCGATGGCATCGACTGGCTCATCCAGGTCTATCAGGCCGCCCTTAAGCGTAATTACCGCTTCTACAGCTATGGCGATGCCATGCTCATCCTCTGATGGCCGACGACAGCGACATCTCATTCGAGACCCTGGTGGCGACCTACTACCAGCCCTTGTACAAGTTTGCCTATTCCCTGACCAAGTCGCCTGACGATGCCGGGGATCTGACCCAGCAGACCTTTCTCATCTGGGCCGAAAAGGGACATACCCTGCGCGATCCCTCGAAGGCCAAATCATGGCTTTTCACTTCCCTCTACCGGGAATTCCTCCGGGTGCACCGCCGCAGCAAGACCGTCACGCCCGTGGATCAGGAAATTCTCGAGACACGCCAGGATTCATCCCTCATCGAGGCCGCCCGCCAACTGGAGGGCAATGAAGCCATCGAGGCTCTCCACGAGCTGGACGAGGTCTACCGCGAGCCGCTCATCCTCTTCTACATGGAGAATCTCGCCTACAAGGAAATTGCCGAAATCCTCGATATTCCCATCGGTACGGTCATGTCCCGCCTGGCCCGGGGAAAAAGCCAGCTCAAAGACAAACTTTCCTCAAAAATCTTGAAATAAACCACCGCTCCCAATCCTCCCCACAGAAGCAAGCAATGGAACGTCAGCGCATAGTCGAAATCTTGGAAACCTACCGCCCGGGGGAAGGACTGGAGTCCGATCCTGAGGTCCGGCAGGCCCTTGAGCTGGCAGCCCAAGACCCGGAATTGAGCCAATTGCGCCGCCAGATTGAAGAATTTGACGACATTTTCGCTGCAAAATTACAGCAAGTTGAGGCCCCTTCAGGCCTTCAGGAGGCCATCCTTGCCGCTGCGGGTCAGAGAAACGTCAATGTGTCAGAGGCCCCGTCTCCGGCGGACCATAATCCGGAATCCCGCAAGATCATCCAATGGTTCTATCCAGCCAGCTTTGCGGCGGCCGCTGCCATCATCATCTTGCTCGCCCTCTCCTTTACCTACTGGAATCCACCGGCTCGTCCTGACCAATCCGCACCCGCCCTGGCCGGTGTGGGCACCGGTGTCCTTGAAACGGCCGAAAGCCTCTATGCTTCCCTGCGGCCCTCCTATCGACCGGACCGGGGCGAGGATGTCATTGCCTACCTGCGGTCAAACGGGGGTGCAGTTCCGGTCAGCTTGCCGGGTGGGGTTGCTTTTGACCAGTCCTTCGCATGCGACGTCGTCGAGGTCAATGGCAACAAGGTATCCATCATTTGCTTCATGGCACCGGACAACAGCCGCACCATGCACTTGTTCACCTTCAAGCGCTCGGCCTTCCCTAATTGCAAGGTTCCGGCCAAGCCAGCCATCCAGAAGGATGGAAAGTCCTGCTGCGCCGCCTGGGAAGACCCGGATCAGGACCAGGTTCATGTCCTCTACTCCGACAAGGGGGAACAAAATCTGCGCCAGATACTGGATATCTAGGAAATCCGGTATAGCTTTGCCGCTATGTTAAAGAAAATCTCTCTTCTCTCGTTGATTGTCTCCCTCGCCCTGCCCGCAGGAGCAGAGGTGCTCAAGTACACCATCGATCCGGTCCATTCCGGCGTCAATTTCAAGGTACGGCACTTCCTGAACAAGATGCCAGGGTCCTTCACGTCCTTCAGCGGTGAAATCCATTTTGACCCGGAGAATCCGGCCAACAACAAGACCGTCGCCACCATCGAGGTCAATAGTGTCGATACCCGTAATGATGACCGGGACGCCCACCTGCAAGCGGAAGATTACTTTAACGCCGCGGCCCACCCGTCGATTGAATTCTCAAGCACGGAATGGGTCTCCACCGGCGAAAACACCTTTCTCGTCAAGGGTGTCCTCGAGATGATGGGACAGTCCCTCCCTATCGAAATGGAAGTGACTTACCTCGGGGAAATGGAAGCCCGTGGGAAAGTCCGCTCAGGATGGGAAGGCAAGGCAACTCTCGACCGTTCAAAATGGGGCCAGACCAGCGGTCAACCGGCGGTTGGGCTTGAGGTTGAAGTTGAGCTGAACATCCAGGCCCACCGCTAGGCCCGGCTTCTCTTCAGAGGTCGAAGATGTGCTTCCCCGGAGGAAGCAAGGGCAGCACTGCGTCACTGATGGCAGTCATTGCCTGAAGGACTGCTGGCTCCACCGTATCTTCGAGGGCAGACGCATTCTCCAGCATCTGCTTCCGGTTGCGGGCACCGACCAGGACAGTATCGATTCCCGCCTGTCCGGCACACCACTGGAGAGCCAGATGTGCGAGGGGTTGATCGACCGATTGGGCCAGCGCTTGTAGCTTTTCAACCGCACGGTAAACGTGGGGCCAGACATCCGGGTGAAAGTGAATGACCCGGTCGGCCCGGTGATCCCCCTTGGGGAAAGCCGGCTCTTTGGGAAACTTTCCTGTCAGGATCCCCTGTCCCAGTGAGCTGTAGCTGACCACCCGGATACCCTTCTCAAGACAAAAGGGTATGACGGACTCCTCTGCCTGACGCCAGAAAAGGTGATAACCCGTCTGCAGGTAGTCGACGGCCCCAATCTTTAGGGCCTGCTGCAGCTGTCCGACGGAGTAATTGCTGACGCCGATTGAACCAATGAGGCCCTCCGCCTTGGCCTCAACCAGGGCTGCCATCTGTTCCGTGATGTCCCACCCATCGACCGGCCAGTGAAGGTAATAGAGGTCGATGAAGTCGGTCCGGAGCCTTTTCAGGCTCTGTTCCAGCTCAGCCCGGACATAAGCCCCGTCGCCCCTTGGATAGACCTTGGAGGCAAGGAAGATCCCGGACCGCCGGTCCTCGAGAAACCTGCCTACCAACTCCTCGGAAACACCATAGATCCGTGCAGTGTCGAAATGCCTGATACCATGGTCAAAGGCCGATGCCATGACTTCCATGGCATCCTTTTCCGACTGGCCGCCCCAGCCTTTTCCGCCCAGTGCCCAGCAACCAAGGCCGATGGGATTCGTGTCAGGTTGCGGTGTCGGGAATTCCATTGCCGGGTGCTTGCTAAAGCGCTTCAGGTCTCGGTGGAGACCGATTCGCTCCCCTCCAGGGCACAGACCAAGGCATGCCACGCCAGGGTGGCACACTTGATCCGGGCGGGAAACTTGCGCACCCCCAGGAGGGCGGCTACTTCACCATCCTCCTCCAGCACGAGATCGGGTCCCCCTGGTTGAAAGGCTGAAAATACCTTCTCGGCTATCTCCCGGGCTTCGTCACACGTCCTGCCCTCGACCGCCTCACTCATCATGGAGGCGGAAGCCTTGGAAATCGCGCAGCCCTGTCCCTCGAAATGGAGGGCTGCGATACGCCCTTCCTCCTGGCGGAGGGACACCTTCAGTTCATCCCCGCAAAGGGGATTCAAACCATCGGCCTGATGCGTCGCCCCTTCCAGCGGGCCAAAGTTCCGTGGCCGCTTGTTGTGCTCGAGGATGATCTCCTGATAAAGCTCTTCGATCTCGGCCATGAGACATTAAAGCACACGGGGTTGTTCGGGATTGGATGTGACCTTGATCAGGCGGGGCGCATCGCTGTCCGCTTCGATGATAAACCACCGGACGGGAATGACCTTGCCCCCCGGCATCATGACCATGCCCCCGACTTGCAGGTTCCGGACATGCAACCGCAGGCCACTGGCTGACAATTTACTGAGGATCAGGCCCACCCGTTCCTCCCAGAATTCCGGATCCCCGGAAACACGCTTGAGCAAGTCCTGGTAGTCTTCTGCCGTCGGATCCCCCACCTTGATTTTACCCAGATCAAGCACCAGCCCGCTGATTTCACCGGAGTCCACTTCCAAAACCCCGGTAAAGGGAAGCTTCCACAAGGGACCGCTGATACGGGCATATTTGACCTCCGCCCCGACCGAACCGTCGAGGACAAAGGCCTCTTCAACTTCAACCTGCAGCGGACGAACATGGACCGAACCCACCTGCCATTGGCGGGCCGTGTCCTCCTCCAGCACCTTTTCCACGGCCGACTTCTGCCAGGACGGATTGATGAAAAACAGGATGAGCAAGGTCAGGCCTACAGCAATGAGGGCCATGGCCAGGTTCAGGAGGAATTTGAACAGTTTCTTCATGAAAAGCAGCCGGCCCGTCCAGCTCTTCAGCTAAAAAAAACCGGCAGCTGATTGAAACCAGCTACCGGTAAAAGTGTCAATCGTTGCCCGGAGGTCCTTAGCGCTTCTGCGCCTCGAAAATGCGCTTCTCCTTGACCTTGTTGGCGGCCTTGCCGATCCGGTCGCGCATGTAGTACATGCGGGCACGCATGGTGACGGACTCGCGGTCCACTTCCACCTTCTCGATGGACGGGCTGTGCACCGGGAAGACACGTTCGACGCCTTCGCCAAAGGAAATGCGACGCACCGTGAAGGTCTCGTGGATGCCACTTCCCTTGCGGGCGATGACGACCCCGGCAAAAACCTGGATGCGCTCCTTGTTTCCTTCCTTGACCCGGGTGTGCACGCGCACCCCGTCGCCTACCTTGAAATGGTCGCGATCCGACTTCAATTGTTCCTGCGTGATTTCGTTAATGACGGCATTCATTTTAAGTATCCTGGTTTGAAAGTAAATCTGGCCGGCGCTCCCTGGTTTTCTCAAGGGCCCGCTCTTCGCGCCACCGCTCGATCTCCCCGTGATTGCCTGATAAAAGCACCTCTGGAACCCGCATCCCTTCGAATTCGACGGGTCGCGTGTATTGAGGAAAACCGAGGACATTGCGGTGGAAACTATCCTGCGTCAAGGACTTTTCCGCACCCAAAACGCCGGGAATTTGCCGCACCACGGCATCGACCATGACGGCGGCCGGCAAGGTCCCGTTGGTGAGCACATAATCCCCGATACTGACCTCCCGGTCGATGCGGGAATCGCGTACCCGCTGGTCAATTCCCTCGTAATGGCCACTGACCAGCAGGAGGTGCTCCTTCCGGGAAAGCTCCACCGCCATGTCGTGGCTGAAGGGCTCCCCGTCCGGACTGAGGTAGACAGCCACGGTTTCCCCGGTCTTCAGGGAATCGATGGCCGCGCAGAGGGGCTCCGGCTTAAGGAGCATTCCCGCCCCGCCACCAAAGGGCCGGTCATCGGTGATCTGCCATTTTCCTTCCCCCCAATCCCGGAGATTGTGGGTCTGGACATCGACCAGGCCATTCTCACGGGCCCGGCCAATCATGCTCTCAGAGAGGAATCCCGACAGCATTCCCGGAAACAAGGTGAGGATATCGATGCGCATCTCCGGGAAATTCCATGTTAAAGTATACAAAAAGGCCCGTCGCCACACTAAGTGATAGACGGGCCAGGGGGCAAATTGTTATTCAGCGGCCGCTTCCGCCGGGGCGGAGCGTCGTGCCTTCTTGATCAGGGAACGGACAGTGTCGCTTGGCTTGGCGCCGACGCCGAGCCAGTAGTCGATGCGCTCCAGCTCGAGCTTGAGCTGCTTGCCTTCGTCCTTGTTCTTCGGGTCGTAGGTACCCACTTTTTCAACGAAACGGCCGTCCCGTGGGGAGCGGATGTCCGCCACCACGACACGGTAATAAGGTGCGTGAGTCGCACCACCGCGCTGCAATCTGATTTTAACTGCCATGTGCCTGTATGATTCCTCTGGAAATTAGAAAAAAGAGAGAACAAACGTTGCCGCCCTCTCCCTGTCAAGCGTCTTTGTCAGGAAAGAAGGGAAACCGTGCCCTGGCGAGCTGCTTTCCGGGCCGATAGTCAAATTCAGGCGATTTGGCAGCTTGTTGGACCTGTTTCCTTCTCCAGACTGGTTCCAGATGCAAGAAGCGCCGCATCAACTGACCTGGTATCTTTTCCGCATCCGGGTATCTGATCTGCTGGTTTTTCTCGAGGAAAGGCAAGGCCGGCCCTTTTCTTCCGTCCCGCCGGGCCAGGGAGAAGCCAACCGCTGGCACCTCGCCCTGCGAACCGGCCTCCGGCGCAAACTGCATCTCAACCTCGGCCTGACCGGGATTGAAGAACCGGAGGACCCGATTATCGAAAATGCCTGTGCCCTGCATGCAGCGCTGCTGCTCGGGCATGAGTGGATTGAGGTCATCCTGTCAGGCGAATGGGACCGGGCGGTGCGGGAAGGATTAATCAGTCCTCAACAGCTGCGGGCCCACGAACGGGCGATGCGGATGGCAATCGTCAGGGAAGTAGACGGATCATGAGCTTCCGAGACTGGCCTCGAGTCGCTGCAGGTCTTCTGGCACATCTACCCCGATGGTCCGGGTTTCGGTGATGCCGACTCCGATAGTCCCGCCGTTCTCGAGAATCCGCAACTGCTCGAGCCGTTCGACCTGCTCAAGGTTACCCGGTTCCCACTGCATAAACCGCTCGAGGACGTCCTTGTGATAACCGTAAAGGCCCAGATGCCAGTAAGCCTTTGGCGGCAGGCCCCCTTTCGAGTCCCGCTCATGGGGGATAGCAGCCCGTGAGAAATAAAGGGCCCGGCCCTCGACCCCACAGACCACCTTGACCTTGTTGGGGTCCCGGAAATCTTCGCTATCGGCAAACGGTGTCGCCAGCGTCCCCACGTCAACGCCCGTTTCCAGCACCCGCACCAGCTGCTGGATGTGCTCCGCGGCCAGGACCGGCTCGTCCGCCTGCACATTGATCAGCCAGGTGGCCCCAATTTCACGGTTGGCCATGGCGATCCGGTCGGTCCCGCTAGGCAGGTCCGGATCGGTCAGGATGCAGGTATATCCGGCCTCATCAAGGACTGCCCGGAGCTTCTCCTCGGCCACCGCAAAGTAAACCGGGTACTCCGGGGCAATGCGGCGCACATTCTCCGCGGTGTACAGGATGAGCGGCTTGCCCCGCACGGGCTGAAGCAGTTTCTCCGGGAACCGTTGTGACGCCAACCGGGCGGGAATGACAATGGCACAATCGTTCATGCGTCCTTCATCTGTAGCCATTGGCTTCTCCAGGTCAATGCGGCAAAAGGCCGGCCAGGTTGGCGGAGGCCACTGCCTCCAGTTGGACATCATCCAAGCCACTCCCCTTGAATTCATCGAGGAACCTCCTCCAGCCAGGCTGCTTTTCCCTGCCGGGATAGAGCAGCAGGGGAAAGTCCGACCCGAAAATCACCTTGTCCGGTCCGAGAAGTTCAATGACCGTTTGCCATATCCGGGTATCGTAAAGGAGCGGACCGGCAGCGGAATCAAACCAGACGTTACGCAGCAGACTCCGGACCTTGCCATTCAGGGAGTAAATCGGAAGCCCGCCACCCCAGTGGGCACAAAGCCACTTTTGTTCCGGATGCCGTTCAAACAACTGCAGCAACTCGTTCAGGGGCGTCTCGACCCTTCCCGGGTAGTCATGGCCAGCGGCCTCCGTGACGTGGAGGGTGATCGGCCAGCCTGCACGCGTGGTCCACTCGATTACCGTATCCCATGCCGGATGGGACCACCCTTCAGGACCCTGTACCTGTGGCAGGCATTCACCCACGGCAACAGCACCCCACTCCCGTGCCGATTCAAGTTCACCGACCGGATCCTCCATGTCCGGGTGAATGCAGGCACTGGCCATGAAGCGGTCGGGATGACGGTTCACCCAATCGGCGTGCCATTCGTTCTGGAGACGGGCCGTTTCCGGGTTTTCCCAGTACCAGGCCTGCAAAAGGACCTTTTCGATCCCGTCCTCGTCCATCTGGCGGATAAAGTCATCCGGTCCAGCCCAGCCCTGGGGTCCGTTCGTCACCAGGTCCAGCCAATGCTTTTCGCCCATCCCGTGGGCCCATCCCTTTGGATCAGCAATGACTTCCTCCGGATAACAATGCACATGGGCATCCCATATGCTCAAGGGTTCGCGTTCGGATAATTCCACTTTTTTTCAGGAGATCACATTTAAAGGTTTACAGCTGCTGACGACACTCTGAAAAGCTAAGATATCCAATAACCGATGAAAGGACTTTACGAGCAATTTCAGGGAAGAGGAAAGGACTCACTGCTGCACCGCAATTTGCGCATGTGTACGGAAGAAGGGGTCTTTGCCACTCCCTTCATCGTCCTGGCCATACCGGGCAACGTGTTCATCGCCTCCTTGCTGACGTCCGTCCTCGGAATCAGCGAGTCGCTCTATGGATTCATCGTCTCCCTTCCGAGTTGGGCCAATGCCCTGCAGATCCTTCTCATACCCCTCCTCTCGCGACACTTTTCCGCCCGCACCCTGTCGATTTACCTCGCCCTCATCAATGTCTTCCTGTGGTTGCTGCTGGCAGGCACCCTGCACCGCCTGCCCCTTGAGGATCCGGACCTCGTCGGTAGGCTCATGGTGCTCTACTTTGTCGCCATCAGCCTGACGCAATCCCTGGCGGGCGTCAGCTGGATGTCATGGATCCAGGAGTGGATTCCCGGGCGGCTTCGTGGAAAGTACTTTGGCCGCCGCAACCGGATACTGGGCCTGGTGACGGTGGCCTTCATTCTGGGGACGACGGAAGTCTTCAGCCAGCTCGGCGAATCCATGCTCGCCTTCCAGATCATTCTCGGGGTGACCTGTGCCTTCCGGCTCCTCTCAGTCTATACCCTGACCCACATCTACACCCCCTGGTCGCATCCGGAGAAAATGATCCACGAGGGCTGGTTTACCCAATACACCCAGTTGCTCAAGCCGGGACCGTTCCGAACCTACCTCCTCTTTGCGGCAATTCTCGCCTTTTCCCTTTCCCTGACAGGTCCCTTCGCACCTGTCTTCATGACCCGGCATCTCGACTTTCCGGTGGTCCGGCAAACACATCTCCTAATTCTCGCCAGCCTCTCCTCCGCCCTGGCCATGCCGTTGTGGGGCAAGTTATGCGACAAGCACGGATGTCGCCCCGTTATTATCTTTTCCAGCATCTTCTGGATGACTCAAAACTATCTCTGGGTAATCCTTACTCCCGGGTCGGCATGGCTGCTCTATCCGATGTGGATATGGGGAGGCGCGTTCTCCGGGGGTGTCGTCCTGGGGGGATTCAACCTTGTCCTGAAACTGACCCCGACCCATTTGAAGACAAGCGGAGTCAGCGTGCACCTGGCCATCACCTCGGTGGCAGCGGCCATCCCTCCCATCCTTGCAGGCTGGTTTCTCGGCACGGCCTTTCTTTCAGGATTGGACGAGAATCTCCGTTACAGGATGCTCTTTCTCCTTTCGCCGACCCTGATCCTGCTGTCCCTGTTCCTTCTCAGCCGCGTTGATGAACCAAAGGCTGCCAGTCTCTCCTCCTTCAGCGGTTCCTTCCGGACCATGCGCCAGATTCTCGTCCAGAACGGTTTCCTGCTCGCGGGTAACCTGACCTTCTTCAGGTATATCAGCAAGAACGTAAAGACAGTCATCGCCAAGGCCGGGCGCAAATCCACCGCCGATCCCGATTGAGCGCCGATCTTCAGAAAAACAAAAAGCCCCGGCACAGGCCGGGGCTTTAAAGATAAAGGTTGAATCGAAACGGAATCAGGCGTTCTTGGCCGGGCAGCATGCCTTCTTTTCAGCAGCGGCAGCGGTCTTTTCGCACTTTTCCTTCTTGGCGCAGCACTCCTTCTTGCACTCTTCACCACAGGCCTTCTTTTCTTCACAGGCCTTCTTTTCGTGGCAGCACTTGCCTTCCGTGCCGCAGCACTCCTTCTTGGCGTGGTCGTGGGCTTCATCGCCGGCTCCACAGGAACCACAGTGGGCAAAAGCGCTGGTAGCAAAGAAGAGGGAACTGATAGCGGTCAATAATAGGACTTTTTTCATAGATATGTGTGTTTAATGTTAACGTTAACGAATTTTGATTATAATCAGAGTTTAGACGAACCTGAACGGACGTTTATTCCAGAATAGACAAAGTTTTTATATTTACCCGTTTGGCAAGCTATTCAGGAGCATTTCAATTTCCTCATGACGGGACTTTGTAACCGCCAACTGGTCGCGGGCCCCCTGGACAACGGCCTCAGGGGCACTGCTGAGGAACTTTTCGTTCCCCAATTTGGCTTCACCGACCTTGATTCCCTTTTCCAGTTTGGCCAATTCCTTCTCCAGGCGCTGCCGCTCGGCCGTGACGTCGATGGCCTGGGCGAGGTCGAGAAAGGCTGTCCCGAGGGCAGTCACGCCCGCTGGCATGCCCTCCGGCCGCTCGGAAACCGCCTCCAGTGACTCTATCTGGGCCAGATTGAGGATAGTCTGCAAGTGCGACTCGACAATTTCCCGTCCATCGCCCTCGGCGAGGAGGTAAAAGGGAACATCCCGGCGACTGGCCACGTTATATTCCGACTTGAGGGCCCGTATGCGGGTAATGAGCTCCTTGACAGCCTCAATCTCAGCCTGGGCCTGGTCATCCAGCTGCCCGAGGTGCTGCTCCAATGCGGACCGCAATTCGGCCGCCAATGGCAATTGAACGGCCTGCAGGAAGCTGCCCGCATCGCCGGCAAATCCAAGATTCTGCCATAATTCCTCGGTGATGAAGGGTGTTACCGGGTGAAGCAGCTGCAGAAACTGCCGCATGACCAGATCCTGTACCGCGAGGACCGTAGCCTGCGTGGCCGGATCCTTCATCCGCGCCTTGGAGGCCTCGAGGTACCAGTCACAGTAGTCGCTCCAGAAGAATTCATACAGGGCCCGCGGGTAGGCATGCACCTCAAACTGGGCAAAACAGCGCTCCACCTCGGCGGTGGTCTCCACCAACCGTCCGAGAATCCAATGGTCATAGGCGGCCAGTTGCTCCCTGTCGATGCGCTGCAGGATCGCCTCGACAGTTGAGTTGTCCCCGGAATCCCCGCTCATCTGCCGGAAGCGGGCGGCGTTCCAGAGCTTGTTGCAAAAGTTCCGGCCAATCTCGATGCGGTCCTCGCTGAAGAGGATATCCTGCCCGCTGGGAGCAATATTAACGATGCCAAAGCGCAGGCCATCGGCCCCGAACTTCTCGATCAGATCGAGCGGGTCGGGGGAGTTGCCGAGGCTCTTGGACATCTTGCGGCCCTTGGAATCGCGGATCAGGCCGTTGATGTAGACATCCTTGAAAGGAATCCGTGAGGCAATATCGGCCTCCTCGAGGGACTTCTTGGCCTCGCCCATGAATTCGAGGCCGGCCATGACCATCCGGGCCACCCAGAGGAAAATGATATCAAATCCGGTGACCAACGTCTGCGTTGGATAGAAATACGACAGTTCGCTGGCATGCGATTCCATTTCATCCGGCCAACCGAAATTGGCGAAAGGCCAAAGCCAGGATGAAGCCCAGGTGTCGAGGACATCCTCCTCCTGCTCCCAGTTTTCCGGATCTTCCGGCCCTTCGACGGAAACATGGACGTGCTCCGGGTTTTCGTAGTCCCGGTCCGGGGCCGAGATGCCCTTGCGGTACCAGACCGGAATGCGGTGGCCCCACCACAACTGGCGACTGATGCACCAGTCGATATTGTCCCGTTCCATGGTTTCCAGCCAATGGAGATAAGTCTTCTCCCAGCGCTTGGGGTGGAAGCGGATGTGGCCCTCCGTGACCGCAAGCCGGGCCTCCTCCACCTTCGGATAGCGCAACCACCACTGCATCGTCAGGCGCGGCTCGATCGGCACATCCGCCCGTTCGGAGAAACCGACATTGTTCTCGTAAGGCTCCGTCTCGACAAGGTTTCCGAGTTCCTCCAGCTTCTTCGCAGCCAGCTTGCGGGCCTCAAAGCGGTCCATGCCGACAAATGGCTCCCCGGCCAGTTCGTTCAGGGTACCATCCGGATTCAGGACATCGAGTGTCGGCAGGTCGTGCCGCTGCCCAATTTCAAAGTCAACCACGTCATGGGCCGGGGTCACCTTGAGCGCACCCGTCCCGAAGTCCTTTTCCACCGCCGTGTCCGCGATGATGGGGATCTTCTCGCGCGGGAAGGGCCGCCAGACGAATTTTCCGACAAGATCCTTGTAGCGCTCGTCCTCAGGATGAACCGCCACCGCCACGTCACCCATGAGGGTCTCCGGACGGGTCGTTGAGATGTGAATGTATTCCCCCGGCTGCTCCACCAGTTCATAGCGCATCTTGTAGAAAAGCCCCTTCTGTGGCTTCATGATGACCTCCTCATTGCTGAGAGCAGTCTGGCTCACGGGGCACCAATTGCTCATCCGCAGGCCACGATAGATGTATCCTCGGCGATAAAGCTCAACAAAGGCGGTCAGGACAGCCTTGGAATAGTGTTCATCCAGGGTGAAAGAGGTCCGCTCCCAGTCACAACTGGCGCCCAGCTTGCGGAGCTGCTTGAGAATGATGCCCCCATGCTCATCGCGCCACTTCCAGACTTCATCGACAAATTTCTCCCGGCCTAGGTCGCGGCGATGCAATCCCTTTTCCCGCAGCTTTTTCTCAACCCGGGTCTGGGTCGCGATGCCGGCATGGTCCGTCCCCGGGAACCACAGGGCTGCCTTTCCTTCGAGACGGGCCCGGCGGATGAAAATGTCCTGAACCGTGTTGTTCAGGATGTGGCCCATGTGCAACATGCCGGTCACGTTGGGCGGCGGAATCATGATGCAATAGGGTTCCGCCCCGTCCCGGATTTCACCACGAAACGCCCCCTCGCCTTCCCAGCGCGCGTACCAGCGGTCCTCCACCGCATGGGCATTGTATGCTTTGTCAATCGTCGCCATCTTGTCTGTTGCCTTTGAAAAGCGGCTATTTGCAACGTCAGATTCCGCTTGAGTCAAAAAGAAAAGCCCTCCCGCAGGTGCGGGAGGGCTTTGGCTGTAAAGGTTGTTTCAGCCCGATTGTCAGATAGCGCCTTCGCCAGACTCGTCGGTCCGGATGCGCACGGCTTCCTCAATCGGAATGACGAAGATCTTGCCGTCACCGATCTTGCCGGTCTTGGCGGCCGACTTGATGGCTTCGACAACCTTGCCGACGATGTCTTCGCCGACGGCGACGTCGACCATGACCTTCGGAAGGAAGTCCACGGTATATTCACTACCGCGGTAGATTTCCGTGTGACCCTTTTGACGGCCAAATCCCTTGACCTCGGTCACTGTCATTCCTTCGACACCGATCTCCGAGAGAGCTTCCTTAACTTCCTCGAGCTTGAAAGGCTTAATGATAGCTTTTACGAGTTTCATGCTTAGTAACTTTTGTGGTTAGATATTAAATTTTTCAATTCCAAATTAGAAAACTAAGCCGATCAGCCCTTGCTGGCAACCTGGAAGTCAGGATATGCTTCCTGTCCATGCTCGCCAATATCAAGCCCTTCAGCTTCTTCGTCTTCACTGACCCGCAGTCCCATGGTCGCCTTGACGATGACACAAAGAACGAAAGTGGTCACGAACGCGAATACTGAAACGGAAAGTGTTCCAATGATTTGCCAGAGAACGCTGTAGCCACCGAAAATACCGGCGGCGACCGTGCCCCAGATACCACAAACCCCGTGCACGGAGACCGCACCAACCGGGTCGTCAATCTTGATCTTATCGAAGAACAGGATGGAGAAGACCACGATGGCACCAGCAATCGCACCAACGAGGACAGCGGCCCACGGACCCATGCTGTCAGCACCGGCAGTGATACCGACCAGGCCAGCGAGGATACCATTGAGCGCCATCGAGAGGTCCGGCTTCTTGATGACCGTCCAGGAAACAAGGATGGAGGACAGGGCACCGGCAGCAGCGGCCAGGGCGGTGGTCACGAAGACCAGGGAGACGGCTTCCGGAGCAGCGCTCAGGACAGAACCGCCATTGAATCCGAACCAGCCGAGGAACAGCAGGAAGACACCAATGGTGGCCAGCGGCATGCTGTGGCCGAGGATCGGCTTGATGCGGCCACCGGCAAGGTACTTGCCATTACGGGGACCGAGGACCATGACAGCAGCCAGGGCAGCGAAACCACCGAAGGCGTGCACCAGCGAGGAGCCCGCGAAATCATAGAAGCCGTTGGCGTCGAGCCAGCCACCGCCCCACTTCCAGGAACCGGTGATTGGGTAAAGCAGACCAACAACGATTGTCCCCACGACCATGAAGCTGGGCAGCTTGATACGCTCGGCAACCGCACCGGAAATAATTGTGGCGGCGGTGGCGGCGAACATGGCCTGGAAGATGAAGTCAGACCAGCCGGTCATGCACAGTCCGGTTCCCCCGTAGGAGAAATCGGTGTTCCCGTAGTCACCGGAAGTGATGGGGCTGCCAACCGCGAAAAAGCCGTTGAAGTCGCCCGGGTACATCCCGTTGAAACCGTAGGCGGCGTAAGTCAACAGACCCATGCTGATGACGAACACATTCTTGAAAAGGATGTTCACCGTGTTCTTGGACTGCGTCAGGCCAGCCTCGAGGGTGGCGAATCCAAGGTGCATGATGAAAACGAGGGCCGCGGCGATGAGCGTCCACAGGTTGCTGACGGTGAAGAAGTCAAAGGTGACTCCATACTGTGTCTGCAGGGCGAGGAAGTCCTCGTCCGGCTCGGCAGCTGTGACAACCGCTTCGACGGCTTCCGCCACATCACTGGCCTCCTGGCCAAATGCTGGAGAAAAGGCCGCGATGAGAAGAAGGGCGGTGAGTGGGAGCGCCCAACGTGATTTCGCTATTTTTTTGATCATGATGTTAGATGTTGGTTAAAGAATGTATGGTTGCTTGATAACCGCCCATACCAACAGCAACGACCGTGCCAAATCTGCATTTGGTCACGAATCCGTCACCCGAAAGGGTATCAGGGCCCCCGGATGGACCCCGTGAATGGACAAAAAAGCCAGCCCCGGATTCGGGACTGGCTTCGTTAAAGGAGAAATTGGGACGCTTAGTCGTCGAGGTCGCGGAGCTCGATATGAAGGGCCCGCAACTGGGCATCGGTGGCCGTGCCGGGGGCATCGTTCATCAGGTCCTGTCCTTTCTGGGTCTTGGGGAAGGCAATGACGTCACGAATATGGCTGCGACTGGCAAGGGTGCTGACCAGACGGTCAAAGCCAAGGGCGATACCGCCATGCGGCGGGGCGCCGTACTTGAATGCTTCGAGCATGTATCCAAAGCGCTCTTCAACGACTTCCTGCGGAATCTTGAGAAAGTCCTCAAAAACCTTCTTCTGGAGGTCCCGCTGGTGGATACGAATGGAGCCACCGGCGATTTCCATACCGTTGAGGACACAGTCGTAGTGTTGTCCACGAACCGCCTTGGGATCACTGTCCAGCAACTCGACATCCTCCGGAACAGGTGACGTAAACGGATGGTGGGCAGCTACATAGCGCCCCTCGTCCTCATCAAAAAGCATGAGGGGGAACTCAATCACCCAGAGGAAGTTGTACTGATCCTCAGGAATGGAAATGCGGCCACGCTTCTGGAGCAACTTGGCTGAATCGAGACGGACGCGGCCAAGAATGCCACAGGCCCGTTCCCAGTCGGCTGCGGCAAAGAAGACGATGTCGCCATTTTCGATCTGCAGGCGCTCCTTCAATTCGGCTTTTTCCTCCTCGCTGAAGAACTTGAGAATGGGCGACTTCCATTCACCCTCGTCATTGACCCGGATGAAGGCCAGTCCCTTCGCTCCCATGGCCTTGGCCCCGTTCTCAAGGTCGCGCATCTCGCCCTGAGTCGCGTCTCCCAAGCCCTTGGCATTGAAAGCCTTAACCACACCGCCCGAGGCAATGGTACCCTGGAAGACCTTGAACTGGCTGTTGCGGAAACAATCCGAAAAATCCTCAATTTTGAGATCAAAGCGGGTATCCGGCTTGTCGACGCCGTACTGGTCCATGGCATCCTTGTACGACATGCGCGGGAACGGTGTCGGGATGTCAATATCGAGACAGGCTTTCCATATCCGCTGCAGGAGGCCCTCGATGAGGGTATACATGTCCTCGCGGTCAATGAAGGACATCTCGATATCGATCTGGGTAAACTCCGGCTGACGGTCCGCCCGCAGGTCCTCGTCGCGGAAACAACGGGCGAGCTGGTAGTAGCGTTCAATCCCGGCCACCATGAGCATCTGCTTATATTGCTGCGGGCTCTGGGCGAGGGCGTAAAAACAGCCCCGGTTGATCCTGCTGGGGACAAGAAATTCCCGTGCCCCTTCCGGGGTGCTCTTGAAAAGATAGGGTGTCTCGACCTCGAGGAATTCCTGCTCCTCCAGGTAATCGCGGGTGGCCTTTGAAGCCTTGCTGCGGATGGCCAGCGAGCGGTACATGGCCGGGCGGCGCAGATCGAGGTAGCGGTATTGCAGGCGAAGGTCCTCACTGACCCGTTCCGCTTTCTCATCATCGAGCGGGAAAGGCGGGGTCTCGGAAATGTTGTGGATGAGCAGTGTTTCGGCGGCCACTTCAATTTCCCCGGTTGGCAGGCTGGCATTAACCTCGGCCTCCCCACGGGCAACCACCGTCCCGCTGATTTCAATGACGGACTCATTGCGCAGGTGGTGCAGGTCCGCCTTGATGGCGGCGTGCTGGGGATCAAAGACGACCTGGGTCAATCCATTCCGGTCCCGCAAATCGACAAATTGGATCCCGCCGTGGTCGCGCAGGGTGTCCACCCACCCGATCAAGGTAACCTTGGCGCCGACGTCGCTCTTCCTAAGGGCATTGCAAGTATGTGTCCGTTTCATTCTGGTCCGCTGTTGAAAAGAAACGCCCGAACATGATTAAATTACCCAAGGGGGCAAGAATTTATGCTGGAGGCCTGGAAAATTGGCCGGAAAAGTCCAGCCAGGGCGTGATTGCAGTTGTGCCCGGTCGCTTTAGTCCTCTACGATGAGCGACATGAAGTGGATAATCAAACTACTGCCCGTCCTGCTTTTGGCGGGATGTGCCGGCCCCGAAACACCCGAGGGCGGGACCCGGGCGCAGACCCCAACCGGTGCACTTGTCCGTGGGGAAATCCAAGCGGATGAGTACCTCAATAAAATCAAGGAAGCCAATATCGAAGCCCGGGAAACGGAACAGTTTGAATTCAACCGGGAACCCACCCGGGCCTACAACACCAAGACCGGTAAGTTTGAATACGTTCCCGATGGAGCCATCCAGAAGTGGAATGAAGAAACCCAGCGCTGGGAATTTACCCCGCTGACCCAACGCTAAGCCCTCCCTGCCCATGCCGGGCCGGAGACCGCTCACGGAAATTGCCCAGCAGGCATGGGCTCCCTATCTGCATCCCGGCGATTGGGCCATTGATGCCACGGCCGGTAACGGATGGGATACCCTCTGTCTGGCCAAGGCGGTTTCCCCCGGGGGCCGTGTCTTCGCCATTGACCGACAGGAGGCCGCCATTGAGGCCACGGCTGCCCGATTACAGGAAGCAGGACTGCTTGAACACGTAACGCTGATCCGGGGCGACCATGCGCACATGCGGGACTACCTCGCCTGCGGAGTGCGAGGCTCGGTCAGCCTCGTTTGTTTTAACCTGGGCTACCTGCCGGGAGGCGACCACGACATCACAACCCGGCCTGAAACCACCCTCCCCGCCCTGCATGAAGCGCTTCTATTATTAAAACCGGAAGGGGCTCTGTCCGTCCTCGCCTACCGCGGGCATGAAGGGGCCATGCGAGAAGCCGAATCGGTGGAAAGCTTCTTCCGCAACCTGCCCACCCCGTGGAAATGCATTCAGGAAGTAAGCTCTGGCTCCGGGGACAACCCCGGTCCGGTCTGGTGGATGGCCGCCCGAGCCTGAACTTAACCGCGCTGGAATATCCAGCGGAAGAGCTCGCGCCAGGTCGGGGTCTTGCCCTGGGCAAGGATGCCGATGCGGAAAAGCCGACTTGAGGCCCAGATCACGGAGGCCGTGAAGGCCAGATTGAGAACCAGTGCCAGATAGACCTGCCAGTCCGGGGGACCCGGAGGAATGGCTATCCGGTTCATCATGGTCATCACCGAAAAGGGCGGAATCAGGCTGATCGTGGTGGCAAAGGCGCCGTCCGGTGCCTCGATGGTGACAATGGAAAGCATCATGGGAACGATCAGGATGAGGACAATCGTCCCGGCAAAATTCTGGGAGTCCTTCAGGTCCTGACAGGCGGAACTGACACCGGCAAAGAGGGAGCCAAAGGTCAGCAGCCCAAGCAGCAGGAAGACGAAGAACCAGACGAAAGTCCCTGCAGGCACCCAGTTGACCTTTTCAAAGTACCGCAGCGACATCGAGAGACTGAGGATGTAGACAAAGCTGAAGGTCAGCCCCACAGCCACCCCGGCAAACAGCTTGCCTAACAACAATTGGAAGGGGGTCACACTGGAAAGCAGTACCTCGGCGATGCGCTGCATCTTCTCCTCAATGACCGAATTGAGAAGGACGGGGGTGCTCATCTGGATGGAAATAAAGATCAGCATGACAAGGCCAAAGGGAATGAGAAAGGCCGCGAGGCGGTTTTCCTCTTCCGGCTCAATCAGGTTTCCGTCTTCGTCCAGCTCGGCGAGGCTGAAACGCTCGAGCCGGTTATGGCTGGTCAGCAGGTTGATTTCCCTCTGGTCGTAGCCGGCTTCCGCAAATCGCTGTTCCTCGACAAGATCCCGGACGGACCGGCTCAGCCAGTCAGGCAACCGGTTGAAGGTCGGGCTGTCGGAGAAATAATGCAGGTAATCCTCCTCGCCACCGACCGGGGAGAGGTAATCCTTCCCGATGATGGCAAAGGCGAAGATGTCACCGGCCCGGACCTGGTCACTGAGTTCGGCCAGGAGGGCTTTTGTGTCCGCAGGAGCCTTGTCCCCGTAGGATTGGATGACGAACTTGGGCCCAACTTGCTTGCCTTCACGCTCAACCGCATCACTGCGGTTGCGCTTCACGTTCGCTTCCTGCAAGCCCTCGATAAGGGTCCCGGTGTAATCGACCACCACCAGTTCACGGTCCTTCAGGTCGGTCTTGTCCCCGAAAATGGCGGCCGCGACAAACATGCCCCCGTAAATGAGCAGGGGAAAGAGCAGGCTCAGCAGGAAGGACTTGGTCAGCACCACCTGCCGGTATTCACTTGTCGAAACGGCAAGAATCTTACGCATCTTCACTTCCTCCTGTTGTGGCATCCTCCGGTTCCGGCTGGGCAATCCTGACAAAAATATCGTGCAGCGAGGGATGGGTGATTTCAAAATGGTCCAGCTCCCCGATACCGGCAGCCTGCTTCAATATCTGGTGTGGCTCGCCCTGGAAACGCATCTCCAGATACCGGCCCAGGTTACGGATATTGCTGACGCCCTCGAGGCGGCCTTCCGGGTCCGTCCCGTCCCGGAACCGCAGCCTCAGGGAATCCTGCCCGTACTGGTTCTGGATATCATTGAGGGACCCGTCGAGGACCTTGTTCCCCTTGTAGATCATGCAGATGTGGTCGCAGAGCTGCTCTGCCATGTGCATGTCGTGGGTCGAGAAGAGCAGGGTTGTGCCTCCTTTCTGCAATTCCAGCAGCGATTGACGGATGGTCTCGAGGTTGACCGGGTCCAGCCCGGAAAAGGGCTCATCAAGAATCAGCAGACGGGGACGGGCCAGGACGGTGGCAATAAACTGGATTTTCTGGCTCATCCCCTTGGAAAGGGTTTCCAGTTTCTTGTCCTTCCAGGCCAGCAGGTCGAGCCGCTCCAGCCACTCCAGGGCGGCCGCCCTGGCAGCCCGGCCATTCATGCCCTTCAAGCGGCCAAAATAACTCAGCTGGCGCAGAACCGTCATCTTCCGGTAGAGCCCGCGCTCTTCCGGCAGGTAGCCGATGGAGTTATTGGCACTGATGCTGTGCGGCTGGCCAAACACCTGGATGGACCCGGAATCCGGCTCAATGATCCGCAGGATCATTCGCAAAGTTGTTGTCTTACCAGAGCCATTAGGTCCAATGAAACCGAAAATACTGCCTTCCGGGACAACCAGATCGAACCGATCCACCGCCGTGTGCTCCCGGAACCGCTTCGTCACCTCCTGCAACTCGATCATGTCCGCAAGATGGACAGATTACGAAAAATCGCCAGCACAGACTGGAAAAATCGCAACTGCCAGACCTTCCTGTCGCAGAGCTATTGCATATGCTTCTCAAGGAAGGAAAGTATTCTCAGGTAGAATTTACGGCGGTCCTTTTCTTCCGGCAGGCCATGCACGCCCCAGCTGATATACATCGTCTCCACTTCCTTGCCGGCTTTTTCCAATGCACTCTCCATCTTTCTCGCCTGCCGTGCATTGACCCGCTGGTCGGCTTTTCCGTGAACAAGAAGAACCGGCGCAGATACCTTCCCCGCATGATGGATTGGTGAAAGCTCCGTGTACAGTTGCTGGTCATAGTCCGTGAACAGGTCATCAACCCAGTTGTAACCCATCCGCTGGTCCCGCTTATGCAACCGTTCAAGGTCGTAGAGCCCTCCAAAGCTGATGACTGCGTTCCACAACCCGGGCTCGCGGGTAGCCGCAGCTGTACTGACATAGCCGCCAAAACTGCCCCCCATGATGGCGATTCGCGCCGGATCCGCGATACCTTCCCTGACCAGCCATTTTGCCCCTTCTATAACATCCTCGACGGACTTGTCGGCAATCATGCCAAATCCCTTCAGGCCGAATCGCCGCCCATAGCCAACTGACCCGCGGTAATTTATCTGGAATACCGCATAGCCATTGAGGGCCAGGAATTGCACCTGTGGATTAAAGCCCCACCGGTCCCGCAACTGGGGGCCTCCATGTATCAGGAGGACAGTCGGGAATGGGCCCACACCCTTGGGCAGCGTCAGGTATCCATGAATCTTGCCGTTGAAACCGCTGTGTGTGAAAGAAACCGGGCGCATGGGTTGAAATTCAATGCCGCCTGCTTTCGGGAATTGCCGGTAGACCACCTTGAACTCAAGCGTCTCCATGTTCAATTGGAGGATAAAAGGCGGATGGATGTCGCTGGAGATAGTGTAATAGATGCACCCGGATTCAGCCCGGTAGCCAAGAAACTCTATCGTGTGGTGAGGCAGGTTTCTTTCCACGAATTGCTCTACTTTCTTGAGCGAATCGGAAAACCAGAAATTGTCCGGTTTGTCATGTTGGAAGTACGCCCCCACCGTGTAGCCGTTCAAATTGTCGACAATCGGACGGGAACTACTGCAAACCAGATCGTAGCCGGGATAAAACCGGGTTTCCTGGACTAGCCTGCCCGTATCAAGATCCAGCAAGTTGACCCCCGAGAAGCCCTGGTTATTCCTGACCGAAGCCAACATGTAGCGGTCACCCGGCAACAGCCCCAAAGGAGTAATGGAACCCGGTATGCTGTCGGCGGGAATCCACTTCTTGTCCTGGCCAAACTTCAGGACAGTGAGATTCCCGGACCGGATATCGAGCGCGAATAGGGGGCGGGCGTCTTTCCCAACGACGTAGCTATGAATCTCCCCGTTGTTTTTCGCCAACCGGTTCACGCTCTGCGAGACCACATTCATTTTGTACAGGTGGGCGGGGTTCGTTGCGTCGGACTGGGAGGCCTGGAAAACAAATTCGTCGGGAATGTGCACCAGCGGGTCGACCATGCCCTTGTAAATCATGCCGTTCATACCCGGAGTCAGGACCTTGTGGGCCCTCTTCAGCTTGACGGAATAAACGGAGAGTCCCTCGGTGTAGACTTCCCACTTGGAAACGTGATAGATGACTTTTTCCGCATCAATCCAGTAGAAGTGGTCAATATCCTCTCCCGGTTGGACGGTGACGCCGCTGTGCTGCGAGGTCTCTAAATCGAGGACCAGCAAACTGCGGCGTCCATGATAATGAGTCAGGGAGGCAAGGTAGCGTCCGGTCGGCGAAAGCTTGGCCTCAAGGAAACTGGGATTGCCAAAGAGCGCGTCCACCAAATCCGCTTGTTCCTTGGATTCCCCGGACAAACCAGTGCAGATGAACAACAGCACCACGACCGGAAAAACTTTCAGGGAACCCTTCCACATAGCCCCATGATGAACTTTCCCCATCGTTTTTGCAAAAGTTTTTGCCACCGGCGGAAAGGTGTTAATATTGGGTGCTTTGATAATAGCTGAACGATGAATCCAACCGCACCGAAATCCGGCGGTGATCCCGTCTGGAAAAAGCTCCGCGAGGAAGCCGAGGCAGCCGCCAGTCATGAGCCGGTCCTTTCCGACCTCATTCACGAGAGTATTCTCGACTGCGACAGCCTTGAGGCCTGCCTGGCCCATCGTGTTTCCCGCAAACTCGGGCATCATGCGGTCTCTGAACCCTACCTGCACGAGCTCTTCGATGAGGTTCTGCGGGAAAATCCGCCGATTGGCGAGCAGGTCCGTAGGGACATCGTGGCCATCGACCAGCGTGACCCGGCCTCCAACGGCTATCTTTCACCGGTCCTCTATTTCAAGGGCTTCCAGGCCCTGACGGCCTACCGTATCGCCCATCAGTTGTGGACCAGTGGTCGCCGGGAAATGGCCCTCTACCTGCAAAGCATCATATCCCAGGTTTTCGGGGTGGACATCCACCCGGCCGCCCGGATCGGGGCCGGCATCCTTTTCGACCACGCGACGAGCATTGTCATCGGGGAAACAGCTGTCATTGAAGACCACGTCTCCATTCTCCATGAAGTGACCCTCGGGGGGACGGGGAAGGAAAAAGGAGACCGCCATCCAAAAGTCCGGCACGGCGTCCTCATCGGCGCCGGGGCCAAAATCCTCGGCAACGTGGAGATTGGCCAGTATGCCCGGATCGGGGCTGGCAGTGTTGTCCTCAGTGATGTGCCACCCCATGTGTCGGTGGCCGGGGTGCCGGCCAAGGTGGTCGGCAAGGTCGAGGGCGATCCGTCCACCCAGATGGACCACTGCATTTAATTCCATTGCCTCAAGGATAAGGGTATCTTTTCTACAGAGGCTTGAAAGGCTCATGAGCAATCCCAATCAAACCGATTCCCGGAAACGGAAGCTCCCCCGGCATGTTGCCATCATCATGGACGGCAATGGCCGCTGGGCCCGCCAGCGGGGCCTGCCAAGGGAAGAGGGCCACCGGCAGGGGGTCGAGAACGTCAAGCGCATCGTGGAATGCGCCCGGGAGATGGATTTGCGCTACCTCACCCTCTACGCCTTTTCGGTGGAGAATTGGAACCGTCCCAAGCTGGAGGTAAAGGCCCTGATGCGGCTTCTGGAAAGCTTTCTCAAGTCCCAGGCCAAGGACCTGGTGGAAAAGGAAATCCGCTTCCGGGTGGCCGGCCGCTTGGACGAGATGCCACCGAAGGTTGCCCGGCTGCTGCGCGAGACCATCGAAAAGACAGCCGGCTTTGAAAAATGGACTCTCACGCTGGCCCTGACTTACGGGTCACGCACGGAAGCGCTGGATGCTGTCAGCGCCTACAGCAAGGCCGTCCTCAACGGAGACGAAGATCCGGACCAGCTCGACTGGGATACCTTCCGCAACTACCTCTACACCACTGAAATGCCGGACCCGGACCTGGTCATTCGAACGTCCGGGGAGCACCGGGTGTCGAACTTCCTGCTCCTGCAAAGCGCTTATGCCGAATACT
>JBFOLZ010000072.1:0-18091 GCA_040830445.1 Puniceicoccaceae bacterium
CTTCAACGGCACGGGCATAAGCTTCCGAATCCAGGGCCGGTGGTGGTGGTGGCCGGAAGGCGGCCGGCGATGGCAGGACGAAGGGCTCCAGGCTGGACCAGTGGGAAAGTTCGGGCGGGCGGTATCCCGGAGGCGTCCGACGCCACTTGCCAAGGGCATCCTTGGGAACGTAGGTTAGGGTGTTGGCCGCACCATCATTCTTGCGGGCCTCCAGGGTCCTGGCAGCCACCTCAAGGGCCAGACGGATGGCGGATTCCCGCTCAGCGGAGGTAAAGGACTCCATCCGGCTTTCCGCCATCCGCATGAAAATTCCCCGGTAGGAGGGATAAAAAACCGCCAGCAATTTGCTCGCGGCAGCATGGATGTAGGCCTCATCCGGCACAGGTTCGTCAACGGCGTAGTGTCCCACGATGAAGTCCGAACCATCATGAAGCGACTCCAGTCCGTCGTGCAAGGCGATGTGGAAAATGGCCAGATTGCGGGCAACCAGGCAAGGGGCTGTGGGATCCCGGCGAACCGCGTCAAGGAACTCCCCGTTCCACTCGCTGATGGGGTCATTGACACCAACCGCCGCCTGGCAACAGGCGGCGGTCAGGATAAGAAGAGAGAAGCGACCGAGTCGTCCCATTACTGGAGGGAAAATTCCGCCGTGGCCTGGAGGGTTCCCAGGCCAGCCGGGACCGTTGCCGTGAAAACGGCACTACCATCCTGGCCAATCGTAACATCGGGCGCATTCAAGGCAGGCAACTCAATCACGCCCGTCTCAGTTGTTATCCGAAGACTGACCGGGGTTCCGACTGGTATATTGAGGCTCTGGACAGTTACCGTGATCTCCCCGGCCTGGGCGAAAATGACATCCGGATTTGCCAAACTGCCAGTCGGGTTGTCACCCACGGGTTCCCCGGCAACGTTGGCGATCCACAACTGGCGATCATTGAGGAAGGCATCGGTATCCATTGGGGCAGTCGCTGATGGAGTCGGCGTGGCGTTGCCGGAAATCGGCCGGTAATAGGCCTCCAGCCTGATCCTTCCTCCACCACCATCGAAACTGGATCCTCCGAAGGAATCGCCCCCGTTGGCATTGAGTGCTCCTGAACCAAGAATACGGTCTGCCACGATGCGGATGGCTCCACCGGAGCCGCCACCGCCATAGCGCCCGTTGTGATCGGGAGCCTGGGCCTGGGCATTACCTCCACGGGCATAGATGCCACCATTGACTACAACATCCCGTGATGAGGAGATCAGGATGGCACCGCCACCGGCACCTCCGCTACCCGCATTCCGGTTGGCTCCGGATGTTCCCCCAGAGCCTCCGGAGCCTCCAAGCAGTGGCTGGATAAGCCGGTTGCCGTAGACCCCGTTGTAGCGCCCCGGAGTTCCATTTGCATCCTGTCCGACAGGTGCGATGCCACCGCCCGGACCCTGGCCGGACGTTGCCGCGGGCGTTCCCGAAACATCGATGCGGACACCCCCCAGGCCCCCGTCATATCCACCCGGGCCACCCCGGGCGTTGTTGCCGGCAAGATCGTTGTACCAGGCATGCTGCCCGTCGACATAGATCCGGCCATCGATGGTCACGCCCTCGGAAGCGAGCCAGGTCACCGGAGTGTTGGCCGCGTTCCTGGTGAAATAGACATCGACAGCCTGCGGGACATGGATGGTGGTGAAGTTCCACACGCCATCCGGCTTGGCGGTCATGTCGAAATAATACTGGCGACCAACAATGTAATGCCAATCATCACCATCCCAGCCGTAGGTGCTCTGAAACGTGTTGGTGTTATTCAATCCGTAAAACCGGTAAATGGGGTACTCCACGGAATCGGGGTTATAGACAATCCCGTAAGCATAGGCATAGCCGACCGGGTTGGCCGGGCTCAGCTGGAGCCACTCGTCATTGACAAACTTCCACGTCTGGGTGTTGGACGATCCACCAGCCAGAAGGGCATAACCCTCCGCCTCATTGTAGGCTATCTTGATATTGCTGCCAACATCCGGCTTAACAGCAGTGGGCAGGGTGGCCCAGGTGTAAGTGGTCAGGTCCAGCACATAGGTCTCGCGATAGGATTCATTATAGAGGACGAGACGGTTGTTGACCGGATCAAAAAACATATCGTCATGGTCTTGCGAGCCATAGTTGCCACCACGCGGCGTGTTGGTGGTCACCAGTTGCGTCCAGTTGGCACCATCCCATGACCACAAGTCGACCAAGTTCCCGTTACTTTGGGTCAGTCCCCCAAAGAGCAGGACACGGCCGCTGACAGAGTCGTAGACCATCTCATGCAGCCAGCGGGGACTGGGCCGGTTAGCCGGATTCATCTCTGTCCAATTGTTACCATCCCAGATCCAGGTGTCGTTCATGCGCGTTCCATCCGCCCGGTGGCCACCGAACAGGACCGCATTGGCCGAAGTCCGGTCATAAACCATGTCGGCATGGTAGCGTTCCGAGACCACTGTCTCCGGATCAGCATTGATCCACTCGGTCCCATTGAAGAGGAGGGTCTTGTTTTGAAACCCGGCATTGTATCTCGCACCGCCATGGAGGACGATATTGTCGTTGGCCTCGTCATAACAATAAGCGATGGCATGGCGGTCGCCGAAGGTTCTGGGAATAGTCAGCGGCCCGTCGGCCCCGGTTGAGCCACTCTCGTAGGGCAAGTCGTCATTCTGTCCCACCAGTGGGGAAACAAGGATGAGAAGAAAACCTGCAAGGATTGATTTGGTTATTGTTCTCTTCATGATGTGCTTTGCGTTAAGGTTCGTTAATGAAGGTGTGATAAATGGCATTATTGGCCTGTTTGATTTTCGTAGCTGACCACCCCGGAAGCATAGAACAGCGATAGTTCCTCGGCCACCTCATCGATGAGGTTGTTCAAGTAGCTGACCAGTGGTGAATAGGTGGTGGAGGTCTCCTCGAGATCGGCCGGGGAGAGGATTGAATTGAGGAATGAAACCATCGGAGAGGAGACGGAAGAGAGGCTCTCGGCATCAATGGCCGATACAACTGTATTCAGATAAGAAACCATCGGTGCGGTGATGGAAAAGGTCACATTGTTGTCAGCCTCGGAAAGGATCTCATTGAGGAAGGAAAGCTTCAGGGAAACAACCGTCTCCGGATAGGCGGATGCCGGGTCCAGGGGATCCAACCCATCGGCGATTTCGCTGCCGTCATCGATCCCGTCCCCATCGGTGTCGACCTTGCAGGGATCCGTCCGGTTCATGGATTCCAAACCGTCGTTAAGGCCATCAAAGTCCGTATCCTCGTCTCCGTCCTTGATACCGTCCCCATCGGTGTCCTCATCCTTGAGGTCGGTCTGCATGATAATTTCCCCCGAGTTGGTCAGGCCGTCCCGGTCGAAGTCCTCATCCCCGTCCCGGATCCCGTTATTGTTCGAGTCGGGATTGTCAGGATCCAGCCCGAGAAATTCCTCCAGGTCATCCGGGACTCCGTCAGCGTCCCGGTCCTCGAATCCAAAGATGCGGAACGTGCAATGCTGGACACCCTCCATCGGGTTGCCGGCCAGGTCCTCGACCTCCGGCCCGACGCTCAAGCGGTAGAAGCCGGGTTCCAGTTGCCCGTGCGGCAGAAGGATGCTCAAGGTCGCCTCCTGGTAGATGTAGTCGGAGGGGTCCACGCGGATATCATCAAAGTCACCATGCACCCCGTTGGATCCGGCTTCCTCGAGGGAGATGGAAACCCCGTTGGCCGTATCCGGATTAATGGGTTCGCTGAAGGTGATGAGGCTGGCGTCGAGGCTCCCGATGACGGAACCATTGCGTGGCAGGAACCGGCGGACAACTGGAGGCGTCGCGTCAGGCACCAGTTCCAGTTCAATGGTATCCGAACGGGTCGCGTTGCCGCCCGTGTCGGATGCCACGACATGGAGGCTGAAAAAGGTCTTCTCCGGGGTCAGCAACGGAGCGACAATACCAATCTCAAAGGGGAAGTTGCCATCGACAGCCACCGGCTCCTCGTCGATGAAGAACTGGACGTTGCGCACCTGCACGTCGTCAGTGACATCCACGGCTACCGAAAGAACCTTCCCTTCCTCGACCTGGCCATCGATCCCGCTGTGGCGTACCGTCAGTTCCGGAGGAATACCCAGTGTGTCGAAGGAGGCATAGTTAATCACCTGAAGGCCGCCTGAATCATCGGCAACGTAGGCCAGGGCGTTGTAGATGGCCACGGCAGTGGCAATGCCGGGTGTCTCGAAAGTACGCAGGAAAGCGGTTTCGCGGTTGTCTTCCCCGACATTGTAGAGGTTGACGTTGTGCGGACCGTCACGGGTGCTGTTGGGGCTGACGGTGGCCACGGCGAGGCCGGTCCCGGTGGCGACGATCTGTTTCCAGCCCCGCTCGGTGGAAGCGTGCTGCCGGACGTGGACAGGATCGCGCGGATCCGAGATGTCGATGATGTTGTAGCCTGCGAGATAGGAGGCGTAGAGAAAGTCGTCCCCGACGTACAAGCGGAGCCGGAACCGGCCCGCACCGATGCTCCCGGGTGAGATGGTGGACTTAAGGTAGGTCAGTGCATCTCCACGCAAGTCCAGCGCGTGCAGGTTGCCCTGGGTCAGGACGTAAAGGACATCCTCGCGGATACCCATGTCCTGCACCGTGCCAACGATGCCTTCATAGCGGGCGATTTCCTCACCGGTCAACATGTCCACCATGAGGACATCCCCGGTATCCAGCCCCACGTAGGCGTAGCTGCCGCGGGTGACCACCGCCACCGCGGGCCGGCGGAACGTGGTTTGCCGGACAATGGATGAGCCCGCGGGATCCGAAATGTCGATGACGACCAATCCACCGGGACCATCCGCCACGGCGACCAGGTTGCCGAAGCAGCTGACGGAAGTGGCATGGCCGGGAGTATTGACCTCCGCCACACGGACCGGCTCGGTCCCGTTGCGGACATTAAAGACAGCCACCCCATTGGCGCCCAAGGCCACCACCGCGAGGTTGTTAATGGCGCAAATGTCGCTGGCCGCGGCACTGGTGGGACCGGAGGCGATGATCCCCACCTCGACAATGAACCCGTCGAGGGGATCCTGCCCGCTCATGACTTCGCGACCGTCCGGAAACCCGTCCCCATCGGTATCCGGGTTGTCCGGCTTGGTGCCAGCAATCTCCTCAAGGGGGTTGGGCAGTTCATCCCCATCGGTATCCAGAAGACCCGGAATGAACTCATAACTGATGGTAGGTATCTCAAACTGCCGGCCGGAAGCCGGTGTGGTGAAGACGGCCACCCCAAGGGACAAGGTCTCCTCGTAGAAGGCCACCATGCGGTAGGTGGTCAACGGCGCGAGGATGATCCGGTCAAGGCCATCGGCATCCATTTTCCCCCGGGCCACCGTGATTTCCGTTTCCTCTTCTATAATCTGATAGTAAAAGCCCCCTCCCCCGAGCACATCCTGGTCGACAGTGAAATTGGTGATAACTTCTCCAAGCTGTTCATCCTCCACAACCAACTGCCCTTGGACCGGAAGACTGCAAGCAAGGCCCAGGGAGAGAAGAATGGCAAACTGACGCATGGGATGGGTCATGATCGTTTCGTAACTTGTCTGGTTGTTATCAAGACTGCGACAATCACCACGAGGAGGAAGAAAAAGCGGCGGGAATTGTCCGGCTCCTCCTCAGGGGTTTCCGAAGACGGTGCTTCCGGTAACACGGGCAAGTCCGCATCCGGGGTGGGCGCAGTGGGCTGGACAACAGCACTGGGTACAGCCGATGGTGGTGGAGTGGCTTCCTCTGAAGCAACATAAACAAGATCGTCCGGTCCTGCCTCAAGCACAGAGGAAAGAACAGGTTCAATGAAATGAATCCGGTCCCGCAACAGGCGGTCGAGAAAGAAATGGACCCCCACGTTGGTCATCCAGAAACGCTCCCCGTCATTCCAGACCGTGTCATAATCGAGGGTGTTGCCAATGAGGTAGTGGAAAATGTAGAAGGGATCAGCATCGAGGATGAAGACGACCCTTTTTTCCCCGGCAAAGGAGGTGTAATAACTGGCCAGTTCCTCCTCCGGCATGTTGCCCAGCCACTCGACGAGCTTTTCACGGCTTCCGGGAGTAAAGTACTCCACGTAGCCAGCAATGTCCTTGTCGATGAAGGCCTGCTGGGCCTCAGCGTAGAACTGCACCACCGGAATGTCCGGCACAATGTCGGAGGCTATGGACCAGTCGAGGACAGTCCCATTGAAGAGAACATCAAAATCCGCCCCCGGTATCCGGCTTTTGTAGCGAAATTCTCCCGACAGGTCAGGCGGAACCTGTCCTTCCCGCTTCAGGCGTTCACCGGCAGCGACAAGGTTATCCAGGTTCATCAGGAATTCCGCTTCCGTCGAGTCATCCCAGCGGTAGGCCCCGGGGCTGCCGCCGATACGGAAGGAGGTGACATAATTGCCATTGTCCATGGGAACGTTAAACACAAACGTTGAGAGACCACCGACCTTGTAACGGGCCAGCAGTTCCATGCCTTGCCATTTACCGGCAAAGGCCTCCTGGCAGGCCTGGACATAGGCCCGGCGCTTCTCTGGATTTTCATGCGGCTGCAGCTGGACAAGTTCCATGACCGCATCAAGGGACTGTGTGTCGAGTGCCTGGACAAGGCTGAAGAAACCCTGCACGTCCGGACCTAGTTGGGAGATTCTCGGGTCATCCAACCGCAAGTTATCGAAGACCATCCGATCGATCTCAAAGGCCATGCCGGAATAGGCGAAGGCCCGGTCCCTGGTGATGGGCACAGCCACCCGCTCCAAGCCCGCGTAAAGCAGAACCGGACCGAAAAGGCCCATCAGGATGAGGCCGTATGTCAGGACCGGGTTCATGGATTAAAGTCAGCTTTCATTGCGTTCCAGCACGTCCGTTAAAATTTGAAAATCGTTCGCTCAAAGGAGATGCCAATGTCATCGGTGATCTGAATGGCGACGAGCAGGGTGATGTCATCGATTCCGAGGGAGCCCTTGAACCCCTCGCAGGCATCCTCCGAGTTGTAGGCCAGGGAACCCTTCACCCCGACCTTCAGAGGCGCCTTGATCTGGAAGTTGATATCGGCGAGGGAGTACTTCTTTCCGAAGACCTCGACAATTGAACGCACCTCGAATTTCACCTTGGTGGTCATCTCGATGGAGGCTGAGATGGCGGCGAAGAGGCAATTCTCGGAGGGCTTGCAGTCGTTGACCCGTTTGCCCAAAGCCCCCCCGAAATTGAGACTGCTGTCGATGCCAACACCGGCATCAATCTTGAGCAGGGCAGCGAAGAATTTCAGGTCGATATAGAAATCGATTGTGGGCGGCCCGTAGATCTTTCCCTCGATGGAACCGCTGATAGTCAGGCTGCCCTTGCTGTAGCGTTCCCCGTCTTCACGGAACTCGCCATTGATACAGCAATCCCGGACGCCCCCTTCGAGGCCGAGACCGAGGGACGGCTTGAGCTCCACGCTGACCCGGGGAATCTTGTTCAGGGTATCCTCGATCTTCTGGATAAGGGCCGTCGGCGGATCCGGGGCATCGATTCCCACGCTGACCTTGTTGAATTCACCCCGCTCAACAACACTGACGGACGCCTGTTCCAAGTCGACTGCTTCAGGGGCGCAGTCCCGGGCCACACTGGCGACAAAGCGGACCGTATAGACGCCTGCCTCCTTGGCCTTGGTGCTGGCTACCGGACCTCTTCCCGAGGCGACAACGGTCCCGTTGTGCACGATGGTCCAGTCGTAGGCAGGGGCTCCTTCGGGCACCGGCTCCTCGTAGGTTTCAGTGATATTGCCCATTTCATCTCGGCAGGTAACCAGGCGTGTGCCCCCACTGTCGACAACACCGTCTGCCTGGAAGCGGATGATTTCACCCTTGCAGACCGTGCTGTCCCCTTCCACGGAAACACCTAGATTGGAAAGGGAACCGGTTGTCAGGCATTCCTTGACGCAATTGTCCGGGACCCCGTCATTGTCATCATCATTATCCAACCCGTCCGGGATGCCATCCCCATCGTCGTCGTCATCCTCGTCGTTCTTCTTTCCGTCCCCATCGACATCGTCGTCCTCGTCATTGGGGATCTGGTCCCCGTCCATGTCCGGGTCCTCCTCATCCGGGATGCCGTCGTTGTCATCGTCGGGATCCTCGTCATTGGGAATGCCGTCCCCATCAATGTCATTGGGATCCTTTTTCTTTTTAGGATCCTTGGTTCCTCCACCTTTGCCGTCCGCTGCTTCGTCCCGACCATGCCAGCCTGGCTGCCGCACCCCGACACCAGGATCCGTCACCACCCACTCCCCATCCGGGGTGACCGTCATCGGCCCGGCGATCTCCCATTGACCGGTGTCGTGGTCGAAACTCCAGAGCGCAGTGGCTTCTCCAGGGCCAAGCCGTTCACCAGTCACCGGATCGGGCAAATTTGGCAGGCGCACCGGTACCGGGACATCAAAATTGGTCGCTCCGTCGGTCTGGATGGTAATGACCATCGGCAGGTTTAGCCCGAGGGGAAGTGGTTCTGGCAGACGATCCGGGGCGACCGGGGCAATACCGACGCGTCCCCCGCGTGTTCCATCGTTGGAAAAGAGGGCATTGGCCGGTACCATCACTTCCGTGCCAGCCAGCTCTGGATTGGCGTTCAAGACGTCCTCGGCAAAGACAACAGTTGTCTCCTCGATACTGGATACCGGCTGCAGGCTGCCAGCTGAAACCAAGGGGAGGAAAATCTCTCCGGTCTCGTTGGCCAGGTTGTCCGGATTGCCGGCAATCGCCTCCCAAGTCTTGCCGACAAAGGGATAGTAGGCACCGTCGGGATACTGGCCAGTAACCATGCGTCCGTCGATATTGACGAAGAACCGCCCTGCCGGCACCGGCTCCAGCCGGAAGGTGCCATCCGCCGCTGTCACGGTGCGTGAGTTTTCCTCATCCCCGACAATCTCGATGATGACACCTTGCAAGGGCACGTTGTTACCCAGTTCATCGGTTGCCGAAGTGTAGACCGTTCCAATGACTCCAGTGGAAGGGACCGGTGTAACCGTGGCCGTGTCAAAATCGAAAACCAGCGAGCCGCCGGCCTCCCCGTCCTGATCCATGTCCACTTCCCGGCCAAGGTTGTCGAGCACCCCGGACCCGTCCATGGTCACCCGGACCCGGGCGCTGTCCGGCAAGTTCTCCAAGTAGAACAGGGTCGCCTTAAGCCGGTCGGAGGATATCTCCACCCGGGAAAGGATCTTTTCCCCTCCGAAGGTGGCATAGAAATTATCCTGGTCGAAGACTACCGTGTCATCCAGTGGCAGGGAAAAACGGACCACCGTCTCCCGGGTCAGAGCGACGCTGCCTTCCCCGTTTGCCGGGGAGGTTGCGACCGGCCGGGAGAAGGGAATGGTATCGATGGTGTCCTGCTCGAGGATGACAGCGATCAGCCGATCCACATCCCTGCGGTCGATGTTGCCGTCCTCATTGGTGTCGGCGAAAGGTTGGCTCGATTGGGGAAGGAACTCGATCCGCTGCAGGTGGTTGACGATCTTGGCCACGTCGCGGATGGAGTATCGCCCGTCCTCGTCCAGGTCGCCGATTTTTTCCGGAATCGCCTCTAGGGCAAGAGGCATAAATGCAGGAATCGCCAGGGCGAGGAGTCGGCAAATGGAATGCAGGCGTTTCATGGCAGGAAATATCAGGGGCGAATGGAGGATTCCAGATACATGTAACGGGATTGGTTGGCAAAGGGGACGGCATCCCGGTAGACGCGGCGGACCGTTCCGCTTTGGGCATCGACCGTCTCCTCATGGAGGATGGCCGGAACAGGTGGACTCCCTTGGGCCCGCTCCGGTTGGGCCATGGCATAGACGGTGTATTCGACATCCGTCACTTCCGCCGGCACATCGATCGTCAGGGTGAGGTAGCGCTGCCCATCGATCTCGGTGAATTCCGTTCCAAGGGGGCGCTTGAGGTCAAAACCCAGTGGATTCCCGTTGGTCAGGTATTCGATGAGGTTGACCGTCCCGTCCCCATCCGGATCTTCACCGATGCCGCTGACAAACTGGTCCGCCGCGTCTTCGGCGGAGAAGTTCTCCGCGATCCAATCGTCGAACCGGGAAAGGATATAGACCGCACGGCTGCTCTCAGATTGTATATCGCCTCCCTCGGAGGCAACCACCAGCAGGTCATGCGTTCCCCGCTCAGCCGGGTTCCAGGAAAACGCGTAGGGCGCCTGTCCCCTCTCCCCGGCCAATTCGCCGTTGATGAACAACTGCACCCCGGAAAGACTGCCCGCGGCGGCATAGGCTTCCACCTCTACGGTTACCCCCTCGCCGAAGGGAATCTGGCTCCCCCGGGCCGGGGAGATGATTTCCACAAAGGGGGCCAGCGCGTAGAGCCGGTTCAATCCGCCTCCATCGGCCAGCTCCACCTGCAACACCTCCATTCCCCGCTGGCTGCCAGCCAGGGTCTGGAGAAACTGCAGCGGCACAGAGAGGATTGTCCCATCCTCCATCGCCTGGTTCCTCAGGGAGTAGATCAACACCCGGAATACACCGGGACTGATTACCGAGGAGGCCGCCAGAAACCGTGAATCCAGGTCCGGCCCAACCACCGCCTCCTGCGGGGCCAGAATCGCCGGATCGTACCCAAAGTCGATTTGCACCCCGACAATCCCATCGTCTGAGGCAAATCCCACTGGCATCGACAGGGTGTTTCCGGCATCGCCGCTGCTTCGCCCAATAGAAAGAACCGTGTCAGCCCAGCATAATTGACCGACACTCCAAAATAACAAAATAAGCCCTGCCCTGCCCTTCATAAAGGAAACACCTTAGTAAGGATGCTTCCGTTCCGGGGCGAGGGAAAACAATAGCTAATTTCATTTATTAGCTTTACTTATTTAAAACAGGTTCGGAATAACCATCTAATCAAGCCTCAGCAGCCTCCCCCTCTGACCCCTTTTCATCGACTAGTCGCAGGGTAACAGCGGCGACGAGGAAGGATGCTCCACCAAGGAGAACAGCATTCATGGCATTGTTGTTGAGGAAATTGCTGAGGATCCAGCCGAGGCCGACCGAGGCGAAAATCTGCGGGAGAACGATGAAGAAGTTGAAGACCCCCATGTAGAAGCCCATCTTTTCCCCCGGAATACCGTTGGAGAGCATGGCGTAGGGCATGGCGAGGATACTGGCCCAGGCGATACCGATCCCAATCATGGAAAAAATCAGCAGCAGCGGATTCTCAATGAAGCCGACGGAGGCCATGCCGATGCCGCCGATGCCGAGGCAAACCGTGTGGATGGCCTTGGCGGAAAAGCGCTTCACCAGCATGAGCAGGAAAAAGGAGAAGAAGAAAGCGACGAAATTGTAGATGGAGAAGCAGACACCGGCCCACTCAGCCCCGGAGCGATAGGCGGCGGAGGTGGGATCTGAATCGTAAAGGGTGGAAGCCACCGCCGGGACGAAATTGATCCAGAGGCAGAAAAGGGCAAACCATGTGAAGAACTGCGGAATGGCCAGCTGGCGCATGAGTTTGGGCATGCTGAGGATACCTTCAAAGATCTCCTTGAAGGCATGCAGGGGACCGGCTCCTTCCGCTTTCATCTTCTGGAAGGCCTCCATGTCCTCGGGCGGATATTCCTTTGTCCGGAGAACCGTGTAGAGGACGGCGCCAAAGAAAATGAAGGAACCGGCATAAAAGGCGATATGTACCGTCAGGGGTATCGGGGAATCGCCGGTCGGTTCATTGCTCATACCGAAAAGGTTGGTTAAAATCCATGGCAGGGCGGACGACAGGACAGCCCCGAGGCCGATGAGCAGGCTCTGCATGGCAAAGCCGAACTTGCGCTGCTTCGGGGGGAGCATATCGCCGACAAATGCCCGGAAGGGCTCCATGGAGATATTGACCGAGGCATCGAGAATCCAGAGGAGGCCGGCCGCCATCCACAGGGTGGAGGAATTCGGCATGGCAATGAGGGCCAGGCTGGCAAGGATGGCCCCGACAAGGAAATAGGGCCTCCGGCGCCCAAGCCGGTTCCAGGTACGGTCACTGTAGTAACCGACGATCGGCTGGACGATAAGACCGGTCAGCGGCGCTGCCAGCCAGAGCAGGGGGATATCCTCGGGGGTGGCACCGAGGTACTGGTAAATGGCGCTCATGTTGGCCATCTGCAGGCCCCAGCCAAACTGGATTCCGAAGAACCCAAAGCTCATGTTCCAGATTTGCCAAAAGGATAGTTCAGGACGCTTCATAAGTATAGGTGTAGTGAAATATTAATGACTTTCGGTCAGGGAACCGGATGGCGGTGCGCTGTACTCCCGCTGCAGGGTATCGCCCGTCCGGTCGTAAAGCTGGTGCAAACGATTTAATTCAGTAACGGTACCGTTCCGCAGAAGGTCGAGCTGCTTGTTCGTAAAACGCCAGGTCCAGTTGCCTCCGGTGGTCCCCGGGATGTTGAACCGGGCTTCGCTGCCAAGGTCGAGCAAGTCCTGAACGGGGAAAATGGCCAGCCTGGAAACACAGGAAAATCCGGCCTCAATAAGGGGCCAGGCGGAATTGTCGCCGGCCTTGAGCCGGTAATAAGCCCTGACCTTTTCCTCCTGCTGCCCGCTGAGGGAAGCGAGCCATCCACGGGTCGTCTCATTGTCATGGGTACCGGTATAGACAACCGAATTGCGGGCATAGAAGTGGGGCAGATTGACGTTGTTCTCATCATGCCCAAAGGCGAACTGGAGAATCTTCATCCCGGGGAAACCAGCCGCCTTGCGCAGCTCGACAACTCCCTCGGTGATATAGCCCAGATCCTCGGCAATGATGGGTACTGCAGGCAGCTTTTCCGCCAATGCCCTGAAGAAGGCAGAGCCAGGACCCTGGCGCATACGGCCCTTGCGGGTATCGGTGGTCCAGGCAGGGATTTCCCAGTATGAGTCAAAGGCCCGGAAGTGGTCCAGGCGGAGGATGTCGCAGCACTCAAAGGCAAAGCCAAGCCGCTTGGCCCACCAGTCATAGCCGGTGGATTCAAGGTAGTTCCAGTCATAAAGCGGATTGCCCCAGAACTGCCCCTCCTCGGAAAAGTAATCAGGCGGGACACCGGCTACAGCAACCGGGTTGCCCTTTGCATCCAGACGAAAAACTTCCCGGAACTGCCAGGTATCGGCGCTGTCCATGGAAACAAATATGGGAAGATCGCCAATGATACGAATGCCCCTTTCCTGGGCGTAATCACGCAACTGGTTCCACTGGTGGAAGAAAACGAATTGATAAAAGCGATGGGAATCGGCCAGTTCCTTCACTTCCGGGGGAAGCGATGACAGGTCAAGCTTGGAGAAATCCCGGAAGGCGGCATCCCATTCACTCCAGGGCTTTCCTCCATGGTGTGCCTTGAGGGCCATGAAGGTGACATAGCCGTCGAGCCATTCGGCATGCTTCTCGCAGAATCCGGAAAAGGACTGCCCCTGATATGTATCTGTGGCAAGGGCGATAAAGCGCTGATGGGCGGTTTCCAGGATAGGCCAGAATTCGGAGTAAAGTTTGCCAAAATCGACAGCATCCTCGGGAAGCTCCCGCAGGGGCTGAAGTTCCTCCGCCTGGAGAAGGCCGGCCTCACAGAGTTCCTCCATATCAATGAAGTAGGCATTACCAGCGAAGCTGGAAAAGCTCTGGTAGGGGGAGTCCCCGTACCCTGTTGGGCCGATGGGGCAGATCTGCCAGTGCTGGAAGCCCGCATCAGCAAGGAAATCGACGAAAATGCGGGCGGATTGGCCGAGGTTGCCAATCCCGTAGGTGCCAGGCAGGGAGGAAATGTGGGCCAGCACTCCGGAGGAGCGATAGTTGAGCCAATGTCCGTCAGTAGAGCTCACGGTTTTCAGAAAAAAGAGGGTAAAGGGCGGGTGATTAACAAACGGGCTGGGTAGGCCCGGTTGAATTCCCCCGGCGGGATGAACCACCGGGGGAATTCCGAGTCAGTAACAAGCCTTAGAACTTATAGGAGGCGCCGATGGAGAATTGCTTTCCATAGCGCTGGTAGTCCTTCACGAGGCGCGAATCCTGATCCCCTTCGAGGGCGAAGAGGGGCTCATCCGTGAGGTTGTAGCCCTGGAGGATGAGGGTCAGGCCTTCGAAGGCACCCGAGTTGAAGGAGTAGCTGATCTGGGCGTCAACCACGGTTTCCGCCTGCAGGTTGCGGAAGATGGCACCCCGCGGGCCGAAGGTGGCGATGTCACCCCGGTAATCGGAACGATAACGGGTGCTGACACGGGCGGCGAATCCACCGCGCTCGTAGTACAGGGTGGCATTGGCCACTTTCTCGGACAGTCCGGGGATCGGAGTGGCGGGATTGCCAAGGTCCGGCCGGATGGAGCTGTCCGTGTAGGAGCCGCTGAGAATCAAGCCGAGTCCGGAAAGGGAATCGCTGACCATTTCACCCGGGAGGGAGAGTGTCAGCTCAAGGCCCTTGATGGAGCCGCCCTGACCATTGCTCGGGATGGTGCGGAATCCTTCGTAGATGGCGGGTGTGACACCCTCGACTCCCGTCGGGTAACCGCTGAAGTCGGTGAGAATGGACTCATTGTAGGTGTAGCTGACGAGATCCTTGTAGAAGGCAGCCAGTGCCCAGTAACCCTTGTTGTCGGCGAAGTAGTTCTCGAAGGATACATCGAAGGAATTCGAGCGCCATGGCTCGAGCTTCGGGTTCCCCCCGTTGCCGCTCCAGGGACTGTTCTGGACGTCGGTGGAGTCCGCCTTCGCTTCATCAAAGCCATAAGTCGAACCGGCGCGCATGTCGACCATGGCCTGGCGGGCCAACTGGCGGGCGATGCTGAGGCGAAGAACGTGCTTTTCGGTCAGTTCAAAGGCCAGGTTAACACTCGGTACCCAGTCTTCGTAATCATGGGAATCAGCAACCGGGGTGATCAACGTACCCGTCGCGGCGAGGCCGGTAGCGTACTGATCGGTCATGATCAACTGGGTGCCGATGGAACCGGTAACCGGAATCGAGCCCAGCTTCATGTCGATGCCAAACTGGATGTAGGCGGTCGTCACTTCTTCCTCAACGGTCCAGTTGTTGGCCACGTAGGAGGGGTTGTCGTTGGGAACGAGGTCATAGATACCGCTTTCCAGTGCAGCGCGGGGATCATAGGCGTACAGGTCGCCCAATCCAAGGAAGCTGAGGTCGGCAAACCCGATGTTTGGCGGCAGCGGAGCTGTCGTCTCACCGTTGGCTAAAGCGAGGAAAAAGCCTTCCTTGCCGTTCGGGCCGGCTTCGACCTCGAACTTGCCCCGCTCGGTGTATGCAAGGCCGGTCTCAAACTTGTTGAAGATGCCCCAGTCCATGTCCCGCTTGGCGAGAATCTTGTACTGGTCGAGCTCGTCTTCGGTGATCGGACCCTTGAGGAAGCCAACCTGGCCGCCATCGATGGCATCGCCACCCCACCCTTGCGGGCCGGCCAGGACCATGTCGGAGGAGCTGTAGCCCAGCTCGCTGCTGAAGACCGCACCCGTACCTGTACCCATATCCAGGGTGATAGTGTCCGGGGTACCGGTCTTGTTGGAGCCCCAGCCCATGTAGGTCTCGAGGACGTTGTCAGTCCGCTCAACACGGGAAGTGCTGATGTCAGCTTCGTAAACCCAGCCACTGCCGTCACCAAAGCGCAGATTCAGGCCGGCATTCTTTACCTCGGCATCGCGCCAGACAATGTCATTACGGGCTACACCAAAGAAGTCGCCGATGGTGGCACGGGTAATCAGGCCGTCCTCAACCGTGGAGTCGAGAATGGTTGTGCCGGTGCCCCAACCCGGATTGATCGGCATTTCCACCCCGCGAAGAATCTGGGTTTCTCCAAAGTCGGAATAAAAGAGGTCGACGATGGCCCGGAACTTGTCCGAGGGCTTGTACTCAATGACCCCCATGATGCTGTCCCGCTCAAGGTTGCTGGAGCGAACGAAGGGCTTGGCACCACCGAGGAGGAGGCTGCCGTCGTCCTGTCCGGCATAGCCCCAGGCGTTCCACTGCTCGCCCTGGCCGGGTTGGTCGGTGTGGGCATAGCCAATGGCGATACCAAGTGTGCCGTCATTGAACTGGTCGATGTAGTTCATGGAGTACCGCAGGCCGGTGTCGTCACCGTCCGGGTTGAGTTTGCCTAGGTCGGCCCACTCGTAGAAGGCGTTGACCGCAACCGTGCGGCGGCCATGTTCCAGGGGGCGGGCGGTCCGCATGTCGATGGTCCCGGCAAGGCCCTGGCCGACAAGGTTGGCCTGGGTCGTCTTGTAGACCATGACCCCGTTCAGGAGTTCGGCCGGATACTGGTCGAATTCGATGCCACGACCGGCATTGGTGCTGACCTGCTGGCGTCCGTTAAGGAGACCGGTGCTGAAGTCACCAACCAGACCACGGATGACTATGCCCTGGGCGCGGCTGTTGATCCGCTGGGTTGTCAGGCCGGGGAGACGGGCCAAGGTTTCCGCGATACTGGTGTCCGGCAGCTTGCCGATATCCTCGGCGGTGACTGCCTCGACGATCAACGGGGCGCGTTTCTTGATTTCAGTGGATGCCTCGATACTTTGGGCAAAGCCGGTTGCTTCCACCTCGAATGCTTCGAGGTCAAAGACCAGGCTGTCGTCTTCGGTCACCGCACCACTGTCCTGGGCGGAAAGGGTGACGCTCACCGAGAGGATTGCCGCCATTGCGACAGTTCGGAGTGTTGTGTTTTTAGCCATCATTTTGCTTGCTTGTGGTTTAAAGGATACCCGGGATTCGGCCGGGATACCTGTGGGTTGAATTGAGTAGGTGAATCAAATAAACCGGATTGTGGGGTTTCCGATTGATGTAATTATGAAGCGCGATTCCTTGAATCTTAACGAGACGGATTCCTTCGATAAATCCTGACTAATCTGGACAAATCTTAGAAAATTGAAAAATCCGTCTGTTTATCACTCGCCCTGGACCAGCACGCGATATTCCCAGCTATCGAGCTCGAATTCCGCTGTTGCTTCCAGTTCGACGGTTGTTCCGTCAAAGGCATCGATCCAGGTCCCGACGATGCCACCTGCACCAATGGAAACCTCGATGTCCTTGGCGGTCAAATTGCCGACAAAGAGGACTTTGCCGGAATCCGTCTGACGGAGAAGGGCGTAGACGGACTCGTCACTCATGGAAGGAATCCGTTCCGAGGGAGCGCCTGTAGCGAGAGCTGAATGAGTCGCCTTGAGGTTGTTCATTGTGCGGTACACATCGAAGAAGCGATGCTCCCTCCAATCGATGGGGTCATGAGTAAAGAACTCGAGCCGCTTGTCCAATCCGGCTTCCTGGCCGTTGTAGATCAGCGGGATGCCATCAAAGATATAGCTGAGGACGGCGAAGACTTCGGCCCCACCACCGAGACGCTGGAAGACCGTTCCGTTCCATGAGTTCTCATCATGGTTCGAGGTGACGTAGAGAAAATCAGCGCCTTGGGGGAATTCCATCCGCATCCGGGTCAGGACATCGTCCAGGTAGGAGGCCGGTTGCTTGCCCTGGGCGACATCATCAAAGGCATGCATCATCGGCCAACCGTAGGAGGCATGAAACGCATTCAGCTGATGATCAGCTACTTCCGCTTCCGCAAGCATGAACAAATCCGGTTTCGTCTCCAGCAGGGCAGCGGAGAGTTTATCCCAGAAATCAGTCGGAATACCGGTGGCATAATCGCAGCGGTAGCCATCGATACCGAACTCCGTAATCCAGTAGCGCATCTCCTCGATGTGCCACTCAAGGACGGCCGGATTGGTATACTCCACTTGGATAACATCGCTCCAATCGGGGAATTCCGGCGGTGGCATGAATCCGCCCTCGGCATCCTTCATGTAGAAGTCGGGATCGGTTTTTGTCCGTGGATGATCCCAAGCCGTATGGTTCCCCACCCAGTCGAGGATGATCTTCATGCCACGGGCCTTGGCGGCATCCACCAGGGACTTGAAGTCCGCCTTGGTGCCAAACTCCGGATTCACATCCCGGTAGTCCTTGATGGAGTAGTAGCTGCCCAGCTCCCCCTTGCGGTTCATGTCACCGATCGGGTGAATGGGCATGAACCAGAGACTCTTGACACCCAACTCCTCGATGCGGTCCAAATCCGCCTCGACGGCGGCGAATGTCCCCGCCTCGGAATACTGGCGCAC
>JBFOLZ010000073.1:0-34737 GCA_040830445.1 Puniceicoccaceae bacterium
GGAAGTCCGCGACCTCTTCAATGCCAGGAAGCCCGGCCGCATCTGCGGAACCGGCCAGATACTCCGCACCGATCTTCCCTTCGATACCATCAGCGGCCGGAAGACGGCCTTCTATCTCGAATCGGATGCCCCCTTCCCTCCCGGAAGCCGCTTCGAATGCAAGGCTGTCCTGACCTACCTGCCCAGCCTTGATGATCCGGACGGATATATCCTGTATCTAAAAAACCGCGACATATTCCTGAATCTCAACCGGGGGATCGTGCTCCGGAAAACCGGCCCGCCCAGCCGGCTGGAAAGGTTCCGCCAGGTTTTGTTCAGGAAGAGCCAGTCTCTCCTCGGCACAGGCAGCGATTCACCCGATGACCCGGGCCATGTCCTTGCCAGCATGCTCCTCGGCAACCGCAGCCTCCTTACCGATGATCGCATCAGCCTCTACCGCCTGACAGGCACTTATCACCTATTCGCAGTCAGCGGGTTGCATGTCGGCAGTGTTGCCCTCTGCCTCCACTGGCTCGGCGGGCTTCTTCGGTTACCGGGGATGGTACGCCTGGCCACCGTCCTCTCCATCACCTGGAGCTACGTCTGGTTGACCGGAAGCAGCTCCTCGGCGGTCCGGGCCGGGATCATGATTTCCTGCATCGGGCTGTCCCGCCAGGTATCGCGACAGCCTCACCTCTTTCCAGCCCTCGTTACCTCCGCCTGGATCGTCCTTATCTGGCAACCCCGGCAACTTTTCTCACTCGGCTTCCAACTGTCTTATGCCGTGGTTGGGGCCATTCTCCAGATGGGCCTCCCGGTTGCCCGGATCTTCCGCCAGATGCTCAAGGACAGGAAAAAAGTCAGGGGACGGGAACCGACATTAAAATCCCTCACCCGCCGCACGATCAGCTCTCTAGCAGATCTGACCCTGGTCTCGCTGGCGGCCGGGTTGGCCAGCATGCCACTCATCGTGCAGCACTTCAGCCTCCTGACGCCGGCCGGTCCGGTCCTCGGCGTCGTGCTTAACCCATTGGCCACCTACTGTGTCATGGCTGGCAGTATCACCCTTCTTGCCGGGCTTCCGACTAGCCTCCATGCTGGATGGATAGCCGTCGTTGCCTGGCCTGCCATCCGCCTCATGGAAACCGTTCTCCAGCAGGCAATTGCCGTCCCGGAGGCGTTTTCCCAGCGCAACTGGGAATGGCCGCCAACGGGCACCTTCCTCCTGCTTTCAGCCCTTGGCCTGGCGTGGTTCCTCCAACACCTGCGGCAAATCGGGAAAGGCTGGGGAGCCCTTGCCCATTTCCTGCCGCACGTCCTCATCATTGTCGGACTCAGTTACACGAAGGTCCAAACTTGATTTTCCCAAAACCGCTCCTACATTAGAGCGCTTTTTCAAAATCACCCATTAAGAAACGAATCATAAAAGCCATGAGTGACGGAAACGTTGAAAAACATACATTCCAGGCGGAAGTCCGGCAATTGCTGGATATTGTCATCCATTCCCTCTACACGGACAAGGAGATCTTTATCCGTGAGCTGGTCTCCAACGCCAGCGACTCCCTCGAGAAGCTACGCCACTTCGAGCTCTCCGGGGAAACCATCCACGACGACAAGCTGCCGCTCGAGATCAACATAACCACTGATGACACGGCGGGTACCATCACCATCCAGGACTACGGCATCGGGATGACCCATGACGAGCTGGTGGAAAACATCGGTACCATTGCCAAGTCCGGCTCCAAGGCATTTGCCGCCGCCCTCAAGGAGGCCAAGGAAGCCGGCGGGGATCCGGCCAATCTCATCGGGCAGTTCGGGGTTGGCTTTTACTCCGCCTTCATGGCCGCCAGTGAGGTCCGCGTCTACACCCGCTCCTACAATGCCGACGGGGATAACCTCGTCTGGATCAGTGATGGCCAGGGCGAATACCGGATTGAGCGGACGGAAGACACCCAGCGCCGCGGCGCCAAAATCGTCGTCAAGCTCCAGGAAGAGGCCAAGGAGTTCGCCCAGAAGTCCCGGGTCGAGGAAATCATCAAGCGCTACAGCAGTTTCGTCCAGTTTCCCATCAATTTGAACGGTGAGCGGGTCAACACCATCGAGGCCCTCTGGCTGCGCAACAAGAACGAGATCAAGGAAGAGGAGTACACCGAGTTCTACAAGTTCCAGGCCAACGCCTTTGATGAACCGCGCCACACCCTGCACTTCGCCGCAGATGCTCCGCTGGCCATCAATGCCCTCCTGTTTTCACCAAAGGAAAACATCGAGCGTTTCGGATTCGGCCGCATGGAGCCGGGTGTCGCATTGTACTGCAAGAAGGTGATGATCGATGACAAGCCGGAGGGCCTGCTTCCTGAATGGCTCCGCTTCCTGCGCGGGGTGGTCGACTCCGCCGACCTTCCACTGAACATTTCCCGCGAGTCCATGCAGGACTCCGCCCTCGTCCAAAAGCTCAACAAGATCCTCACCGGACGCTACCTCAAGCTGCTGGCCACGGAGGCGGAAAAGAATCCGGATGCCTACACGGAGTTTTACGACCAGTTCGGCATTTACCTTAAGGAAGGAATCACCACGGACTTCACCCACCGCGACAAGCTGGCCAAGCTGCTCCGCTATGAGAGCAGCCTGACCGAGGCGGGCAAGCGGACCAGCCTCGAGGATTACATCAGCCGCGCCAAGGAAGAGCAGAAGGAAATCTACTACCTATTTGCTCCCTCTCGCGATTCCATCGAAAAGGGTCCCTATCTGGAGGCTTTCACGGCCAACAACATTGAGGTGCTCTTCCTCTACGATCCCATCGACGAGTTCGTCATGAACCACCTCAATGAATTCGAGGGCAAGAAGCTCGTTGCCGCGGACAGCTCGGAGGTCGATTTGGAAGAGACGGATGCCTCGTCCGGGGAAAAGCTCGAGCAGGAGGAACAGGAGGCCCTGACCAAGTGGCTCAAGGAAACCCTCGGGGAGAAGGTCACGGACGTCGTCGCCTCCAAGCGCCTTGTCGACAGCCCCGCCGCCGCCCTCAATTCCGACAAGATGATGACGCCTTCCATGCGGCGCATCCTCAAGGCAATGAACCAGGATACCGGGGGTCCGGCGGCAGTCCGTCTGGAAATCAACCCGGCAAGCCCGCTGATCAGGAAGCTTTCCGGACTCAAGGAAAGCAACCCGGAGGTCGCCCAGTTGGTTGCCGAGCAGATTTACGACAACAGCATGATCGCCGCCGGTTTCACCGAGGACCCGCGCTCCATGGTCAACCGGATCTACGATCTCCTTGAGCGGATCCATTGAGGATTTGACCAGATTACTTGCCTAGCCTCTCACCACGGGGCATATTGCATCCAATGGCGAGAAAGGCGAAATCCTCCGTGAAGAAGACGGCTTATTTCAACCGCGAGTTGAGTTGGCTGGCCTTCAACCGGCGTGTCCTCGAGCAGGCGGAAAACAAGGAGAATCCCCTCCTGGAACGGCTGCGCTTCCTCTCCTTCGTCAGCTCCAACCTGGACGAGTTTTACGAAATCCGGGTTGCCGGCCTCATCCAGCAGGTGGAGTCCCACATCACCAAGGCGGGCATGGACGGCCTCGGGCCGAAGGAACAACTGCGGCGCATCCACAGCGTTGCCGCTTCCCTCGTCGCGGACCAGTACGATCTTTGGCAGAAGGGCATTGTCCCGGAGCTGGCTGAGGAGGGCATTCCCTTCAAGAGCCATGAGGAGCTTAACCGGCGCGAACTGAACTGGCTCAAGACCTATTTCAAGGAACAGGTCGAACCCGTCCTGACGCCCCTGGCCATCGACCCGTCCCATCCCTTTCCCCAGTTCGTCAACAAGTCCCTCAATGTCCTCTTGTGGCTCGATGATCCGGACACCCCGGCGACCGAGCGCATGCTCGCCTTTATCCCGGTACCACGGATTCTCCCCCGCGTGGTGCGTATTCCGGGAGGGAAGCGATCGACGGATACCTACTTGTTCCTCAGCGACATCCTCAAGCTGTTCGCCAAGCAGCTATTTCCCGGATACAGGGTAATGTCGGTTCATGCCTTCCGCATAACGCGAAACAGCGACCTCTACATCGATGAGGAAGAAGTCGAGAACCTCCTCCATACCATTGAGGAGGAGCTCTACAACCTGCGCAAGGGAGCGGCCGTCCGCCTTGAAATCGAGGCCGATGTCCCGGATGACCTGCTCACCGAACTGCTTCGCAGCATCAAGCTGGCCCGGCAATACGTCTTCCGCATTCAAGGACCGATCAACCTGCTTCGCCTAATGAGCGTCTATGACATGGTTGAGCGCAATGACCTCAAGTTTCCCGGCTTCTACGCTCATCATCCGCCCGCCTTCCGCCAAAAGGAACACATCTTTGACGCCATCCGGCAGCAGGACCACCTTCTGCACCACCCTTACGAATCCTTCGACCCGGTGGTCGATTTCGTCCGCCAGGGGGCATTCGATCCGGACGTATTGGCCATCAAGATCACCCTCTACCGGACCAGCTCCGACTCGCCCATTGTCAAGGCACTGATGGAGGCCGCCCGCAACAACAAACAGGTCACGGTGCTCATCGAGTTGAAGGCGCGTTTTGATGAAGCCAACAACATCAATTGGGCCAAGATGATGGAGGATGCCGGGATTCATGTTGTCTATGGTCTCGTCGGCCTCAAGACCCACTGCAAGTGTTGCCTGATGGTACGCCGGGAGCGGGACGGCCTGCGGCATTATGCCCACCTTGTTACCGGCAACTCCCATACCAAGACGGCCCGCCAGTACACCGACCTCAGTTTCTTCACCTGCCGAAAATCCCTTACCGGTGAAGTCGCCCAGGTCTTCAATACCTTGACCGGCTTTGCCAAGGCACCCCAGTTCCGCAACCTGCTCGTCGCCCCCTTCAGTCTCCACCGCCGGATGAACCAGTTTGTCCGCCAGGAAACGCGCAATGCCCTCGCCGGGCTTCCCGGACGGATTGTCATCAAGTGCAACTCGCTCATCGACAAGGAGACCATCGACAATCTCTATGCCGCCTCGCAAGCCGGCGTGCAGATCGACATCATTGTCCGGGGAATTTGCGGACTGGTCCCCGGGGTCAGGGGAATGAGCGAAAACATCCGCGTCCGCAGCATACTCGGCCGCTTCCTTGAGCACAGCCGCATCTACTATTTCGAGAACGCCAGCGGCAAGCGGCCCCGTATCTACGCCGGCTCGGCCGACTGGATGGCCCGCAACTTCTACCGCCGGATTGAAGTCGTCTTCCCGGTCGAACAGGAGAACTTGCGGGAGCGGATCATCAATTCCATCCTCTCGACCTACCTCTCCGACACCAAACACGCCACCCAGCTCCGTGCCAACGGGTCCTACAAGCCCGTCCTCCCATCAAGAAGGGAAGCCCCTCTCTCCGCGCAGGAGACCTTTATTGAGGAAGCTATCCAGCTCTCCAAGGCGGCAGACCGGGCCCAGGAGGAGCAAGGCGATTGACCGGATCACAGGGTCAGAAGTAATTTTAATTCAAACATCTGCCTTAATTAGATAAGCTAATTCATTGACATGCGGGCCCATTCCTGCATCAAACCTCTACGAAGATGACTCAACGCCTTCTGGCGCTCAGTCCCAATCACCTTTAAACAAGCACAATTATGACAACAATCGTAGACATTCGCGCGCGTGAAATCATTGATTCCCGCGGAAATCCAACCGTCGAGGTCGACGTCGAACTCGAATCCGGTGTTATTGGCCGTGCCGCCGTCCCCTCCGGTGCCAGCACCGGGGAAAACGAGGCCCTCGAGCTCCGTGACGGCAGCCTCAAAGGCAAGCAAGGCACCGGCATCGACAAGAAGCGCTACCTCGGCAAGGGGGTCCTCAAGGCCGTCAGCAATGTCGAGGAAATCATCCATCCGGAGCTCATCGGCCGCGATGCCGCTGACCAGGTGGAGATCGATTCCCTGATGCTGGAACTGGACGGGACCCCGACCAAGAAGGTCCTCGGAGCAAATGCCATCCTCGGCGTCTCCCTGGCCACAGCCAAGGCCGCTGCCCTGGCCCTCGAGCAACCGCTCTTCCGTTACATTGGCGGCAGCAATGCCAAGGTCCTTCCGGTCCCGATGATGAACATCCTCAATGGTGGTGCCCACTCCGATGCCCCCATCGACATCCAGGAGTTCATGATCATGCCCAAGGGCGCCGAATCCTTCTCCCAGGCCCTGCAAATGGGTGCCGAAGTCTTCCATTCCCTCAAGAAGGTGCTCAAGGCCAACGGCCTGTCCACCGCGGTTGGCGATGAAGGCGGTTTCGCCCCCGCCCTGGACTCCAACGAGCATGCCCTTGAGGTTATCGCCAAGGCGGTCAAGAGCGCTGGCTACAAGTTCGGCAAGGACATCTTCGTCGCCCTCGACGTTGCCTCCTCGGAATTCTACAACGCCAAGACCAAGAAGTACGTCTTCAGCAAGTCCGACAACTCGAAGCGCTCCAGCAAGCAGATGGTGGCCTTTCTCGAGGACCTCTGCAACCGCTACCCGATCATCTCCATCGAGGACGGTTGCGATGAAAATGACTGGGACGGCTGGGGCCTCCTGACAAAGGCCATCGGCGACCGCGTCCAGCTGGTCGGCGACGACCTTTTTGTTACCAACACCAAGTTCCTCCAGAAGGGCATCGACCTTGGTGTGGCCAACTCCATCCTCGTCAAGGTGAACCAGATCGGTTCCCTCACCGAGACCCTCGACGCCGTCGAGCTGGCCAAGGAAAACGGCTACACCTCTGTCCTCTCCCACCGCTCCGGCGAAACCGAGGACACCACCATCGCCGACATTGCCGTGGCCACGAATTGCGGCCAGATCAAGACCGGCTCCATGAGCCGTTCCGACCGTATCGCCAAGTACAACCAGCTCCTCCGCATCGAGGAACTGCTTGGTAACCGCGCCATCTATGGCGGCAAGATGTAGATTGTAGCGGTTTATTAACGACACTTTCAACGGCACTCCGCAAGGGGTGCCGTTTTTTTATATCCGGGATAAAGGTGAAGGGCCGACTCCTTAAGTTTTACTTCGCCTTCCACGCAAAGAGAAAGCGGCCCCGGCCGGTGTCGTCATTTTCCACTACACAATCGCGGTATCCGGCTGCGCCGGCATAATCAGCAAGGGCCTCCCCATGGCCAATCCCCATCTCCAGGGCGAGGAACCCACCAGGGGCAAGGCATTTGACGGCAGTATCGATGATCTGCCGCAGGTCGGCGAGGCCGTTGTCACTCGCCACCAATGCTTCGCGTGGTTCATGATCCCGGACTTCGCGCCGGGCCTCCGCCCACTCTTCCTCTGTCAGGTAGGGTGGATTGGAAACGATGCAGTCCGCCTCCAGATCGAGTCCCTCCAGCCAGTTGCCGGAACGGAAGGCCACCCGTTCCCGAAGTTCCAGGGCCTCGGCGTTAGCCCGGGCCAGTTTGAGGGCTTCCGGGCTCTTTTCAACAGCCAGAACCTTGGCCTCGGGGAGCGCTTTGGCCAACGCCAGGGCGATGGCTCCGCTACCGGTGCCGAGGTCGACTATCCTCGGCGCTTGCCGGTCCTTGAAGCGCTGAAGAATCTTCTCCACCAGCAATTCGGTCTCCGGCCGTGGAATCAGGACCCCGGGAGCAACAGCAAGGTGGACGTCGTGAAAGTCAACGTGTCCAAGGATGTATTGCAGGGGTTCGCCCGAGGCCCGCCGCTTGAGCCGCTTTCGCATTTCAGCAAGAACCGCCTCCTCCAGCGGCTTGTCATGCTGCAGGAAGAGTTCCAGCCGGCGGATTCCCATGCAGTCGGAAAGGAGCCACTCGGCATCGATCTTGGGCGTTTCCGCACCGGACTTGGCAAGGAAGGCCTCGGACTTTTGCAGGACTTCAACGACGGATTGCATGGAAACGGAATCCCGGGCCGGTTCAACCTGCCGCACCTTCACTGAGCAGGTTCTCGATACGGGACTTCTTGTCAGCCTCCTGAAGGGCTTCGATGACCGGGTTGAGGTTGCCTTCCACCAGTTCGTCGAGGCTGTAGAGGGTAAGATTGATCCGGTGGTCCGTCATCCGCCCCTGGGGGAAATTATAGGTGCGGATTCGTTCCGAACGGTCCCCGCTGCCTACCTGGCTCTTGCGGTTCGCTGCATACTTCGCCTGCTCCTCGCGTTCCTTCTGTTCCAGCAGGCGGGACCGCAAGACCTTCATGGCCTTGTTCTTGTTCTTCAACTGGGAGCGCTCATCGGCACACTTGACGATCATGCCGGTTGGCTTGTGCAGGATTTGTACCGCGGAATCAGTGGTATTGACGCCTTGGCCTCCGGGACCGCTGGCCCGGGCTACCGTAATCTCCAGCTCCGCCGGATCAATCTGGACATCAACTTCCTCCGCTTCGGGCAAAACAGCCACGGTGGCCGCAGAAGTATGGATGCGGCCCCCCGCTTCGGTGACCGGAACACGCTGTACCCGGTGGACACCACTCTCCCACTTCAGGTCGCGGTAGACGGAATCCCCGCTGATCAGGAAAATGACTTCCTTGAAACCGCCCACTTCCGACTCGCTGGCATTCATCACTTCGGTCCGCCACCCCTTCTGCTCCGCAAAGCGGGAGTACATGCGGTACAAATCCCCGGCAAAGAGGGATGCCTCATCCCCACCGGTACCGGCACGGATTTCCATGATGGTGTTGCGGGAATCGCTGGCGTCCGGGGGCAACATGGACTCCAGCACCTGGCCATAGAGGGTTTCCAGCTCCTCTCCCAATTCGGGAATTTCCGCCTCGGCCAATTCTTTCAACTCAGCATCAGCAGTGGGATCCTCCGCCAGCTCCCGGTTTTCCAGCAGTTGCTTTTCAGCCTCGGCATAGCGGTCGCCCAGCGCCACAAGATGGGTCAGCTTCTGGTGTTCCCGGGCGACGTCAGCAGCCTTTCGGGCATCGCTGTAGAAATCAGGCTCCGCCATCTCCTGGTCCAGTTCGGACAGGCGTTCGACAAAAGGGGCAAGGTCGGGAAGTTCGGGCATGGCTCGTTGAAATCAGTCACCGTAGGGGCATTGGGGTCGCAGGCAACTCCTATTCACCCAGCCATGGCTGGTCACCTGACCATTTGCAAGGTTTGACTTGTAGCGGGAGAATCTGGTGCGTTAGTGTGCATCGACTCGATAACCGATTTTCGCCCAAGCCATGTCACTGGATAAACCACCTTCTGTTCTCATAGCCGACGACCAACAAGAAATCCTTCAGGCTCTGCGCGTCCTTCTCCGTGGGGAAGGCTGCAAGGTCAAGACGGTCAATACGCCGGATGAAGCCCTTGACGCCCTCGCCCACCATCCCTTCGACGTCGCCCTGATCGACCTCAACTATGCGCGGGACACAACCAGCGGACAGGAGGGCCTCGACTTGATTCACGGCATCCGCAAGCTGGATCCCTGCCTTCCCATCGTGGTCATGACCGCCTGGGCCACAATTGACCTTGCTGTTGAGTGTATGCGCAGTGGCGCTGCCGACTTCATGCAGAAACCATGGGAAAATGCCCGTGTCACCGCCACTGTATATAACCAAACAGAATTCTACCGCGCCAAATGCCGTGCTACGGTCCTTGAGGATGAGAACCGCGCCTTGAAGGAGAGCAAGTCCAAGGACTTCCTCGCCAAGTCTGATATCATGCGACCGGTCCTTGAAGTCATGCACAAGGTCGCCCCCTCGGATGCCAATATCCTCATCACCGGGGAAAACGGGACTGGCAAGGGTGTCGCCGCACGCTACATCCACAGCCGTTCAAGCCGTTCCACCGAGCCGTTTGTCTCCATCAATATGGGCGGCCTGGCTTCCGGAGTGGCTGAAAGTGAGCTTTTCGGGCATGTCAAAGGCGCTTTCACCGATGCCAAGTCCGACCGCGCCGGTCGCTTTGAAATGGCCGACGGCGGGACGCTCTTCATGGATGAAATCGGCAATCTCCCCATGGAGCAGCAGCAGAAACTGCTTCGCGTCCTCGAGACTGGGGAGTTCGAGCGGGTAGGCTCCTCCCGTACCCTCAAGGTCAATGTCCGCATCATCAGCGCCACCAATTCCGATCTCCAGAAATCCGTCCGGGAAGGCAAATTCCGTGAGGATCTCCTTTACCGGCTCAATACCATCCCTGTGCATCTGCCACCGTTGAGGGAACGCAAGGGCGATGTCGAACTCCTTGCCAATCACTTCCTCCAACGCCACATCAAGCGCTATAACAAACAGATCGACGGCCTCATGGACAAGGCCGTGGAAGCTCTCCTGCAATACAACTGGCCGGGGAATGTGCGCGAGCTGGACCATACCATCGAACGCTCAGTGTTGCTTTCCAGTGGCAATGAAATCCGGGTTTCCGACCTTGGCCTGATCCCCACCGCGGCACCAAGCGACGAGGGCGCAACCGGTGGACCCAGCCTCGATGACATGAGTCTTGAGGATGTTGAAAAGTACCTCATCCAGCGGACCCTCAAGCGCAACGACGGCAACGCCACCAAGACGGCCCAGGACCTTGGGCTCTCCCGTTCCGCCTTCTACAGGCGCCTGCAACGATTCGGTCTCTGATGGCATCCATTTCCCTTTATTTCGCATGGTCAACTACCTGAAACGGCGCCTCAGCCACCAGAACAGGGTCAAGCTCTTCGCCTTCCTCTGCGGGCTACCCGGCGTCATCGCGGCCATCATCCTGATGATCGCCGGCGACTACCCGTTGAAAGTGTACATGACGGTCTTCATTCTGGTCGGGGCAGCCTGGGTATTCTTCAGTATCCGCCTGCAGATGCTTATCATCCATCCACTCCAGACGGCCTCCAACATGCTTTCAGGCCTGCGGGAGGGAGACTTTTCCCTGCATGCCAGTTACGTCAGTGAGGTCGACCCTCTGGGTCAGCTGATGCTGGAAATCAATCTCCTCACGGATGTCCTCGCCTCCCATCGCATGGATGCCATGGAGTCGCATGCCCTCATGGACAAGGTGATTGAGGAAATTGATGCAGCGGTGATGACCTTTGACCCCGACCGCCGGCTGACGCTGGCCAATCCGCCGGCGCTCAAGGTTCTCAACATCCAGCGGGAGAAGATCCGCAACTATTTCGCGGCAGAGCTGAATCTCGACAAGGCCCTCGACAGCCCGCCCAACGCCACCATCCACCATCCCAACCCCGAGAAGCCCGGCCGCTTCACGATCCGGCGTGGTCACTACCGGGTTGGTGGACAGCCCCACGAGCTGCTCATCCTCATCGACTTGAGTCGCAACCTTCGCGAGGAGGAATTGCTGGCCTGGAAAAGGCTCATCCGTGTCATTGGTCATGAACTGAATAATTCCATGGCCCCCATCAAGTCACTCGCCGAAAGCCTTCAGAAGATTGCCCAACTGCCGGATCCTGAAGAGGAGGACCGCATGGACCTGACGGAGGGATTGGAAACCATTCGCCAGAGGGCCGATGCCCTGACCCGCTTTGTCCAGGAATACGCCCGCCTGGCCAAATTGCCCCCTCCGAAGCTAAAACCCTTTTCCCTGCAGTCCATGGTCCGCCGGATTGCCTCCCTCTACGACCAGCCAAAGGTGGAGTTGGACGGCCGCTGCCCGGATGTGACCATAAAGGCCGATCCCGATCAGCTCGAGCAGGCCCTCCTGAACCTGATCAAGAATGCCGTCGAGGCCGCCACCCTGACAAATGGTGCAGTCAAAGTGTGCTGGCAGTTGGAAAACGAATCACTGACCCTCCATGTCGAGGATACCGGTCCGGGAATCGCCAACCCCGATAATATTTTCATCCCGTTTTTCTCAACCAAGAAGGGCGGTTCCGGTATCGGACTGACCCTGTCCCGGCAAATCATCGAAGGTCATGACGGCAGCCTCGAATTGTCCAATCGGGAAGACGCCACAGGGTGCCGGGCAACCATTCTTCTACCCCAATAGTCCTCGAGGCCACCGTCCCATTCGTGGGACTCGAACTGTTCCGATATTGGGACAATATCCTGCGGACAATAAAACAGGCCAGAAAGGCAAATTTTTAAGTTATTAATAATTAATAACTTATGGAATATTCCAATGCATTGGCACCTGCATTGCTCAATCTACGCATTCCAGGTTTGTTCTCAACTAGATTCAGTTTCAATGGATATCGTAAGAAGTGACTTAAAAAAGAAGAAGCAGCGGAGGAATTTATTCCTTGGAATCGGCGGATTTGTCAGTCTGGCCATCCTTGCTTTCTTTGTATTCTCAATGGACCCGGCGGCCCCGTCGATTGACCGGTCTTCCGTCTGGATAGGCGAAGTGAAGCGCGGCCCGCTGGAAGTAAACGTCCGGGGCATCGGCACCCTCGTACCGGAGGACTTGCGTTGGATTACGGCCCAGACCAACGGCAGCGTGGAGGAAATCCATATCCTTCCCGGCGCCGCTGTGGAGCCCGACACCGCTATCCTGCAATTGGCCAATCCGGAATTGCAACAAAGCTTCCGTAATGCCGAGCTGCAATTGGCTTCCGCCGAAGCCCAATTGGCCAACCAGAGGGTTCGCGAAGAGGACGGTTTACTCGAAATGGAATACCAGCTGGCCCAGCTGGAAGCCAGTTTCGAGAACGCCAAACTCGATGTGCGGGTGAACGAGGAACTTTTTTCCGAAGGCCTGGTCGCGGAACGGGATCTCCTCCGCTCGCAGCTGTCCAAGGAACAGCTGGAACGCCAGACCGAAATCATGCGCCGCCGGCTCGATACCCGCCGCAAGCAGGTTGAGCAAAACCTTGCCCCTGCCCTTGCCAGTGTCGACCAGGAGAAGGAGCGAGTCGCCCTCCTCCGTCAGCAGGTTGCCGATTTGACTGTCCGGGCCGGCCTCAAGGGAATTCTGCAAAGGCTCCCGCTTGAGGAAGGTCAGCAGGTGACAACAGGAACGCAATTGGCCCAAGTCGCCGATCCAACGCGTCTCAAGGCTGTCGTCCGGATTCCGGAAACCCAGGCCAAGGATGTCCAGATTGGGCAGGAGGCCACCATCGATACGCGCAACGGGACCGTCAAAGGCGAGGTATCCCGGGTCAATCCAACAGTTGTCGCCGGAACGGTTGATGTCGACGTGACCATCACGGGTGAGCTACCCCGCGGTGCGCGTGCCGACCTGACCGTCGAAGGTATTGTCTCCCTGGCCAGCCTCTCCGATGTGCTTTATGTCGGCCGGTCTTCATCGGCCCGGGAAAACGGCACCATGGGCATTTTCAAGTTGAGTCCGGACGGCGGATCGGCGGAACGGACCCAAGTCGTTTTCGGGAAGAGCTCGGTCAGTGAGATCCAAGTTGTTTCCGGCCTTTCCATTGGCGATCGCATCATTCTTTCCGACACCAGCCAGTACGACGACAACGACCGGCTGCGTCTCAACTAACCTGAACATTTAACAGACAACATACATCATCAAAGGACACATCATGAACGAAACCCTAATCAAACTGGACGCCATCACAAAGGTCTTCCTGACGGATGAAATTGAAACCCATGCCCTTTCGGGTATCCACTTGGAAATCAAGAAAGGCGAATTCATTTCCATCTCCGGCCCCTCGGGCTGCGGAAAGTCGACCTTGCTGTCCATCCTTGGCCTCCTCGAAAGTCCGACTGACGGGGATTATATCCTCAACAACAACAACGTCTCCAATCTCTCCCTCGAGCAACGGGCCAAGATCCGGAATCTTGAGATCGGGTTCATTTTCCAGAGCTTCAACCTGATCGGCGACCTCTCGGTGATCGAGAATGTCGAACTGCCACTGGCCTACCGTGGCCTCAAGCAGGCCGAACGGCGGAAGATGGCCAGCGCGGCCCTCGAAAAGGTGGAAATGATCCATCGCCAGAAGCACCTGCCGAGCCAGCTGTCCGGTGGTCAGCAACAGCGTGTTGCGGTGGCCCGCGCCCTTGCCGGCAACCCCAAGATCCTGCTTGCTGACGAACCGACCGGTAACCTCGACTCCAAGAACGGGACCGTCGTCATGGACATGCTCTCCGAGCTGAACAGGGAAGGGACAACCATTTGCATGGTCACGCACGACGACCGCTATGCCCACGTTGCCAACCGCATTGTCCATCTTTTCGACGGCAAGATTGTCGACGAGGAAACCGAGGTTGAGCACTTCCCCCTTCCGGCTGAAGCCTAAGCCGGGTCCTCCCGGCAAAGCTGACTTATGGATGCTTTTGTCTCAGATCTCCTCTATGCGTTCCGGGTATTCTTCAAACGCCCGGGTTTGACCATTCTGGCCATCGTCGCCCTGTCCGTTAGCCTGGGCATGTCGACGACGGCTTTCAGCACCCTTAACGGGATGTTCTTCAAGCCGCTGCCTTTCAAGGATCCCGGCTCGCTGCATTCCATCTATCTGCTGAACAAGAACGCGGACAAGAAGGAAATGCCCATCCCGTATGAGCATTTGCAGGACTTGCAGGAGTTGTCCTCCTTCGAGGATGTCATGGCTTATTTCACAGGCACCATCAATGTCAGTGGAAAAGGTATCCCTCAGCGTTATGATGGCGGTTACGTGTCCTCAAACTTCCTTGATGTCCTGGGACATGAGCCGGTTCTCGGGCGCTCCTTCTCCAAGGACATCGGTCCCGAGGCGGAAGTGCACGAGTTGCTCATCAGCCACACGGTCTGGCAGGAGCGGTTCCATGGCGACCCGGATACGATTGGCACAACCATCCTCGCCAACGGTTACGAGAGCACGATTGTCGGAGTCCTTCCGGAAGGCTTCCATTTCCCGACCAATATCCAGATCTGGATGCCTCTTGAGGGCGCCATGCGGGAGGAGGAGAAAACGGTTATCTCCCATGTCTACGCCGTTGGGCGCATCGCCCCCGGTGTCTCCAATCCGGCAGCCTTGAGTGAACTCTCTGAATCCTACAGTTGCTGGTCGGGCACTTCACTGGAGACGAAGGAAGACATGGAACTGGTCTGTCAGCCCTTCGGGCGCCTTCCGATGAACCGGGCCTCCCAGTCATTCCTTCTGGCATCCATGGGCGCGGTTGTCTTCATCCTCCTCGTCTCCTGTGCCAACGTAGCCAATCTTCTTGTCGGCCGGGCGCTGAGCCGTGGAAGGGAAATGGCCATCCGTTCGGCGATCGGGGCCACGCGGGGCCGCATTGTCCGGCAGCTATTGACTGAGAGCCTGCTGCTTTCGCTCTTCGGGGCCGTTGGCGGACTCCTCTATGCAGCCTGGGCGGTTGATGCGACAATGGAATCCCCCCTTTATCAACTGCCTTACTGGATGGACTTTGAACTCGACTGGCGGGTCTTTGGATTCGTCCTCCTTGTCATGGTCGCAACAACCCTTGTGTCCGGGCTGATTCCGGCATGGCAAGCGTCCAAGGTGGATCTGAACGAAATGCTCAAGGACACCTCCCACACCTCCACCAGTTTCCGCCTCGGCCGGGCGACCCGCATGCTGGCCGTCATCCAGATCGCATTTTCCTGTGCCCTGCTGTTCGGGGCCGGCCTCATTACGCGCAACGTCTACCAGATGGCCCGTATTGATACGGGTTACCCGACTGAGGAAATCCTCACCATGCGCATGGGCCTGTTCCCGGCCTCCTATCCGACGGAAGCAGAGAGGGATGCCTTCTTCACCGAATTGACGAGGAAAGTCGAACAAACCCCTGGAATCGAAGGTTCTGCCGTTACCACTTGGATTGGTCAGTTTGGCAACTACAGGGCGTCCTTCCTCTTGAGCGACGAGCAGGGAGGCAATCCCGGAATTGTCCAGGCTTACTCCGAGGCCGTTTCACCCGGATACTTCAAAACTTACGGATTGGACAAAGTTGAAGGAAGGCTTCTGGATTCCCGAGACACCATGGATTCCACTCCAGTCGCGGTAGTCAACGAAGCCTTTGTCGACGCATTCATGCGGGACGGCGACCCCATTGGCCGCCAAATCGGGATTTTTGCCGAAAAGGGGGACACTGAAATGGCAGTCGCCAGGACCCTTGAGGTGGTCGGTGTCGTCCCGACAATAAAGGTCTCTGATTTCACCAAATCAAAGGGCCCGGATCCGATCATTTACATGCCCTTCACCCAGAAGGAATCCAATTTCATGTCCCTCATCGTCCGGTCACCGGAGGCAGGCTCAGCAGAGCTGCGGGATAATATCCAGACCCTGATCCTCAAACTCGATTCAGATCTGCCGGTCTATTTCACCAAGACCATGGAAGATTTCATCGACGACCAGATCTATCCCTACCGGATGCTGGCCAACTTCTTCCTCACCATCGGTCTCATGGCCCTCTTCCTCGCCGCCATCGGGGTGTACGGCATGCTGGCCTTCAATGTCAGCCGGCGACGCAGGGAAATCGGGATCCGCATGGCCCTTGGCGCCAACACCCTCAAGATTGTTTCCCAAATTCTCCGCCAGGGCTTTGTCCAGGTTGCCCTCGGTATCGTCGTCGGTTCGGGCCTGGCCTACCTTGTCGGGCAGCTGACCCGCGAGTTTCTCTTCGGAATCGATCCCCGGGATCCATCCGTTTACCTGGGTGTCCTGCTGACACTGGTCGGCGTGGCCCTGCTCTCTTTCTTCCTCCCTGCCCGGCGGGCTGCCCGCCTATCGCCCATGGAGGCCCTCCGCTACGAGTAATTAAACCAACCAACCAAGCACATCACCATGGACTATCTCATCCGCAGTTTTCGTTTCGCCTTCCGGATCCTCCTCAAGAGCCCCGCATTTACCCTCATTGCCGTCGTCGCCCTCGCCCTTGGTATTGGCGCAGTCACGACAATGTTCAGCGTCATCAACGGAGCCATCATCCGCGGACTTCCCTTCGAGGAGCCCAGCGAACTGGTCTTCATCAAGCGCTGGGATACGGAACGGCAACCCTGGAACACAACCATTCCGGTGCTCGATTTCCAGGACCTGCAGCGGGAACAGCAAAGCTTCGAAAGCCTTGCCGGTTGGTTTGGCGGCACTGTCAACGTCAGCATCGACCAGAATCCAATCCGCCTCACGGGAGCCCGCATATCCCACACCTGGATGGATCTCCTTGGCATAGAACCCCTGATCGGCCGGGCATTCACGGAGGAAGATGATCAGAACGGGGCCACCCCTGTCATCCTTCTCAGCTATGCGACATGGCAAACCCACTACAGCGGGGATCCGGATGTCATCGGTCGTACTGCCAGTATCAACGGTACACCCGGAACCGTCATCGGTATTATGCCGAAAAACTTCAATTTCCCGGGACAAGAGGAAGTGTGGATTCCCCTCATGTCCTCCCTGACCATGCGGGAGATCAACCGCGGTGACTGGTCCATCAATGTCATGGCAAGGCTCAAGGACAACGTCAGTCTCGAACAGTCCGCCATGGAAATGACGAATTTCATCCAGAAGATGGCCCAGGAATTCCCGGATACCCACGGGGACTTTAATTTAGCCACGGTGGAACCGATTTCACGGGGCCTGTTGGGCCCACAGACCGTCCAGATGATGCTCATCATGATGGCCATGGGGGCCTTTGTCCTGCTCATCGCCTGTGCCAATGTCGCCAACCTGCTCCTGGCGCGATCCACCTTGCGCTCCAAGGAACTGGCCATCCGCAGTTCCCTCGGGGCAACCCGGCTTTCAATCATTGGGCAGTTGCTCGTGGAAAGTACTCTCTTGTCAATCTTCGGCGCCATTGGCGGTACAGCCATCGCCCTTTGGGCCACCCAGGCCCTGCAGGAGTACGGCCAGATGATGCAATTGCCCTTCTGGCTGACCTTCGACATGGACTGGCGGGTGCTCGGCATCGTCACCCTGGTCACACTGGCATCGGGTATCGTTTCCGGTATCGCACCGGCCATCAAGGCCTCCAAGGTGAGCGTCACGGACATCCTCAAGGATGACACCCGTACGGGCTCCTCCCTGCGCATGGGGCTCTTTAGCAAGGGTCTGGTCGTGGTCCAGGTGGCCATTTCCTGTATCCTGCTTATCCTCACGGTTTTGATGGTCCGCAGTGTCCAGAACATCAACGACACCGACCTCCACTTTGATACCTCGTCCGTCTTCACGGCCCGGATGGGACTCTTCCAGGGTGCCTATCCCACCCCTGAGGAACGGTACCAGTTCTTCACCACCCTCAAGCGCAATGTCGAGGCAGCCCCGGAGGTGGAGTCGGTCGCCCTCTACGGTCGCTATCGCTGGACCACCATCGGCATTAACTGGAACCGAATCAAGAAGGACGGGGCCGAGTACGAGCAGTTCGAGGACATGCCGATTACCTCCTACGAGTACATCAGTCCTGAGTTTTTCGATACACTCGGGGTCGAGCTGATTGATGGCCGCAACTTTACCGATCTCGATACGCCGGACAACATGCCGGTGGCCATTATCAACCAGGCCCTCGCGGATGCCCTCTTCCCGGGCGAGAATGCCATTGGAAAGCGGTTCAAGCGCGAGCCCTGGCCGCAGGAACGGGCCACCCGTCCTCCCGAGGAACTGGACTTCCCCTGGCTCACCGTTATTGGCGTGGCCCCGAACATGGCCGGACAGGGCATTGGCAATGACACGGGCGCCGAGGGCCGGCACTACTTCATTCCCTTGAATCCCGAGGACACCGCCATGTTCATGACGATTGCGGCTCGTGGTCCCAAGGATCCCATGCAGCTGACGGAAGTCATCCGCCGGGAAGTCATCAAGCTGGATCCGAACCTGCCCATCTATGCGGTGGCTACACCGGAAATGATTATCGCCGAGGACACGGTCGGCAACCAGATCATCTCCAACATCTTCAAGATTTTCGGGATTGTCGCCGTCTTCCTCGCATCAGTGGGGATCTACGGCATCATGTCTTTCTCCGTTAATCAGCGGACGATGGAGTTCGGCATCCGCTCGGCACTCGGTGCCACCGGCAAAAACATCCTCGTGCTGGTCATGCGCTTCGGGCTCCTGCAGTTCCTGGTCGGCCTGGTCATTGGCCTGACCGGGGCATTCTTCTTCTCCAAGCTGATGCGCAACTTTCTCTTCGGTGTATCCGTCCAGGATCCCCTCAATTACATTGTTGTCGGGGTTGTCTTCACCCTGGTTGCCGTTTCCGCCTGCCTGATGCCCGCCCGCCGGGCATCCCGGGTCCATCCGGCGCAGGCCCTTCGCTACGAATAGGGAGCCATCCAGGGAGGGAAGAAGGCCATGGAACATCTCGTCAGCGATATCCGGTTCGGCATCCGCCAGTTGGTAAAGCATCCGTTCTTTACCCTGATCGCCGTGGTCGCTCTCGGCCTGGGGATCAGCTCGGTCTCGACGCAGCTCTCCGTAGTCAATGGTCTCTTCTTCAAGGGCCTCCCCTTCGAGGAACCAAGGAGCATTGTTCATCTCGAGCGAATCAACGTCGAACGGGAGAACTATGGCGCTGAAGTCCCCATTCTTGAGTTCCTTGAATGGACCAAGCAGCAGGAAGCATTTGAGGGATTGGCTGGCTACTACATTGGAACGGCCAACTTCACCCTCGGGAACACGGTCGAGCGTTACAACGGGGCCTTCCTGTCGGCCAACAGCTTTGACCTGCTCAAGGTAAAGGCAGCCCTTGGCCGCGGGCTGCAGCCGTCCGATGATTTGCCGGACGCTCCTGACATTGTCGTGCTTTCCCATAAGGTCTGGAGCCGTGACTTTGGGGCGGATCCGGAAATCGTCGGCAAGACTGCTGTCCTCAATGGCCGCAGCGTGCAAATTGTCGGCGTCATGCCGGAAAATTTCGCTTTCCCGGTTTCGGAGGACCTCTGGGTACCGCTCTTGCAGCAGCAGGACGTCGCAGCCCTGTCATGGGGCGAGCCGGCAATGAGCCTCGAGGTCTTTGGCCGGCTCAAGGACGGCATAAACATGGACCAGGCCCGTTCTTCAATGGCGGTCATGGCGACCAACATCGAGGCAGCCTATCCGGAAACCCAGCAGGGATTCCGGGACGTGGACGTCAAGCCCTTCCTTGATGAATTTTTCAACCGGCAGGCCAAGACGATGACCTCCATCATGCTCTTGATCACCGGGCTGATTCTGGTCATTGCCTGTGCCAACGTCGCCAACCTGCTCCTTGCCCGTTCGATGCGGCGTCGCAAGGAAGTCGCCATCCGCTCCGCCCTTGGGGCCAGTCGGCAACGAATCATCTCCCAGTTCCTGACCGAGAGTATCCTCATCGCCGTCCTCGGGGCCATCCTCGCCCTCGTCCTCACCCAGTTGGACATCAAGCGCATCAAGGGCATGATGGTGGAAATGAACTCGCCCTTCTGGATGGACTTTTCCCTCGACTGGCGGGTCCTCGTCATCGTTTCGGTGGTCACAATCCTGACGGGCATATTCTCCGGTATCGTTCCCGCCTACCGGGCTTCCCGTCTTAAGGAAAGCGAAATTTTAAAGGATGACACCCGTACCAGCTCCTCCCTGCACATGGGCATCTTCAGCAAGATACTCGTGGTCGTGCAGATCAGTGTAGCGGCCATCATCCTGACCCTGGTGGTTCTCTTCGTGAAGAGTGTCAACAATGCCATCGCGGTGGATTACGCCTACGACGCCGACGGCATCCTGACCACCCGTCTCGGCTTGTTCGAGGAAGCCTATCCCGACGAAGTGGCACGGGCCAATTTCGTCAATCCGCTCCTTCAGCGTCTACGGGCGCGTCCGGAAGTTCCGATAGCAACAACATCCCAACGCTACCAGTTTCTCAACGCTCCGGGAACCCGCTATGAAATGCCCGGGAAGGCCTACGACATCCCCAGCGACCGGGAATTCGCCCGCTTCCAGTATGTTTCAGAATCCTTTTTCGAGGCAGTTGGTCTGCCCATCCTCAAGGGACGGGACTTCAATCCGGAGGACTACACGGTGGAATACCCCCGCTTCGCCCTTGTCAACGAGGCCTTTGCCGAGCGTGAATGGCCGGGCGAATCACCGATTGGCAAGCGTTTCGCTCCCGACCTGATGGTCGAGGAGTATGAAGATGGTGAAAAGCCACTGATAGAAGTTGTCGGTGTTGTTCCCTCAATGCAGGAGTCAGGCGTATTCCAGGATTCGGATGACGATGGAGCGGCCTTCTTCCTGCCACAAACCGCCTCAACAATGCCCTCGTTTATTACGATTATTGTTCGCGGCCGTGGGGAAGCAGGTGAACTGGCTCCTATCCTGCGTGAGGAAATCGGTGCCCTGGACAAGAATCTCCCCCTCTACGCCATTGGTACACCACGTGATTTGAATGAGCAGGCGACCATCCAGTTTCGCTTCTTCGCCTCGATTTTCCGCTCCTTCGGAATCCTTGCCGCCTTCCTTTGCGCAGTTGGCATTTACGGGGTGATTTCCTTTTCGGTCAACCAGCGGATCATGGAGTTTGGTATCCGGCAAGCCCTCGGAGCAACGCGCGCGGCAATCTTCAAGTTGGTTTTCGGCCATGCCTTCAAGCAGCTGGGCTTTGGTTTCTTCATAGCCCTGCTTTGCCTCTCACCGATCATTCTTTCACCGGGCGTGAAGGACTCCATGGCCTTGTTCTTCTACGAGATCGATCACGATTCGCTGTTCCCCTACTTTATTTCTTTCGGATTCGTCACCTTCATTGCACTGCTTGCGGCCGCGCCGCCAGCATCGAGGGCTGCCCGGATCCATCCAGCCCAGGCATTACGATATGAATAACAGAACACGCTTTGTGCTGGCCATGCTTGCGCTCCCCTGCGCGGCATTGCCGGGACAGTCCATGCAGCTCTCCATGGAGGAGGCCATCGCTGCGGCCCTTGACCGCAACTTCTCCATTCAAATTGAGCGAATTGAACCAAAAGTTGCCGACCAGCAGGTCCGTGCCGCTTCCGGGATTTTCGATCCCTTCCTGCAATCGGAGTATGAGTACAGCAACAGTGAGTTGCGCGGTTTTGGCCGGGAACGGGAGACAGCCTCCTTCAGTGTCGGGGTTGGTTCCGTCCTTCCCTGGGGCACCCAGTGGTCGGCCAGTCTTGAATCCAGCGACAACACCATTCCCTTCACCAACGATCCCGTCACCGGCGATCTGCTTAGCGAGGAAATTTCCAGCTATGTCTCTTCCTTCGCCGGGATCACTGTCACGCAGCCGGTCCTGAGAGGCTTTGGCCTGGATGGAAGCTATTCGGAAGTCCGGATTGCCCGGGAATCCGCGGTCTCCTCATGGGAAGGCTTCCGGGCCCAGGTCATGGACATTGTTGAAGCCACCATCACCGCTTACCAGAACCTCTACTTTGCCCAGGAGAGCCTGCGCATCGCCGAACGCAACCGAGACCTTGCCCTGCAGTTGCTGAAGGACAATGAGAAGCGGGTCGAGACGGGTGCCATGGCGCCCCTCGATATCGTCCAGGCGCAATCCGAGGCCGCCCTGCGCGAAGTATCCGTCATTAGTGCCGGTGCCTTACTCCGCCAGACCCAGAACGCGCTTAAGTCGCTTATCTGGAATGACCCCGAATCTGTCCTTGCCCTTGAGCTGAGCATCCAGCCGCCCGCGGAACCCGTATTTTTCGAGCCAGACCTGGCCCGGGACTACGCCCTCGCCCTGAACAACCGTCCGGAGTACCTGGCTTCATTGTCCGGATTAAACATCCGGGAATTCCAGGTACGGCAGCTCAAGCGCAATGCCCTCCCACAACTGGACATCGTCGGCTCAGTGGGCCGGCGCGGTCTCGACCTGACATTGAACGACAGTATCGACCAGAGTTTCGGGGATGGCGAAAGCAGCTATTCCATCGGGGCCGTGTTCAGCGTGCCTTTCCCAAACCGGACCCGCTCCGCGGAAAAGACCCAGGCTTACTTGCGGCGCAATCAGGCCGAGTTGAGTATCCAGCAGCTGGAACAGAGTATACGCCTGGAACTTGATAACACCGCCACCCAGCTAACCGCCGACTGGGAACGCATCAAGGCCGCCCGTACCGCACGCGAACTGGCCGAGAAGTCCCTCGCCGCCGAGGAAAAGAAACTTCAGGTAGGGACCTCGACAACCTTCGTTGTCCTGCGACTCCAGGGTGACCTCGCGAACGCCGAGATCCGGGAAATCAACGCCCTGGCCGACTACCGGGTCTCGCTGGCCCGTTACAATCGTGCCCGGGGACGCATTCTCGATACCTTCAATATCGTTCTGGACAAATAATCGGAAAAACCACGAGGCCCTGCAACCGGTGTCTTGAGTTTAACGAACCGAAAGCCTAGAACAGTAACAAGACCGACCCTTTAACAGCGTCTATCCCGACAATGATCCACTTGCGCAAAAACATCATCCTGACCGGAATCTGCCTATCCGTTCTGACCCAGACATGGGGAATGGAACAGCTGAGCCTTGAGGATGCGATTCAAGTCACCCTGGAAAACAACTTTGCCTTCCGTATCGCCAGCATCGATCCGGAGATAGCCCGTGACCAGTTCACCGGTGAGGAGGCAGCCTTTGATTCCGAGATCTTCGCCTCCGGCCAAGTCTCCCAGTCGGAACGCACCTTGACTTTCGACAATAATGTCGGGACTTCATCCGACACCCGGAACTGGCAGGCTGGTGTGCGTAAACGCCTCATTTACGGAACCACCGTAACCGCCCGCACCAACCTGGATCGCAATGCCGGCAATGCCGCTGACCTCACCAGCAGCCTGAGCCAGGAGGCAGACCTTGCCATTTCCCTGAGACAGCCTCTGATGCGTGGGTTTGGCCGGGAGGTTAACACCGCCGGAATCGAGCGGGCCCGGGCGGGTTTTGAAGCCTCTATTGAATCCTACCGCGATACCGTGCAGGCCATCATCGCCCAGACCGAGGCCGCCTACTGGTCAGTCGCCCGCTGGCAGGAACAACTCGAATTGAACAAGTCCAATCTGGAAGTGGCGGAGGCATTGCTCGAAGAAGCCCGGGAACGGGAGCGCGTCGGCATGGTGACGCACATCGAGGTGCTGCAAGCGGAAGCGTCGCGCGCCGAACGCCTTGAGGAAATTATCGCCACCCGGCGCTCCCTTGGCGATGCCTACGACGCTCTGCTCACGGCGATGGGCGTCCTGCCGGATGTTTCCACCCAGGGAACCGATCCGGAACACACCGTGGAAAGCCTCCCGGAGTCCGGCCGTGACATCCCCGAGTTCGCGAACTTGTGGAACATGGCCCTCGAGCGGGACCCCGTCCTGGCCGCCCAGGAAGCGGTCATGGAGCAGCGTCGATGGGATGAAGTGGCTGCCCGCAGCGCGACACGGCCCAACCTCGACCTTGTCCTTTCCGGTGCCTACAGCGGCGTCGACAAGGAGCTGGCCAGGGACGCCTACGAAAGTGCCTTCAACCGGGACGGCCATTTCTGGTCCGTCGGACTGGAGTTCTCCATGCCATGGGGCATGCGCCAGGAAAAGGCCGATCTGCGGACTGCCAGCAAACGCCTCGAACAGGAGGACATCCGCTACGCCGAGTTGCGCCAGTCGCTCTTCCGCGAAGTCCGGGCAACGTATCGAAATCTCAATGCGGTCCGGCAAAGCCTTGAGGCGGCCACGCTGACGGTCCAGTTGCAGGAAGCAACCTTTGACCGGGAAAAGAGCAAGTACGAACAAGGCCTCTCGGCTATCCGGGATCTCCTTGAGGAACAGAGCGCACTGGACCAGGCCCGGATTCGTCTGCTGCGGTCCAAGTTCAACCAACTTTCAACGGAAATCGAAATGGCCCGCTTGTCCGGGACGATTTTCCAACGGCACGGCATATCCCCGGAACTGCCGCAACTCGACTAATCCTTTACTGAAGAAGCATCATGGCAAAAAAGAAGTCATCCTGGAAAAAATGGATTTCACTGCTGGTCCTCCTCATCGTCGTCATCGCTGTTGTCGGCATCGGCGTCAAGGGCGGCGAGAAGGGCATTGAAGTGACGGTCAAGAAAGTCGACCGCGGGGATATCACCGCGCTGGTCACGGCAACCGGTAAGGTCCAGCCGGAAACGGAGGTTGTCATCTCCTCCGAAGTGCCGGGTGAAATTATCGAGCTGCCGGTCAAGGACGGTGACTTTGTGGAAAAAGGCAACCTCCTGGTCCGGGTCAATCCCGACACCCTGGAGGCACAGGTCAAGCAGCAGGAAGCCTCGCTTGCGGCCACCCGGGCCATGAGTGCCCAGCGAAGAGCGGAAATGCTGCAGGCGGAACTGGATGTGCGCCGCGCCTCCGAGTTGTTTGAGAAAGACTTTGTCACCCAGGACGAGCTCGACCAGGTATCCACCCGTCTGGAAGTGAGCAAGGCCGCCCACGAGTCTTCCCTGCACCAGATTGAACGGCAGGAGATGCAACTCCGCGAAGCCAGCGATCAACTGGCCAAGGCCAGCATCTTCTCCCCCATTGACGGGACCATTGTCCGCCTCAATTCGGAAACGGGCGACCGGGTCGTCGGTACCGGACAATTTGCCGGCACGGAAATCCTTCGTGTGGCCAATCTCAACAACATGGAGGTCAGGGTAGAAGTGAGCGAGGCGGATATCGTCAATGTCGCCATCGGACAAATAGCCAAGATCGAAATCGACGCCTTTCCGGATGAGGAGTTCGCCGGGACGGTTACCGAAATCGCCAACTCTGCCCGCACAACCAACGAGCGCAGCCAGGAGGAGCTGACTACATTTGAGGTAAGGATTAAGGTTGATGTCGCGGGAAAATCACTACGTCCCGGCATGACCGCCACCGCGGACATCGAGACCAAGACCGTTACCGATGTGGTCAAGGTTCCCATCGGCAGTGTCGTCGTCCGGCCCAAGCGGGAAGTCGAAGGGAAAGATGGCGAAGAGGAGACCGAATCCACGAACGAAGAGGATTCAGAGGACAGCAGCCGCAAAAATGGCCGGGATGACAACCGGGTCCGGGTAGTCTTTATCAAGAAGGAGGGGAAGGCCCGGCTCCAGCAGGTGGAGACCGGCATTGCCAATACGGATGATATTGAGATCAAGTCGGGCCTTGAACCCGGAATGGAAGTGATCACTGGCAGTTACCGCGCCCTGACGCGTGAACTGAAAGATGGCAGCGAAGTCACCCTTCGCGAGAAGAATGACAAGAAGGGTAAAGACTCCTGACCCGGAAAAGCCAGTCATGGAAGCCGTCATCCAGATTCGCAACCTGCGCAAGATTTACCACCTTGGTGAAACCGAGGTGGTTGCCCTCAATGGGGTCGACCTCGACGTCCATGAGAACGAATACGTCGCCATCATGGGACCGTCCGGCAGCGGGAAATCGACCCTCATGAACATTATCGGCTGCCTTGATGTTCCGACCGCTGGAACTTACCACCTTGCGGGCGAACCGGTCGATGAAATGGACGACGATGCCCTTGCCCTTATCCGCAACCGGCGCATCGGATTCATTTTCCAGAGTTTCAATCTCCTTCCCCGGACCTCCATCCTCCGCAATGTCGAGTTGCCGCTGGTCTACTCCGGCATGAGCAAGGATGAACGCACCGAAAAGGCAGCCAATGCCTTGGAAAAAGTTGGGCTGCGAGACCGCATGATGCACCAGCCAAACGAATTGTCGGGCGGCCAACGGCAGCGTGTGGCCATTGCCCGGGCCCTCGTCAACGAACCCTCCATCCTGCTGGCCGATGATCCGACAGGTAACCTCGATTCCCATACCGGCCAGGAGATTATGGCGCTCTTTGAGGTGTTGTTCGCGCCGGGGCATTCCCTTCTTGTCGTCACCCACGAGGATGACATAGCCAATCACGCCCGCCGCTGCATTCGCCTCCGGGACGGGCTTATCGAATCAGATACGCCCATCCATCAACCACTGTTATCACAAACATCATGAACCTCGCCCGCCTAGGCAGTGAATGGTCGGAAGCCTTCCGCATCGCGCTTGAACAGTTGCGAATGCACAAGGCGCGTTCCATGCTGACCGCTCTCGGGGTTATTATCGGCATCGTCGCCGTGACGCTCATGGGAACGGCCATCAAGGGCATCGACACAGGTTTCACGAACAGCCTCGACATGCTCGGACAGGACATCCTTTACATCGAGAAATGGCCCTGGGGTGACGTTGGCGACAACTGGATGATGTATCGAAACCGTCGCGACATTGAGCTTGAGGACGCGGATAAAATCAATGACTGGATTGCCCGGAACCCGGACAGTAATTTGCGGATTGCCGTTCCTTCGAACGTGGCAGTTACAGGGATTTCCAGGGATGATCGTTCCGCCTCCGGTATCTACATCAACGGGACATCAGCAGACTTCGCCATTATCAACACCGCTGACCTGCAACATGGCCGCTTCTTTACCCACACCGAGGAACTGAGCCGGCAGAATGTCATTATCCTTGGCTTTGATGTGGCCAATTCCCTTTTCCCGGAGGGCATCGAGCAGGCCATCGACAACACGATACGGATGCGTGGCTTGAAGTTCAAGGTGGTTGGCGTGCTGGAACGTCAGGGATCCTTCCTTGGCCTGCAAAGCTTCGACAAGCAGGCCATCGTGCCGCTACCTGCATTGCAGAAGTTTTCCCGCAGCGACTGGCGCAACAACCTGCGGGTGCAAATTGCCCCGGGGGCCGACTCGGACCTGGCCTATGACGAGATAACCGGACTCTATCGCCGCATCCGCGGACTGTTGCCTGAGGAGAGGAACGACTTTGAAATCAACCGCTCCGAAGCGCTCGAGAAAGAACTCGGCCCCGTGAAGTCAGGCCTCGCCATCGCCGGATTTTTTATCACCGGACTGGCCCTCTTTGTCGGGGCCATCGGGATCATGAACATCACGTTTGTCAGCGTGAAGGAGCGAACACGGGAAATAGGAACGCGAAGAGCCATTGGGGCGAGGCGCAATGCGATTCTTCTCCAGTTCCTCATCGAGGCGGTCTCCATCTGCCTGCTGGGTGGTATCATCGGACTGGGGCTGGCTTATGGGTTGAAGACACTCATCTCCAACGCCCTGCCAAACTTCCCCTTCACCTTTTCCACGGACCTGGTCATCCTGGCCTGTTTCCTCTCCATTCTGACCGGCGTTCTCTCCGGACTGGCCCCTGCCTGGCAAGCCGCCAAGCTGGATCCGGCAAACGCCCTCCGGCACGAATAATCCCGGAATTTCCTTTCCATGAAACTGCAGCTTTCCGATCTTCTGGACCTCTCGGCCCGTGCCCTTGGGGCCAACAAGCTGCGCTCGGGACTGACTATTCTCGGCATCACCATCGGGGTCTTTTCCGTGGTCGGGGTGATGACTGCCCTTTCCGCCATTCGCCAGAGCATCGACACCGGCCTGAGCATCTTTGCCGCCAATGTCTTTGAGATTTCCAAGTACCCTGCCATCCGCATGGACGATACGTGGCGCAAGTACCGCAACCGGCCCAGCATAACACCCCGGCAGGCACTTGAATTTGCCCGGCGCATGGCTCCAGAAGGCCTCCCGGTAACGGTCTATGCGACGGACCCCGGCGAACGGGTCCGCTTTGAGAGCAACAGGACTTCCCCGAATATCCGCATATACGGCACTAACGAGAATTTCCTCCTGACGCACAAGTATGACCTCGCCTACGGGCGCAACATCAACGAATCTGATCTCGAGTTCAACCGGCCTGTTATTGTCATCGGGCATGCCGTTGAGCAGGAGCTCTTCCCGACTGAAAACCCCATTGGGAAATCGGTCGTGGCCGATGACAACCGCTATACGGTTATCGGGGTCCTGAAAGAGAGGGGTAAGCTGTTTGGTAACAGTATGGACAACCTCGTCGTCATCCCGGTAACCCGCTTTGTGGCTAACAACTGGCACCACCGCCGGAGCATGGATGTTTCCGTGATGGCCACCTCGGCAGTTGAAATGGGCAATGCCCAGGATACGGCTATCGGTTACTTCCGGCAAGTGCGCGGCTTGGAACCGGAGGAAGAGAATGACTTCGAAATCTTTTCCAACGATTCCCTGCAGGAGGCTTTCGGCCGCATTGCCCGGGTTGTCGGAACCGGTGGCCTGCTTATAAGTGCCATTGCCCTTCTCTGCGCCGGGGTTGGCATCATGAATATCATGCTCGTCAGCGTAACCGAACGGACGCGCGAGATCGGCCTCCGCAAGTCCATCGGGGCCCGCAAGCGGGATATCCTCCGGCAGTTCCTGCTCGAGGCCATTGCTCTTTCCCTTCTGGGGGGACTGGGAGGAATTGTCCTGGGTTGGGTTGTCGGCAACATGGTCGCGGCCCAGATGAATGTACCCATGATTATCCCATGGTTCTGGATTGGGATCGCCCTCTCGGTCTGCACCGCTATCGGGGTCGGGTTCGGGTTTTTCCCGGCCTGGCGGGCGGCTCAGCTGGAACCGGTCGAAGCGCTCCGCTACGAATAGGTCTGGAACTCAATCTCCCTCGCCAGTCCGTCTGGCAATTTCCCGCTTGAGATAGGCCGGTGCACCTTTGCGCTTCTCCGGGCTGCCGTAGATCGGCCGGTCCGGGTAGAACTCAGTCCCGAACTGCACCTCCTCGGCGGCTTCCTCCCCAAGGACTTCCCGGATAAAGGCGAGAACAAGATCCATGCCGGCGGAGACGCCGGCGGAAGTCCAGATGTTGCCGTCCCGGACAAAGCGTTCTTCCACCACCTGGATGTTTCCGAATTTGCCAAGGGCCCCCAGCATGCTCCAGTAGGTGGTGGCGGATTTCCCTTCCAGGAAACCGGCAGCCGCGAGGAGAAACGCTCCAGTACAGACGGACAGGACGTGGTCGCAGGCGTTCCCGTTTTCCCTGAGGAAATCCAGGAAGACGGGATTCTTCAATTCCGTCCGTGACCCCCTGCCGCCGGGCACGAGGATGCAGTCCATAGCGGGACAGTCCTCAAAGGTATAGTGCGGGCGGATCACCAGACCCTTGGCGCACTGCAGGTCGCCCGGATGCTCCGCCACGATGAAACAGTCGTCAATGCGCCCGGTCGACTTCAGGTAGGCAATAAATTCCCATGGCCCCATCAGGTCGAGCTCCTCCATGTTGTTGTAGGCAAGGAAAGCAAACCGCATGAGAAATAAATTAGGCGGAACGGATAACAAAGCAAGCGACCAGCCAAGGTTAAGCCAATTGACACAACTGCTCCCGGCTGAATAAATGGTGTTAACCCATTAATCCTTTCCATGAAAAAAATACCCTTATCCCGTCGTAACTTCATCAAGAACGCAGCGATCACTGGCTCCGGGTTGCTCATCCTGCCCAGCGGGACCTTTGCTTCCGCCGCCTCACCCAGCAACAAGCTGAACATCGGCCTCATCGGCTCTTGGGGCCGCGCCCGGGCACACTGGTCCTTTGTCGCCAAGGAGAACGTGGTCGCTGTCTGCGACGTCAATGACAAGTGCATGGCCATCGGGTTGGAGGCACTGGGCTACCCAAAGGCAAAAACCTACAAGGACTGGAGGGTCATGCTGGACAAGCAGAAGGACCTCGATGCCATCGTTGTCTGCACGCCCGATCACACGCACGCGCATATCGCCACATGGGCCCTCAACCGTGACCTCCATGTCTTCCTCGAGAAGCCCATCGGCAACTCGGTTCACGAAGCCCGGACAGTCCGCCTGAAATGGGACGAAAAGGGCCGCAAGGTGGCCACCCAGGTCGGGACTCAGCGCCACGCCTATGAGAATTTCCGCCGTGTCCGGGAGTTGATTCGTGATGGGGCCATCGGTGAATTGCGGGAGGTCCACGCCTGGGGCAACCGTGTCCGCAAGCACACCAATTATCCTTCCGGAGGTGGTCCGGTTCCGGCCCATATTGACCACGACCTTTGGTGTGGTCCCTCCCCCTATCATCCGTACGACGACTTTTACTGGAACAACCTTATCAAGGAAGAACCTGAACCAGGCTCCAACTGCCTCATGTGGAACCAGTTCTGGGACTTTGGGACCGGGCAGGTGGGTGACATGGGCAGCCATACCATGGATCTTGCCTGGAATGCCATTGACGGCGATTTGCCCTTGTCTGCCATGGCGGAAGGGGAGCCGATTCTCCCTGATGTCGCCCCTGGCGAATTCCATGCTACCTATATCCTTCCAGCCAATGACTGGCGCGGCAAGATTCGTGTTCACTGGTGGCAAGGCGGCATGATGCCCAACTCCCCCAGCCCATGGGTTGATCTCCCGCGGATCGGCCACGGGGCCATGTTCAAGGGCACCAAGGGTTTCCTCGTCGCCGGTTTCAATAACCGCTTGATTATCCCATACGGCAAGGAGGCGGACATGAGCTACTACGATCGACGGGCCGTTGAAAATCTTCTCCCCGACCCGCTTGGCTTCCAGGAGGAATGGGTACATGCCTGTAAAACCGGAAGTCCGACGTCGTGTGATTTTAACTACAATGGTCGGATGATGGAAATGATGCTCCTCGGTCTTGCCGCCTATCAGGCGGGTGAAGAAGTCACTTACAATGGTGCCAGCGGCACGACCAACAGTGCCACTGCCGACAGCTTCCTGGAAAAGACCTACCGCGAGGGTTGGCCCATCGACGCTTGAGTGGTTCAATCCTTGGCCTGCTTCGAAACGCAAGGCTTGTCTGGCTCGATTTCCTTGATGGCGATGTTGCGGAACTGCACCGGATGGCTTTCCGCCTGAAGGGCAATGTGACCGGAGGCCAAGGGTGTTCCGTCCCTCTCTCGCGGATGGTTGAATTCCAGAACCATTTCCCCGTTGAGGAAGAATCGGACAACCGAATCCTTGACCACCAATTCCGCCTCCACCCATTCGCCAAGCGGCAGGGCTTGGAAATTCGTCTTCACGTTCTTGGTCACTTCTTCTCCGTTGTAATCCGCAGCATTGCCGACGAGGAAGAGCGACCCGCTGGGCCGGAAATTGTCCTCTTCAAAGGCACCGAGAAACTGGAATTCCAGGGAATCGGGAAACTTCTGGTCCAATTCCATGGATTCAGCCGATTGGGAATGGAACATAATCCCGCTGTTGCGGTAGGCCCAGGCTGGGGCATCCGGCACCTGCTCACCAATAAAACGGTATTCACACCGGAAGCGGTAATTGGTGTAGCTGTGCTCGGTAAAGATGTGACCGAACTCGCTGTTGAACCGGCTCAGCCAGTCATAGTTGACCGTCAGGAGGCCGTCCTCGACCCGGAAGAGGCCACCTGGATTTTCACCTACCGGATGCCCGGTGACCTTGATGGTCCAGCCGTCGAGGTTTTGCCCATTAAAGAGGGAAATCCACCCTTCCTCATCCGGGATGGTGGCACCGGCAGTGAGAGGGAAAACAAGGAGGGCAAGGAGTGGTATGGAGCGGTACATGGGTGTGACTGTGTTGATGTTTATTCAGGGAATACAGGACTCAGCGAAGCATGAATGCGGATGAAGGATAGTTCAATCAATTTAGGCCAGCGGGACATCTACTTGCCATCGGCCCGCAAAGCCTTTGTATGCCCCTACCCTGGCCGACCATGCATCGCCTCCTTGCCATTTTCACCAATCTCTTCCCCGTCTGGGTGGTCCTTTGCTGCGCCATTGCGCTGGTGGAGCCAGCTGCATTCTCATGGGTCAACCGGACGCTCATCATCTGGGGCCTCGGCATTATCATGCTGGGAATGGGCATCACCCTCAGCCTGGACGATTTCAAGCGTGTCCTGACGATGCCCAAGTCGGTAGCCACCGGCCTTGCCGCCCAGTTCATCCTGATGCCGCTTTGCGCATGGTCCATCGCCCACTTGATGGATCTTCCGGTCCCCTACAAGGTTGGCCTGATTCTGGTGGCCTGCTGCCCTGGCGGGACGGCCTCCAATGTTGTCACCTACATCGCCCGGGCCAATGTCGCCTTGTCCGTCCTGATGACAATGTGTTCCACTTCCGTGGCCGTCGTTTTGACGCCTCTCCTGACCAGCTGGCTGGCCGGGGAATATGTCCCCGTCGATGGCTGGCAGCTCTTCTTCAGCATGGTCAAGATTGTCCTGTTGCCACTGGTGCTGGGTGTCACCCTGCATCACCTCTTTCCGAAGGCAGTCAAGGTGGTCCTCCCCGTGGGACCCCTGATCGCCGTGGTGGTCATTGCCCTGATTTGCGCCAGTATCATCGGGGCCAATGCCGGGGCGGTTAAGGAGTCGGGTCTGGCCCTGCTGGGGGCAGTCATCCTGCTGCACAGCACCGCTTTTGCCGCAGGATACGGATTTGCCTGGATTTTTGGTTATGAAAAGGCCATCCGCCGGACCATTTCGATTGAAGTCGGCATGCAGAATTCCGGTCTCGCAACGGTCCTCGCCCGGTCGCACTTCGCCAATCCATTGACAGCCATCCCTTGCGCCATCTCGGCCGTCACCCACTCCGTGATTGGCAGCATCGCTGCCGCGTGGTGGCGGACGCGGCCAACCGAAAACCAGCCGCAAGAGACTGTTGGCGAGGAGGAGACAGCCTCGGAGATTTTCTAGAATTCCCAATTCCAGTCCGGTCTAAGATAGAGATTGCCTTGTTTGGAGAATCCCCAAACGATTGCGTTTCGCTCAAAACGCGATTCAGGCAACCCAGTGCGATTTTCATGAATAAAATCCCTCTCTCTCTCCTTGCAGCAGCCTTTCTGGCCGGCTGCGCCGTTCCACCACCTCCCACAGGGGAAGAAGCACTCGACATGGCGCTTCCCGAAACCACCGAGGTTCGTGAGAGCTACGCCTCCCAGCAGGATGGCGAAATTGGTCCTGTCCCGGCAAATTTCATCCATGCCTTTGGCGACGCACAGTTGGATGCCATTGTTGATGAGGCCTTACAGAACAACCTCAATCTCCGGGCCAGTGCTTCACGGGTTGAGGCCTCGGCAGGATTTGTCACCCAGGCTGGTGCCGCCATGAAGCCAGTGGTCTCCGCTGCCGGTGAAGCGGTGGAAACCGGCTACAGCGGCATCCCCCAGCAAAGCAGCAACCAGATTGGCCTCGGGGTATCCTGGGAGCTGGACATCTGGGGCAAGGTCCGGGCGCAGACTGCAGCTGCCGAAGCAGACTTTGAAGCGGCCACGGCTGACTATGAGTTTGCCCGGCTTTCCCTGAAGGCCCAGGTCGCCAAGAGCTGGTTCACCGGCGTCGAGACCTACAAGCAAGTCGCCTACGCCCAGGAAGTGGTGGAGCTCTACGCCAAGACTCTGGACATTGTAAACACCAAGCACGAGTTCGGCGAAATCGGGATGAAGGAGGTCCACCTTGCCCGGGCCGACCTGTCATCGTCCAAGGAGCGTCTGCGCCAGGCCACCGGGGCCCATGAAGTTGCCCTGCGCAGCCTTGAAGTACTGCTCAGTCGTTATCCATCGGCCGAATTGCAGGTTGCTGAGGAATTTGTCGCCGTCCCGCCGGCCATACCGGTCGGGTTGCCCTCAGAACTGATCGAACGCCGTCCGGATCTTGTCGCCGCGGAGCGCCGGGTGGCTGCATCCTTTAACCTGACTACCGCAGCCAAGGCAGCCCGCCTGCCTTCCATCGGGCTGACCGCAGGTGGCGGGGCCGTCAACAACCAGATGACATCCCTCCTTGGTTCAGGAAGCAGCTTCTGGAATGTCGGGGCGAATTTCCTGGCCCCCATTTATTCGGGTGGCGCCCTCCAGGCCCAGGTGGAAATCCAGACCGCCCAGCAGGAAGCTGCCCTTGCCGACTATGGCCAGAAGGCCCTGGTCGCCTTTGGTGAAGTTGAGACCACCCTGAGCAACGAAACCATCCTGCGCGAGCGTGAGGAATTGATCGACGCCATTGTGGAGGACAACGAACGGGCCCTGGAGCTGGCTAACACCCAGTTCGAGAATGGCGACATTGAACTGCTCGATGTTCTCCAGATGCAGGCCCGGGTGGTCAATGCCAAGGTGGCCCAGATCAGTATCCGCAATGCCCGCCTAGCTGAGCGCATCAACCTGCACCTCGCCCTTGGCGGAGACTTTAATTCCGAACAATCGACACCTGAATGATGATGAAACC
>JBFOLZ010000074.1:0-26617 GCA_040830445.1 Puniceicoccaceae bacterium
CGATGACTGGACAGCCAAGGCCTGCGAGGCCATCCGCGAAATCTTCGAGACGGAATGCGAGGTCTTTTTCGCCTTCAACGGCACCGCCGCCAATTCCATGTCCCTGGCCAGCCTCTGCCGCAGCTACCACAGCGTCATTTGCCATGAACTGGCCCATGTGGAGACCGATGAGTGCGGCGCGCCCGAATTTTACTCCGGCGGCTCCAAGATCCTCCTTGTCGAGGGGGAAGGCGGCAAGGTTGCCCCGGATGCCGTGGAGTCGGTTGTCCACCGCCGCAATGACCTCCATTACCCAAAGCCCAAGGTGGTCAGCATCACCCAGAGCACGGAAGTGGGCACGGTCTATACCCCCGCCGAGCTGCGCCAGCTCGGGGCCATCACCCACGGGCTCGGCCTCTACCTCCACATGGACGGCGCCCGCTTCGCCAATGCCCTCGCCCACCTCAATTGTCCCCCCAAGGACATTACCTGGCGGGCGGGAGTGGATGTCCTTTGCCTCGGCGGAACCAAGAACGGGCTCGCTATCGGGGAGGCCGTTGTCTTCTTCAACAAGGAACTGGCCAAGGAGTTTGAATTCCGGTGCAAGCAGGCCGGCCAGCTTTGTTCCAAGATGCGCTACCTCAGCGCGCCCTGGCTGGGGGTTCTCAAGGACGGTGCCTGGCTCCGCCATGCTTCAGCGGCCAATGCCCGTGCCGCCCAGCTTGAGGAAGGTCTCACGGCTATCGACGGCATCGAGGTCCTCTTTCCCCGCGAGGCCAATGCCGTCTTTGCCCGCATGGAGGACCGGATCATCTCCGGCCTCTACGCCCGCGGTTGGCAATTTTACGACTTCATCGGGGCCGGCGGTTGCCGCCTCATGTGCTCATGGGATACCACCGAAGAGGACATCGACGACTTCCTTGCCGACGCCCGCGACCTCGCCGCTTCCTCCGAGGACCATACCCAATCCCACCCGGTGGTCAGGCATTAACCCCGACATCCGTCGGGGTAATTTTGGATTCATTCTCTCCCTTTCCCCACGGTAGCCCCGCTTCACGAGTCAACCGTGGGCTACAGGCATTTCCGCCAAAAGTGAATCATTCCTGTAGCCCGGGGTTGGGACGATGAGCGGCAGCGAATCGGACCTACCCCGGGTTACGGGGATTGGCTGACGAGCACCGCGAGCCACGCCTACCACGGGCTACGGGGATTGGTTGCCGAGCAGCGCGAGCCAACCCGAAAGACCGATGGTATGGCATCCGGCTTTCGGCCGTCCGCCACCCCCATTTTCCCGAATTTTTGCATTGTCGAATTCCGATCCCCCTCCCTAGTCTCTCGTCTCTTGTCCCTTGTCGTGGTTTCACGGGCGCGTAGCTCAGTTGGTTAGAGCACTATCTTCACACGGTAGGGGTCCGCAGTTCGAATCTGCGCGCGCCCACCACGCTTCGCTCCGAGCTTCGCGTGGCGCAGCCACGCGAAGGGTGTGCCCTGCGAAACGAAGTGTAGCAGGGAGGCTAGAGCGAAGCGTGCCCTGAGCGAAGTCGAAGGGCTCCCGGACGCAGCCACGCGAAGGGTGTGCCCTGCGAAACGAAGTGTAGCAGGGAGGCTAGAGCGAAGCCGAAGGGCTCCCAGGCGCGAGTCAGGGAGCCGAACTCGTGGAGATGCTGGTGTTTTCCTCCACCTCGACCCGGATATCACTTGTCCGGACCAGCGGGACGTGGAAGGAGGAGCCATCGCGGACCATGACCTTCTTGTCCCAGACTGCGTAACCGGGAAGGCTGATGCGGATCTGGTGTAGGCCGGCCGGGAGCTCAAAACTGCCCCCGGCGTTGCCGTAGAAGACCCCGTCGATCTCGACTGAGGCATTGGCCGGCTCCGAGGTGATGCTGATGACGGCCGATTCCGGGGCCGACTTTTCCTCGGGGGCTTTGAATACCGGGCTACTGAGCAAGTCCTGCGATAACTGGTCTGCCACCATGCGCCCGAGCCGGGCATCCATGGTGGTGTCGAGGACCCGGGTCGATCCCTGGTTCTGCCGCTCCTCGGCCATTTCTGTCTTCGAGAAAACCACCCGGCCGGTTTCCGTCTCGATCACCCGCACGGCCACCTCCAGCCGGTAATCAACCGTCTGGGTGCGGACCCCGTAGCCCGAGAAATTCCGGACCTCGCGCCCGAAATCGACAATCTCCCCGGTGAGGATGTAATCAATCCCACTGAGGCGCCCAAGGGTGACTGCTGTGGCCGGGTCGACCATGCCGGATGACTGGAATCCCTGCTCCTGCAGCAGGGTCCCCAGCTTTTCCCGCTCGTAGAAATCAAACTGGCCTGAATTGATGAGGTTCTCGGTAATGATGTTGGGGACGACCCGGTGCAGGGTCCGCCCGTACTGGGTTCCGAAATCGGAGACCCCGATAGTTGGTCTTGCGCTGAGCAGGACCGGCAAGAATGCCAGGGAGAGGCAGATGCTGTGGAGAAGCGGCTTCATGATAATGTTCCTTCTTGGCTGAATGTCTCAGCGGTCATAGACAACCGCGTCGCCACGTTGTGGGGCGATGCCATCGACCAGCTTGGCATAGGCTATCTTTTCCGCCACCCGGTGGACCTCAATCTTACCCGTTACCTCTCCTTCAAAGATATCCAGGACTTCCCCCGTATCCGGATCCGTGAGGATTTCCCCGGCCTCCCGGACAAGGAAGACATCCCCGATCTGGACGCCGTAGTTTTCACCCCGATTCATGATGATGAGGTTATCGCTCTTCACGGTCACGATGTTGGCCGTGATGTCGTAATCCTCCATTTCGGTGGCAATCCAGGCCACGGCCGTGGAGATGGCATCCTGGGCCGCCTCCGAGAGGGGCGTCTCCGCAAAGCCGCTCAAGTCGCCCCCGAAACCCCGGTTGTAGTAGCCGATGTTCAGTTTGCTGCCCCCGGCCTTACCAAGAATCCGCTTGCTGGCGACCACCTGGCTGGTCGTGGAATCAATCAGCTTGACCACCACTTCGAGCTCGGACTCGTTGCCGCCGCCCCCGATCCGGAATCCCTTGTAGCCGATACCCGCTCCACTGCCCTGGGTCTTTTCATCGACCCGGGTCACCGTGCCGGTGGCCAGATACTTGGCCGAGCGGATCAGGCCCGTCTGCGCAACTTGCGCCGACTGGGCGGCCCGGCCACTCGCCGCCAGATCCTGCTCGGCGATGACATTTCCCAGCTCCTGCCGCTCGACAATGACGAAGCGGCCCGATTCAAACAGGGCCGATTCCAGCATCATGCTCAGCGCCGCACCAAGGCGGTATTGCGAGTACCAGTTCTGCGGATTGTCAAAATCAACCACTGCCAGGGAATGCTTGATACCCGTGTATTCCGGCAGATCCACCTGGGATTTCCCCTCCTCCGATTCGGCGTCCTTGTCCAGCAGGTTGCCCAGGATGGCATAAGCGGGACTGGCCGCCGAAAACAGCATAACTAATAATCCATATAAGATACTTTTGGCCATAGGCCAGACACCCTAGGATTCCCCAAGCGGAAATCCAAGCCAATTATTGCGACAATTAACCCCACAAAGGGCACGCATCCTGCTCCTGTGCAGAGAAGGGAAGTTTTTCCCCTCATCCATTCCCGGTTGTCGGATGTCTCCTGGTGTCAGCAGACGGCAACCGGGAATCTTTTTATAAGATCTTAATCTTAGCCTTAATCTTAGCCTTAATCTTGATCTTAATCTCAATCTTAGAGCCTCCTGGCGGCCTTGTTGGTGAAGATTAAGATCAAGATTAAGGCTAAGATTAAGATTACCTAAAACTCCACCACAACGACCGTGGTATTGTCGCGGCCGGACTCGTAGAGGGCTTCCTCCATGAGGCGCTGGGCCGGAGGGACCGCTGCCAGGCGGGGCGGAGGGGTGGTCAGAAGCCGGGCAATGGAGCTGTCCCAAAGGCCCTCAATAAGGCCGTCGGTGCAGAGGACAAAACGGTCCCCTTTCCGGATGTCCACCGAGCCGGTCTGGGGAACAAGGTTGGTTTGTTTACCGCCAAGGACCATCTGCAGCATGTGGCGGCCCTCGTGGTAACGGGCCTCGCGCTCGGATATTTTCCCCTCGCGGAAGAGCCAGCCGACATGGGTATGGTCATCCGTCAGTTGCTCGAGCTGGCCATCCTTGTCCAACCGGTAGATGCGGCTGTCCCCGGCATGACAGAAGTAGGCCTTCCAGGGGGTGAGCCAGAGCATACTCAGGGTGGCTCCCATGCCGGCGCACTCCTCATAATGGCGGCTCATGACGACCATTTCCGCATGAATCTGCTCAAATAGCGTCTTCAGGACCCGTTCATGGACCCGCTCCCCGTTGGGATCCGCGCGGCGGAACTGGCTCGGGAAGCGCTGGGTGATGGCACTGACGGCAATTCGGCTGGCAAACTCGCCCGCGTTAGCTCCGCCCATGCCATCGCTGACCGCAAAGACAAAGTCCCCCAGTTCAAAATCGGCCTCGCCCTCCTTGCCCAGCAGGTGCACCTCGGTGGCATTGAAGGTCAAAGCCAGGAAGGCATCCTCGTTGTTCTTCCGGAAGGGCCCCTTGTCCGTCAGGCCCCACCAGCGGAGATCAGTTTCGGGTCGGGGGTCTTTGGTCATTGGGATTTCTGTTTTTCCTCCTTCGCCTCCTGCTCGATGGCCTCCAGCTCGGCCATGGCCTTGAGGTACTTCTTGCCGCGGTTCAGTTCCTCCAGCTCCTCAAGGGTGAAACCCTCTCCGCTCTCCATGATGCGGGCGAATTCGAAGTCAATCAGGCAAAAGCGCCCCATATCCGCGTTGTAGGTGACATTGCGGGCATAGGGGTCGTCGTGCTTGACCCCGTATTGCTCCAATTCCTGGAACAGGTGATCGAGCTTGCTCTGGCTAATTTTATCCACGATCGAACCAACATTGGTGGTGACCATGTACAATTTTGATGCATCGTGCTCCAGCACGCGGGGCACGAAGGGGCAATTCTGCTGTTCGAGGTACTTCAGGACCCGCAATTCGTTCTGGAAACGCCGTTCAGCCAGCGGTCCCCGGAAAGTCTTGTGGACCCGTCCATCATATCCGACATGGACAGTCGCTTGCTTGGAGTCTTTTACTTCTGGCATCGGTTAAATCCCATGAGACGGTGAGAATTCGGAAAAATTTTGATGTTGCTTGAAATTTTGGCCCAAAACGTGCAGTTGATTCTGCGCACGGGAACAGATCGGCCACGCCGGCTGGTCATTCCCAATAAACTGACACCTGAAATAAATCGAAATTATGGCGAAATACAAGCTTGAGTATGTATGGCTCGACGGCTACGTGCCGGAGCCGAATCTTCGTGGGAAAACCCGGATCGCAAGCGAAGCTCCGAAGTCGGTCGAAGACTGTCCGGAGTGGGGCTTTGACGGCAGTTCAACCGAACAGGCCGAAGGCAGTGATTCGGATTGTATCCTGAAGCCCGTCCGTCTTTATCCGGACGCTGGTCGTAATAACGCATTCATCGTCCTCTGTGAGGTTTACCTCCCGAGCGGTGACCCCCACCCGTCCAATTACCGGGCCAAGGTCCTTGACGATCCGGATACCTGGATTGGTCTCGAACAAGAATATTTCATGATGCAGGAAGGCCGCCCGCTCGGTTTCCCCGAGTTCGGCTATCCGGGCCCGCAGGGCAAGTACTACACCGGCGTTGGTTACGAGAACGTGGGTGACATCGCCCGCCAGATTGCTGACGAGCACCTCGAGCTCTGCCTCGAAGCCGGCATCAACCACGAGGGCATCAATGCCGAAGTGGCCAAGGGCCAGTGGGAATTCCAGGTCTTCGCCAAGGGCTCCAAGAATGCCGCTGACGACATCTGGGTCGCCCGCTACCTGCTCCAGCGCCTGACCGAGAAGTACGGCGTGCAGATCGAGTACCATTGCAAGCCGTTGAGCGGTGACTGGAATGGTTCCGGGATGCACTGTAACTTCTCCACCAAGCACATGCGTGAAGTTGGCGGCAAGGATTACTTCCTCGCCCTCATGGACGCTTTTGAGAAGAACCGTGACGAGCACATCGCCGCTTACGGTCCGGATAATCACCTGCGCCTCACCGGCCTCCACGAGACCCAGTCCATCGACAAGTTCTCCTGGGGTGTTGCCGACCGTGGCGCTTCCGTCCGGGTTCCCCATAGCTTCATCAAGAATGACTACAAGGGCTACCTGGAGGACCGTCGTCCGAATTCTCAGGGCGATCCCTACAAGATCGTCGGCCGCGTCCTCAAGACCATCGAGGAAGTCCCGACCAGCTAAGGGCCCATCCCTTTCATCACTAACGTTCCTTTCACGGCTCCGCCTCCACGGCGGGGCCGTTTTTTTGGCCTAGCCCGAAAGAGTCGGCCCTTCAGGGCCGGTCCGGCCACAACCGGGCCTGAAGGCCCGACTCCTGAAGCCAAACGGTATCATGATTTTCGCCCATTGCGGCTTGACTTGCCGCCACGGGTCTTATGATAACTTCCTCTTTAACGTGGCAGGGTAGCTCAGTTGGTTAGAGCGTGGGACTCATAAGCCTGAGGTCGCCGGTTCAAATCCGGCCCCTGCTACCATGCTTCGTTCTTCGAACTTCGCATGGCACAGCCATGCAGAAGTGAGACTAGAACGAAGCATGCCCCGCGAAACGAAGTGAAGCGGGGCATGGCACAGCCATTCCATATTTATGTTGGCGAATTTTTGGGAATGGCATAGCTTAGCTCCTTCTAAATGAAGAATCCCCTGAAAAGACTGGCCAAGCTGAAGAAGCATACCTGGTCCCTCAGCCCGCAGGAGGCAAAAGTCTACCTGCAGAACATCCTCGAGAACATCAACGACTCGATCTACTTCAAGGACCGCAAGTCCCGCTTCCTGCTGGTCAACGACAGCTGCATGCATAAGCACGGTTTCAAGGACATGGAGGACACCATCGGCAAGACCGATGCGGACGTCTTTACCGAGGACCATGCCCAGCAGGCCCTCAAGGACGAAGAACGGATTATTGCCACCGGGGAACCGCTTGTCGGCCTTGAGGAAAAGGAAACCTGGCCCGATGGAAGCGCCACCTGGGTCTCGACGACTAAAGTCCCGATGCGCGATCCCGAGGGCAATGTCATCGGTACCTTTGGCATTTCCCGTGACATCACGGACAAGAAGGAAGCCGAGTTTCGGGCTGCCGAGTATGCCGCCGAGAACCAGCGCCTGCAGGAGGAAATGGAAGAGGATGTCAGGGTTGCCGGTGAGTTGCAGAAGGCATTTTTCCCCAAGAGCTATCCGGCCTTCCCGCAGGATGCAGGCGATGGGGCCGGCACGATCGAGTTTGGCCATTACGCGGAGCCCTGCGGCTATGTGGGCGGGGACCTTTGTTCCATCAAGCGCATCTCCCCCACGGAAGCCGGTGTTTTCCTTTGCGATGTCATGGGCCACGGCGTCCGGGCCGCTCTCGGCACCGCCATTGTCCGCTCCCTGATTGAGGAACTGTCGCCCATCGAAAACGATCCGGGCCAGTTCATGACCCACCTCAACCAGCGCATCTGTCCGATTTTCCAGAACTCCAAGGACGTGATGTTCATCACGGCCCTGTATTTGATTATCGATACAGAAAGCGGCCTTCTCCGCTTCTGCAGCGCCGGCCACCCGCGGCCCATCCGCTATTCCAGCAAATGCCACCTTTCGGCCACCATCCATGATCCTCACCGGGCGCCGGCTCTTGCCCTCTTTGAGGATATGGAATACCTCACCGTCCAGCAGGACCTGGATCCCCGGGATGTCATCCTTCTCTACAGCGACGGGATATTCGAAACCAGCAATCCTGATAACGAGCAATACGGGAAGACGCGTCTGGCTGAATTCGTCACCGAGTATGCCCGTCAACCGGTGAGCCTGCAACTGCAGGCCATTCTTTCCGACCTCCAGAATTTCTCCACCAAGCCGAAGTTCGAGGATGACATCTGCCTCGTCGGCTTCAAGTGGACGGGTCCGGAAACCAATTAAAACGGATCCTGCTGCGGGAACTTCGGATTGACCCGCACTGTCTTGCCGGGCTCAAGGGTAATCGGCTTGCCTTCCGCAGCCAGCTCGTCGTTCAGGAACAGGGTCACCTCCATCGGCTCCTTGAGATCCTCAATCGACCACGAAAATTCCCCGATTCCAATCAATTCCATCTGCTGGCCATCGTCCCAGGAAAGCCAGGGCTCGTCGCCACGGATATAGAGCTTGTTCGCCATGCCAATCATGGCGTGGGCAAAAAGACGGGTCTTCCCGTCCGGGGCAAAACTGTCCTCACCAGTGGAATCCTCCCTCTCCGCCTCCGGCTTCGCGGGACCGAGGTCATCCGAAAGCATCATTTGCTCCTCCGGCGGCTTTTTCGGCTTGGAAGCCTTCCGGGCCGCTTTTTTGGCAGGCTTTTTCTCCGGTTCGGGTTCCGGTCCGGGCTCTTCCGATGGGGCTTCCGCCTCCGACTGGTCAGATTCTTCCTCCACCAGTGCGGGTTCCCCTGCTGTTTCAGGCTCGTCCTCTTCTTCAGGCTCCGGTTCCGGTTCCGGGGCTTCCTCTTCCTCAACTTCTTCCTCCCGCTCCGGGGTCTCCTCTACCGGTTCCGGTTGGTCTTTTTCCTCCGGTTCCTTTTCCGCTTCCTCCGGCTCCGCTTCTTCCGGCTCCGGTTGCGGTTCCGGTTGCGGTTCCGGGGCGGCAGCCTTGAGCTCGGCCATGCGCTGAAGGAGTCCATCAAGCGAATCCTGAATCCCCTCAAGCGTTTCAAAAACGAGATCGAGCCGCTCCATCGCGGAAACATCGGCCTCGGACTCGCCCTCAGCACGGGTCGAGGCAGCGACCTCGGCGAGGATCTTCTCAAGGGCCGCCGGGACGCCCTTGACGTCCTTTTTCAAGGCCGTGAGGGCCGTATTGACCGAGTCCGCGTCCGTCTTGATGGCTTCCAGCGGCTGTCCAAGGTCCTTGACTGCCTGTTCCTGCCGGACAAGGGCTTCAGTAAACGAGTTGAGCTCGAGCGTCTCCAGCTTCTCCGCCAGCTGGTCCACCTGCTCAAAACTGGCCTTGATGCGTTCCGGCACCTGACGGGCAACCAAAGTGCTCTTGGCGAGGGCGCCTTCCGCCTCGTCCAGCCGGGCCATGACCTCCTCGGAACGGGCCAGCGCATCGCGCACCCGCAGGGTGGCCTCCGCTGACTCCGCCTTCAGTTCATCCGCCCGCCAGCGCACCAGGATCAGGTAGACCCCGATGGGCAGGGCGTTCCCCGAGAGGATGCACAGGGCAACGGTCAGGAAAACCAATGGCGTCAGCGGGCCTTCATGGGAGAAGGCGAGGTAGAACGCCAATATCGTTAGCAACAGGTTTCCCAGCCAGCTTGAGGCGAAGAGAAACGGAAAAAGCGCTTTGGGATCCTTCATAGGAAGCACCTATGTTTTTTCACCGGCTCATCTCTCTCGTCAACAAGAAAGCCCCGCCCCCGTCATGGTGGCACTCCCATGGCCGGCTGAGGACGGACCGTCCAAGGTGCCAATGGGGGCTTGATTCAAGAAAGGCCGCCACAAGCAGCTCGTTTTCCTCCGCCTCCAGACTGCAGGTGCTGTAAACCAGACGCCCGCCCGGGCGGACCAGCTTCGCCGCATGGTGAAGCAGCTTCAACTGGCAACTGGCCTGGGTATCGATATCCTCGCGACGGAGGCGCAGCTTCACATCGGGACGCTTCTGCATCACACCCGTGTTGCTGCAGGGCACATCGATCAAGAGCCCGTCCACCGGTCCGCCAAAGGGCGAAGGACGAAGGTTCTCCACCGCCTCGGCAAGGACCGCGACCGATTTACCGGGAATCTTCGAAATGTTTTCCCGCAGGCGTTCCATGCGCGGGCCCGGCCGGTCGACCGCGGTAAGCGTCCCCTTCCCCTTCATGGCCCCGGCGATGAGCCGTGTCTTGCCCCCCGGGGCGGCACACAGGTCGAGCACTCTCTCACCGGGTTGCGGGTCCAGCAGCTCAACTGGTATCCGGGCAAAGGGATCCTGCACATAGGCGCTCCCATGGGACAGGTCCGGCAGGGCCTCCCGGAAGCGGCCGGGCGGGACCCGGTAGTAATTTGGCCACTCGGTCGTCTCCGCATAAGCCGGGCAGACTGGGGAATGAATGTACAGGGAACCTGCCTCCTGGTTCCACTGTAGCAGGCGCCTCGTTGCTTCTTGTCCGAACTGCTCCCGCCAGCGCTCCACCATCCATTCCGGATGGCTTGCCTCCACTTCTGCTGCATCCGGCAGCCCCGCCCGCAAGCAGGAGCGGAGGACCGCGTTGACAAAGCCCCGCTCAGCGGGACTCAGGCCAAGGATGCCGCCCAATTCACCGGCATGGTGCACCACTTTGGCGGACTCCTCAGGATGGGCCAGGCTTTCCCCAAGGGCCAGCCTCAGCAACTGCCGCACCTTCGGTCGCGGCTCCCGCCGCATGCGCCCTTCCAGCAGCGCTCCGATGACCAGCCAGCGGCGAAAAACCTCCATCACCAGCCACCGCAAGCGCCCGGGATCAACCGACTCCAGCAGGTCATCCAAATGACCCGCCCCTTTTTCCCAGCGGATCAATAATTCCACCGCAGCGCGCCAGTCGCCCTTTCCCAATGTCTCTTTGCTGCTCATTTCCAGTTCCTTACATCTTTTAGTCAGATGAAATTCGTGGTTGCAACGTCCACTTTTTTAACAAAATCTTAATCAAGAGTCCGCAATAGGGCACAAATTCATGAATTACCACGGAAAATTCCTCCTTTCGTGGGACAGCATGTATTGCCTGCTTAGGGACGACACCTCAATCAGCGACATTTATGAACAAGGAAGCAATCGACTTGCTAATCCAGAAGACTCCACGTCTCAAGCGTGCCCGGGCAAAGCTTGAATCCATGCAGCCCGGCGCCTACTGCGTCCACCGTGCATGGGGACTGGGCCAGATTAAAGACTATGACGAGCGCGAGAACCGCCTCATCATTGATTTCCAGAGCGGCCGGGAGGGCCATCCCATGGATCCCGTTTTCTGTGTCGATAAACTGGAGATCCTCGACGACGACGACATCCTTGTCCGGGCCCAGAAGGAACCACAGGCCATCGAGGAAATGATCAAGAGCCGTCAGGCCGACCTCATTGTCGAGGTAATGGAACGGGCCGACGAGCATTCCGCCACCGCCCTTGAAATTGAGACGGTCCTCGGCCGCCTGATGGGACCGGCGAAGTTCAAGAAGTGGTGGACCCAGGCCAAGAAGGCCCTCGTCAAGGACCCGCGGGTCGCTGTCCCAACCAAAAAGACGGAGCCCTTCATCCTCCGGGATGAGCCGGTCCGGGCCGAGGAGGAGGTCCTCGACGAATTTTTCGAAACCAAGGCCCCGAAGAAGAAAATCAGCCTCGCCAGCAAGTTGATCGATCTCTCGGTCAAGCACGAGGACATCAAGGAGGAGCTTCCGGACATCCTTTCCCACCTCGCCAATTCCCTTGCCGAAACCAAACAGCTCAATCCCGGCGAGCGGCTCTATGGCATCTGGGTCCGCAATGACCTCGCCCGCTTTATCCATGCGGATGTGGAAATCCTTGAACCGACTTCCGCAGCCATCATCGAGGCCTCAACCGACTTGACCAGCCTCGCCGGCCAGATCCCGGCTTCCCATTACAACCGGCTGCTCGACCTCATTGAGCGTTGTGCACCGGAACAATGGGAGCGCGTCACCTTTGACCTCCTGAAAAACAGCTCCGGCAAACTGACCGTGGAGTGCATCAATTTCCTCATGGAGCACAAGAAGTCCGAGGAAATCACGCAAACCTTCGAGCGCTGGCTGGTGGAACAGAATCTCAAGGCCCCCGTGCTGACATGGATCCTCAAGAACCGTGCCTCACGCAAGTATGCTACCATGCTGGCCCCGCTGATGGCCCCGCGCCTGCTCAGTGCCATCTTTTATGCCATTGACTACGAGGCTCTCCAGAACACCAGTTCGCGCCGCATCCCGCTGGCCGACCTTGTCAGTGAGGACCAGGAACTGATTGGCGACCTGCTGGCTGAAAGTACCTACGAGACGGCCCACGACCTGGCCCAGACCCTTATGCTGAACCAGGGATTCGAGGACCTCTCCAAGAAGTCCCTGCTGGCCCGCTTTATCCGTCTCTTCCCGAGTATCCAGTCCATTGTCGGAGGCGAGCCCTCCGCGCCCAAGGACGAGGCCCCCGAGGAGCTGGTTGTTTCCCAGGCCAGCTTTGACGAGCGGAAGAAGGAATACGAGGACCTCATCCAGGTCAAAATCCCGCGCAACAAGGAGGAAATCGCCGAAGCCCGCAGCCACGGGGACCTGCGTGAAAACGCCGAGTACAAGATGGCCCGCCAGGAGCAGGATCTCCTGCTGGCCCAGAAGAACGAGCTCGAGGTGGATATCAACAAGGCCCGCGTGACCGATTTCGAGGATGCCACCAACGACATGGTCAGCGTCGGCAGTGTCGTCGACATTGAGGCCGCCTCCAGTGGCGAGCGCGTCACCTACAGCATCCTTGGCGCCTGGGACAGTGACCCGGAAAAGAACATCCTTTCCTACCAGACCCCCATGGCCAAGGCCCTCATGGGCAAGGAAAAGGACCAGGAAGTGGTGGTGGAAATCGACGGCCACGAGGAAACCTGGACCGTCAAGAACATCCAGCGCTGGGTGGACCTCAACTCGTGATTAATGGCCGACGCGGTCGAGTTGATCAAGCTCCTCAGTGACGCAACCCGTTTGCGCCTGCTGGCCTTGCTCCAATCCGAACCGCTGTCCGTCGTCGAGTTGCAGGAAATCATGGATATGGGGCAATCCCGTATCTCCTCCCACCTCGCCCTGCTCCGCCAGGCGGGCCTTGTCGAGGACCGGCGGGAAGGCAAGAAAAGCTTCTATTCCTGCAGGCCGCCACGCAAAGGGCCGCTGCGGAAAATCTTTGATGCCTCCCTCGAGGCAGCCGGCAGCCTGCCGGCATTCGGCGATGACGCCAGTAGCCTGGATCGCGTCCTCAGCAAGCGGCGCGCGGAATCGGAAGCCTACTTCAACATGGTCGCCAGCAAGCTGGGCAAGCAGTACTGCCCCGGGCGTTCATGGGAGGCGATTGGCCATCTCCTGCTCCTGCTGACGCCGGAAATCGACATTGTCGACCTCGGAGCCGGGGAAGGGGTATTGGCGCAGTTGCTGGCCCGGCGGGCCCGTTCGGTCATTTGCATCGATAACTCGGCTGCCATGGTCAAGGTCGGCAAGGAACTGGCCAAGGAACACGGCTTCGACAACCTGACCTACAAACTGGGGGACATCGAGAAGGTTCCCCTGCCGGATGCCTCCACCGATCTCGCCCTCCTGAGCCAGGCCCTCCACCACGCCGGCAAGCCGGAGACCGCTCTGGCCGAGGCATGGCGCATCCTCCGTCCCGGCGGACGCCTTGTCGTGCTGGACCTCAACCAGCACACCTTTGAGAAGGCCCGCGAGCTCTATGCCGACCGCTGGCTGGGCTTTTCGCCGAACCGGCTCTACCACTGGATCAAGGAGTGCGGCTTTTCCGAGGTGCATGTGGACCCGGTTTCCAAGGAGACCCAGGAACCGCATTTCGAGACCTTGCTGGCCACGGGCATCAAGCCGGCCTGATCAGTCGTAAGCCTTCAGGCCCTTGAGCGTGTCGCCCATGACCTTTTCATAGAAGGCCTGGAGCTCGTTCTGGATTTGCTCCGGCTCGTCACAGCGAAGGACCCGGATTGCCAGATGCTTGGCATCATGAAGCCGCATCCGCCGGATAAGGTACTTGATGTTGGCGATACAGCCCATGGAAACCGATAAATCGGAGGCACCGAGGCCAATTAAAAGAGGCGCCCAGAGGGGATCGCCAGCCAGCTCGCCGCAAACACTCACCGGCACGTTACGCATCTTCCCTTGCTGGAAGATGAAGTTCAAAGTCCGCACAACGGACGGTTGGCTGGGGTCATAAAGATAGGCGATGCGATCATTGATCCGGTCGACGGCCAGCAGGTACTGCATCAAGTCGTTGGTCCCGATACTGAAAAAGTCGCAGTGGTCGGCCAGCATGTCGGTGATGACGGCGGCACTTGGCACCTCGATCATGGCCCCTCTCTCGATATCCTTGTCGTAGGGGATGCCGCGTGCGTCCAGTTCCTGCTTAGCCTCCTCCAGCAAGTCATTCGATTGCTTGACCTCGGCGACACTGCAGATCATGGGATAGAGAACCTTGATCTTGCCATAGTGGCTGGCCCGCAGGATAGCCCGTAGTTGATCCTTGAATACGTCCGTGTGCTCAAGGCAGAACCGGATACCGCGGAATCCCATAAACGGATTGGCCTCCTGGTAGCCTGTCAGGCTCTTGTGCGGGTTCTTGTCACCGCCAAGGTCCAGCGTCCGGATCGTCACCGGGTGCTCGCCGATGTTCTTTACCAGATCCCGGTAAATCGCAAACTGCTCTTCCTCGCCGGGAAACTGCCGCGCGTAGAGGAAGATATTCTCCGTCCGGAACAGCCCGACCCCGGTGGCCCCGCTGTTGCGCATCTGTTCCTTGTCCTCGACGCCTTCCACGTTGAGCAGGAGGTGATAATCGAACTTGTCCAGCGTCTCGCTCGGCAGGAGCCGCTCGGATTCAAACAGTTCCTGGACGTGCCGCTGCTCGGAAGCAAGCCGGCCGTAGCGCTCCATCGTTTCCGGGGAGGGATTGAGGTAAACAAGACCCTTGTAGCCATCAACAAGGATTTCCGCCCCAAAGTCGGCCACTTCCAGCAGGCCGTGGACCCCAACCACGCAGGGAATGCTCAGGGATCGGGCCATGATGACGCTATGGCTGGTCCGGCTCCCCTGCTCGGTAACAATGCCCAGCACTTCCTTGACGTTCAGCAAGGCGGTTTCGGAGGGGCTCAGGTCAACGGAAATGAGAATGTGCTCACCAAGGCCATGATGGGAACCATGCGTCTTGTGGTCGCGCCCCAAAAGGTTGCATATCAACCGCTTGGAAACATCCCGGATATCGCTGACGCGCTCCTTGATGTACTCGTCATCAATCTGGTTGAAGGCCTCGATATAGCGGTTGGCCACTTCCTGGAAGCAGTACTCGATGTTGAATCCGGTCTCCCCGACTTCACGAATGGTATCTTCAATCAGGGCCCGGTCTTCGAGGACCAGCTGGTGGGCATCAAAAATGGAAGCCTCCTCCTCGCCGACCTTTTCCTCGACCTCCGCCCGGATAGCGGAAATCTGGCGCCGGGTTTCCATCAGGCCTTGTTCAAAACGGGCAATTTCCTCCTCACGGCGCTCCGGAGGGACGGAATAGCGCGGAACCTCAACTTCCCCCTGGTAGAAACTGACCAGCGGACCATGGACAACGCCCGGAGCGCCGGGGATGCCTTCGAAAATCTGTTCCTGTTTGTCAGTGGCCATGGTCAAAAGTGGGAACCCAACAAGGCATAGAGCGCACCGACTGAATGCAAGTCCTTAGTTGATAGTTGTTTCCTGAATCCAAAAGTATTCTCCAAATGCCGCTGCTAGCTCCTCTGTGAGAGCATTCGTATCAAACGCCTGTCCATTGGGAAAGACAAAACACGCACTCCCGCTCCCGCTCATGCGGGCATCAAGGCCATGGACAGTCTGCAAACGGTGCAGGAGCACCGCCAGGCTGGGCATCCAGTCCTCCACCAGCCGCTCAAAATCGTTCCAGGCCGGCGGCAGGGCATCCACGCCTGCCTCCCAGGCCCGCATTCGCTCTTCCACCCCCATGAGCGAGGCCTTTTGGTCTCCATAATACCCTCCCGCCGCCAGGCGCCGGTAGGCTTCCCCGGTATTGATGGAAAACCGCGGCTTGAAAAGGATCAACGGCCGGCCGCGGAAGCGTGCCGCCAACTCCTCCGGAAGGGGTCGTATTTGCTCACCCCGACCCTCCATGATCACTGGTTCGTCACGCAGGAATAGCGGACAATCGCTACCTATCCGTGCGGACAGTGCCTCCCAGTCGATAACGGCAACGGCATCCCCGAAAAGCTGCTGCAGGGCCCGGAAGACCCCGACTCCATCACTGCTGCCCCCGCCAAGGCCGGCTCCGGAAGGAATGTTCTTCACCAACCGGGCCCGGAAAGACCCATGGTCGAGACCGCTCGCTTCCCGGAAGAGCCGCAGCGCGGTGCTGACGGTGTTCTCCGGCGGCAACTCAGCGCCCTCGACCAGCAGCGTGTCAGCATTGGGCTCCCCGTCAGCGAGCCACTGCAGTTCCAGGGAATCGGCCAACCCGACCTGGGCCACCACGCTGTGCAGGCTGTGAAATCCGTCGTCCTGCTTACCCAGGATGGCCAGGGAAAGATTCACCTTGGCCGGGCAGTTGATACGGACAGAGGCATTGTCGAGTAGCATGTCATTCAGTATTTGCTTTCACGATTCAACAAGTCAAAGGTATTGAAATGAAGCATGTGGCAATTCTGCTGGCGGGCGGTTCCGGTTCCCGCATGGGCAGTTCCGTCGAGGACAAGATCCTCGTTGAGGTGGCTGGCCGGCCTGTCTTCGCCCATGTGTTATCCACCTTCGTCAACAGCGGAACCCAGGACAGCATCATCGTTGTCGCGAGGGACAACCGTCAGCGGAAGGAGCTCGCTGCCATCGTCAAGGCCGAGAAAACCAAGCTGCCGGTCTACTTTACCCTCGGAGGCGGCGAGCGGCAGGACTCTGTCACAGCCGGCCTGGAGATGGTTCCCAGCCGCGCCGAATGGGTCACCATCCATGATTGCGCGCGACCTGCTGTCACCGGGAAAACACTTCAGGCGGTCCGGAAAAGCCTTCTCGCCATGCGCTGTGCCGTCAGCCTTGCCCACCGGGTAACAGATACGGTCCGCTCCTTCGAGGATTCCCCGGTGGAAACACCCGGCCACGGCACCCTCCTCGACCGGGAGAAGCTCTGGGCCATGGAAACGCCACAGGCCTTTCCCAGACCGCTTATCGAAAAGGCCCATGCCCGGCTCAACAGCAAGGTGACTGATGATATCGCAGCCGTTGAAGCACTCGGCGAACCGGTATTCCTCGTCGAGTCCAAACAACCGAATCCAAAACTGACGCGCCCGGCAGACTTTGCCCTGCTGGAAAGCATTCTCTCCAATGACGCCATGACAGATGAACCCAAGAGCCAGGTCCGGGTCGGCCTCGGATACGATATTCACCGCCTCAAGGAGGGACTTCCCCTCGTCCTCGGCGGGGTGGAAATTGAATCAAACGTCGGTCTGGAGGGCCATTCCGATGCGGATGTCCTGACCCATGCCATTGCCGATGCCATCCTTGGCGGTTGCGGCCTGCCCGACATCGGGCACTATTTTCCCAACACCGATCCCTCCATCGCCGGTATCTCCTCCCTGGAGATTCTCAAGCAGGCCCGAAGGGAAGCCAAAAAGGCCGGGATGAAGATTGTCCACATTGATGCCACCCTGATCGCGGAGCAGCCCAAGGTTGCCCCCTATGTGGCGCGGATGAAGACCGTCCTCGCCAAAAAGCTCAAGCTGCAGCCGATTGACATCGGTATCAAGGCCACCACCCAGGAAAAAATCGGGGCCCTGGGACAGAGTGCCGGTATCGCAGCCCATGCGGTCGCCACCCTTCAGGGCGCGCGGCGCGGTTCCACTCAAGCCTAGGCGAAGACTTTACTGCGTGGGGCGTAGCCGTTTAGGCGAAGACCTCACTGTGTGGGGCGTAGCCGTTTAGGCGAAGACCTCACCCTCGGCGAAGAAACGCTTGATTTCCATCTCCGCGGTCTCAGGACCATCGGAAGCATGGACAATGTTGAGCATCATGTTGGTTCCCCAGTCGCCGCGGATGGTTCCCGCGGGGGCGGCGAGGGAATTCGTCGGGCCGACGAGGTTACGGACCCGTTCAATGGCCGAGTTCCCCTCGAGGACCATGACAATGACCGGCATGGAGGACATGAAGCCCTCAATCTCCGGGAAAAATGGCTTATCCGCGATGTGGGCATAGTGCTCCTTGAGCAGGGCACTGCTGAGCTCAAGCATCTTGGTGGCAACAATAGACAGGCCGGCATCTTCAAAGCGGGCGATGGTCGCACCCACTTTCCGCTTTTCAAAGGCATCCGGCTTGAGAATAATAAGTGTTTTTTCCATACAGTTCTCTCAACTTTTCCCTATCAGTAGAAGTGGACCCGCCTCTGGCAAGGCTAAAGGCACCCCTTTCATCCCGACATGGATCCCGACAACAAAGCCCTCACCGCCCTTCTGGACGCCCTTGGGGCCGACCAGGTCAGCACCGACCCGGAGGCCCTCTACGCTGCGTCGATGGACAACCTGCGCTACAGCAGGATGCCCGCCGCGTGCATCCGCCCGCAGGATGAAGCGGCGGTGGAGGCAGTCCTGCGCCTGGCCAACGCCCATGGGATCGCGGTAACGACCCGCGGGGCCGGATCGGCGACGACCGGGGCCACCTCCCCGGCCCCGGGAGGATGGGTGCTTGACCTGTCGGGCTGGAAGCAGCTGCACATCGACCCGGTGGCCCGCATGGCCTACGTCCAGCCGGGGGTCACCCTCGCCGAACTGGATGCGGCCGCCGCCCGGCACAACCTCGCCTACCCGCCGGATCCCGGATCCAGGGCCTACGCCACGGTGGGGGGAACCATTGCCACCAACGCCGGGGGTATGCGCGGGGCCAAGTACGGGGTGACCCGGGATTACGTCCTTTCCCTTGAAGGATGCCTGCCCACCGGGGAGTTTGTCCGCTGGGCCGGCAATTTGCGCAAGTTTTCCGCGGGCTACAACCTGCGCGACCTCTGGATTGGCTCGGAGGGGACGCTGGGAATCATCACGGGAGCTGTCCTCAAGCTGATTCCCCGACCGCCGGCCAACGCCACCTGCCTGGCGGTCTTTGGTTCCGACAAGGAGGCCCTCGAGTGTTCGCAGGATCTTCTCCGTCAGGGACAAACCCCCTCCGCCCTCGAGTTCCTCGATACCCAGACGGTGGGTTGCACCTTCTCCTTCTGGGAGCGCAAATCCCCTCACCTCCTCGACGACCTGCCGGACTGCCTCAACACCTGCCGCCTGTCGAAGCAGCCTGCGGCATTGCTTCTCATTGAGGTCGACGGACGCCCGAACGAGGTCCGTGAGCAACTGGAGGCTGTAACCGGGCGGGTCGCCGGGCGGACCAAGGACTACACCACCGCCATCGAGGAGGATACCGTCGAATTGCTCTGGAAGGTCCGCCGTTCCTGTTCCCAGGCCATGTTTGAGCTGGGCACGCGCAAGCTCAACGAGGATGTCGTTGTCCCCTTTGAGAGCCAGCTCGGACTGCTGGAATTTGTTCATGACATCAACCAACGGACCGGTCTCCCCACCCCCACATTCGGGCATGCCGCCGACGGCAATTTCCATGTCCACATCATGTACAACGACACGGACCAGGCGGCCTCGACCGCGGCCCGTTCCGCCCTGCAGGAATTGATGGAGAGGGTCATTGAACTGGGCGGGGCCATTTCCGGAGAGCACGGCATCGGACTGGCCAAGTCACCCTTCTTCCACCTGCAGCATTCCGAAGCGGAAATAAGGGCCATGCGGGCCATCAAGGACGCCCTCGACCCCAATGGCATTCTCAATCCGGGCAAGTTGTGGGAACCCAGCGAACCATGGTCCTTCCCCCGGGAAGATGTCCGCCTGCCATGGGACCATTAAGGGGACTTTACACCGAAGGCTTTCGTACTAGGGTGGATGCGGCATGAGGGTGGTTGTCGTTGAAGACCAAATACTTTTCCAGGAGTTCCTGATTGAACAATTGCGGGACCGGATGGGTTTTGAAATTGCCGGCGTGGCAATTGACGGAAAATCCGCCCTCGCGCTCATCCGGGAGGAAAAGCCGGACCTGGTCATCCTCGACATCCTCATCCCGAAGCTCTCCGGCATCCATGTCGCACGCCAGTTGCAGCAGTCCATGCCGGAGGTCCGCATTGTCGCCTTGTCGACCGAAACCGACCCAAAGACGGTCTACCAGGTACACAAGCAGCACCTGCAGGCCTTCATCGACAAGAAGGAAGCCTCCATTGAGGTACTGCAGGAGGCGATCGAGGGAGTGCTCAGCGGCAAGCGGTATTATTCCCCCAGCATCCAGGCGGTCCTCGACCAGTTGCGGACCGATCCGAAGGCCTTCCAGAAAGTCCTCAGTAAGCGTGAGCAGGAGATCCTCACCTTCATTGGAGCCGGTTTATCCGACAGCGAAATCGCCGAAAGCCTCAGCCTGAGTGAAAGCTCGATCCAGACCCACCGGCGCAACCTCTTCCGCAAGCTGGATGTCCATAGCACGCCGGAACTCATCCGCTATGCCAATGAATGCGGATTCTGGAAAAGCGTCTTTCCGGCGATGGGATTGCAGGACAGCTATCACCTGCATGAATAAGGGTCAGAGCTGCCGGTAGGCTTGGCGGAAGGCCTCCAGCAGTCCATTGAACCGGGACCAGTGCCGGCGGATTGATTCCATGTCGCCGGCATGCGCCGCAACCAGCATCTTCTGGACGGGATCGGCAACGGGCTCGGCACGGATCATCCGCAGGTGTCCCAGCAGCTTGTGGGCGAAGCGGCGAATCTCCCCGGTGTCCCCATTCTCCATGGCTGCGGCCACCTCGAGGACATGCTCATTAAAAATCCCCAGCCAGCGTTCCTTGAGGTCTTCCCAATCCTTGCTGGCCGACATCTCCGCCAGAAGCCCCCTCCCGGATATCAGGGCTTCGGCAACTTCCCCCGGTCCCGGGTCCGGTTCCCCGGCTTCCTGCCATGCCTCCACCTTGGCGGCGAATTCCGGGAAGTGGGCCTCAAGGACACCGTAAAGCTCGCTCAGGCCCAGCGGCTTGACCATGAAAGCGCTCATGCCCGCCTCCAGGCCCGCCGTCCGTCTGTCCTCGGTGGCAAAGGCTGTCAGGCCGACCAGCAGGGTGGATTGGTCAAAGGCCGGATCCGCCCGCAGGGCCCGGGTAATCTCAAGGCCGTCCAGTCCCGGCAGTTCCCAGTCGAGAAAGATAATGTCGTAATCCCCTTCCCGCGCCATCCGCAAACCGGTATCCCCGTCCTCCGCAAGGTCGACCCGGCATCCGCGTTCAACCAGGAAATCTTCCATGAAGAGGCGGTTGTAGTCCGTATCCTCGACAACCAGCACGGAAAAATCCAGTGGCGGGGCGGGAATGGCCGCGGCCTCCACTGCCGAACCGAAGGCCGCGACATGGACCGGCAAGGTCACGCTAAAGCAGGAACCTTTCCCTGGAGCCGTATCGAGATCGATTTGCCCCTGGAGGCAATCCACATACTGGCGCACCAGGGCGAGGCCAAGACCGGTCCCGGGTGGCTTCAGTCCGGGTCCCTTGCCCTGGTAGAATTCATTGAAAATCTTTTCCTGCTCCTCCGGGGCAATGCCCGGACCCGTATCCCTGACCACGATCTCCAGGGTTCCCTGGCCGGATTCCCCCGCTTCCAGCCGGACGGCGATCGAGACCGTTCCCCGTTCCGTGAACTTGATCGCATTGGAAACAAGGTTGCCCATGATCTGCTGGACCTTTTGCTCGTCGGTGACGACGACCAACTCATCCGCGACCTCAAAGACAACCGGCAACTCAAGGCCCTTTTCCACCGCCTGGGACCGGTATATTCCGACTGGTCCCATGAGGACGGGCCGGAGGTTTACCGGTTTCAGATTCACCTCCAGCTGGCCCGATTGGATCTTGGAGAAATCGAGCACCCCCTCAACGGTGTTGCGCAGGTAATCCGCGGCCTGGCGGAGGGACTTGAGATGGCTCGACGGCGGCGGGGCGTTTTCCTTCAGTTGCCGGATGAGGCCGATGACCCCGTTCAAGGGATTGCGGATCTCATGACTCAGGTTGGCAATCAGCAGGTCCTTGAAGGCATTGGCCTGCTTCAGCTCATGGGTCCTTTCTTCCACCAGCCGGGCCAGGTTCCGTTGCTTGATTCGTTCCCGGTGGACAAAGTAAAGAAGTACGCAGGCCCCCACCAGCAATGTTCCGATGGCGTAGACAAGGTAGGCCCATCCGGTGCGTCTCCAGGGCGGGTTGACCGTCAAACGGAGGGAAGCCACCGGTCCGGTCCGGCCAAAGGGATCCACCGCCCGTACCTCGAAGCGGAAACTGCCGTCCAGCAGCTGCCCGGTATCCCTGAAGGCAAAGGCGCTCGGTGGCGTCCAGTCGGTGTCCATTCCCTCAATCCGGGTCTGGTAGCGCACCGGATAGTGCCAGCTGGCCTGCGGGGCACTATAGGAATAGCGCAGGTTGCCGGCCCCAAAGTCCATTTCCCGGTCAAGGGCGGGCTCGATGCCGTCAAAGCCCTCCCAGATGACCGGTTGATCCGGCGGGGGAATGCTGTCGGACAGGGACACCGGGGCAATGAACAGTCCCTGCATCCCTCCAATAACAAAGAAGGGCTCTTCCTCATCCACATAGGCCAGCTCCATCACCGGGCCGATTTCCTCCATCCCCGGCCAGGGCAAAATGCGCCATTCCAATGCGCCCTCCGAAGGCCAGCTCACTTCCACCAAGAGGCTGCTGCCGGTCCCGCTATCCTGCATTACCAGCCAGCCCGCCAGACCGTTTGCTTCCATCCGGAAATCGAGGGCCTGCAGGCGGCCCAGTCCGGGACCGAATGGAGCCGTCTCCCAGGTCCCGCTCGCCTTGTCATGACGCGCCACCCGGTCCTTGAAAACGAGGACCGGACCCGCCTTGGTCATGCCAAAGTGATGCTCTTCACTGAAGAGGTCCCGCCCGGCAATGGTGTCGTGACGCCGCACGACAAGTTCCTGCCCCTCCGACACGATTGCCTCCAGCACCGGCGTGCGGTGCGACCAGCCCCAGACCCGGCCATCGGCATCCGCTTCCAGCTCAATGAGCCCGTTCAACGTCCGGTGCTCCCCCAGCAGCTCCAGTTCCCCGCCCGGGCCCATGCGGTAGGCCGCCAACCGGTCATTGAAGGCCACAAACAGCCGCTCCGGACCCGCCAGTGCAAAACTGCGGATCTCCCGATCAAAGGCCTGCAACTCTCGCGCCTCCCCGCCTTCCAGCACCATCAAGCTGTCATAATCATCAAAATATACTTTCCCCTCATGGATGAGGGTCTTTTTGGATTCACCTATACTAGAGAAAGTTCTGAAACCTGATTTATTGCTACCTGATGGGAAAAACAGAAACCCTTTATCATTTGCAGCTGCTAATCCCAGGGCAGAGATCTCAATTGAGTTTATAAAACCTAAACTGAAATGACTGGAGCTTTTAATTACCCTTGCACTATCGTGATAAACCAATCGCTTCAGGTTTCCTTCAACAGCTATCCAAAGATAGTTATTAGGATCCACAGACACATTAAGAATCAAACTTCCTTCGGTGTTTGCTCCGGTATCAATTAGTGTAGCCGTGTTTGATGCTAAATTATAAAAATAACATCCCTGCCCCAGCGTACCTATAATCAAATTCCTTTCATCAAGGCGACAAATAGCACTAACCAAAAGACCTGAAAGGACAGAGTTTTGAGTGCTGTTGATTACACTATTTGATTCATCAAAAAAATACACCCCGCTGCCAGATACGGCCAACAGGGACCCATCCGGCTGATCCTCAAGGAAGAGGACACTCCGTTCGGCGAGACCCGGATCGTTGCTGAGCAGCTGCATTTCCCCGTCCTCCAGTCGCCAAAGGCCAACTCCATCCTGATGGGCGTACACACCGGAAGCAAGAAAATGGAAAATGACGCGATGATCGCCCGGGAAATCCCAGTCGCGGAAGCTGCCCTCCCCGACCCGGAAGAGCTGGTGGTCCGTCGCAACCCAGAGGAACTCCCCGTCGTGATGGATGTTCCAGACCTGGCCGAAGGCCTGCTTCTCGCGGGGAATCCAGTCCAGACGGGAGCTATAGCCCTGGCTGACGGGATCGAAGACGCCAATCTCGTTGAAACTGCCCAGCCAGAGGCGGCCCTGCGGATCAAAGCACATGCCCTTGAGCTCGACAAGGTGGTCCGGCCCGAGCTGCTTCATGCTCGTCCCGTCCCAACGCCAGAGCGTGTCACGGCCGAGATAGGCCACCCCCTGCTCGTCCCAGACCACCTTCCAGATGTGGCCCCCTTCGCGGGCTGCATCCATCCCCAGGTCCTTGATCAAGGGCTCGCCGTAGTGAAAAAACCGCTCCGCGGATGCTTCCAGAAAAGAGACACCCGCCACCAACAGTACCACCAAAAAAAATTGGGTCCGCATCGTCCGGATATGTAAAGGAAAAAAAGTACTTGAATTCAAGGAAGACCTTTAGTCGAATTTAGGTAGAGACGGGTTTATTCCTTTACCCATGAGTAAGATACGCATTCCCAGAATCATTCTTCACGTGGCTGCCACTTTGCTCCTCAGTTGTGGCCTGGTCAAGGCCGCAGAAGTGTTTGATGAACTGGATAACGAGTCCCGGCTGCTTCCCGACACTTCCAGCGACTCCCCCTCGCTCGGGACTTTGCCCTGCGGCAACAATCGCAAGTAGCGGTCCATTCGCTACAGGCGCAAATTCCAATCAACGGCCGGATCAGCTGATGTTCAGCCTCGCACCCTTGCGCTACAGTCGGGCCCTGAAAAGCCGCGGGGGCCCCATCGAGGGCCTTAACCACGGGCCTGTCACCATTCAGGGGAAGCGCCTCCACCAGGCCACCGCCTCCCTGTCCCGCCATTTAAACCTCAACCGGGTGGAAAACCAGATATTCGCCAACGCCGACGGGACCGGCACCGACGCCTCGCCCATGGTTGCCCGGCACAAAGCCATCTCCGAAGCGCTGGAGCGCTGGGCCTATCACTACATCAACCAGAAAGGCCACCGATCCCTCCATGGCTTCAAGGAGGATGACACCACCAGCGGGATGGCCGCCTTCCCGGGACTCTCCCGGCGACCTGCCCGCGAGCTGGCCCGCCTCGAGGCGGTGGAACGCTACTGCCTTGTCCACTGGTGGAGTCGCTGGCTGGGCCATCAGCCGCTAAAGACCTCGATCCCCGGGGAACATGCCATCCGTATCGATAACCCAATTTCCGAGGCCGCGGTCGTCCTCTGCTGGCGGACAAGCCCCTGCGGATGGACGGCCTATGGCACGGCCGCCGCGCCGAAGCCCAGGTCGGCCCTCTGGAAAGCCACCATCGAGATGGAACGGGCCATTGCCGCACTGGAGTACTTCAAGCAGGAGAACCCCAGCTTCAGCGAGGCCGATCTTCCCGCACTCACAAACCATCTCGAAAGGCGCCTCCTGCACTTTGCCATGCCTTCCGGGCAGGCTGCCTTTGTCGAACGCCTGAAGATGGATACCGGTACCCATGGCAATACCTCCCCGGCACCGCTGGTCGATGGCGAAATCGGGGGACCATGGGAACGATACGCCACTGTCTGGCGCACCCTTTACCCGGTCCGCTCGAGGGAGCACCTCAATCCCGGACGCCTGACCTTCTATTGGTAGCCTCAATCCTGCATCCGCAGGATAAAACCCTTGAGATACTCCGACTCCGGAAAGTTCAGCAGGACCGGATGGTCCATCGGCTGGCCGGTTTCATAGAGAACCTGGACCTTGCTCCGGGTATCCGCGGCGGCCTGCTCAATGACCTCCCGGAACAGGCTCCGGGTGACATGGTGGGAACAACAATAGGTGGCCAGAATGCCACCGGCGTTGAGGGCCCGGAAGGCGCGTACGTGGAGCTCCTTGTAGCCCTTGAGGGCGCCCTTGACAGCGCGACGGTTGGGCGCGAAGGAAGGCGGATCGAGGATAATCAGGTCGAAGCGCTCCTCCCGGTTGGCGGTAAAGTAGTCAAAGACGTTCGCCTCCCGGAAATCCACGGAGACATCGTTTTTGGCAGCATTCATACGCCCCTGCTCAATGGCCTCCGCGGAACTGTCAATGGCAATGACTTCCCGCGCCCCGGCAAGGGCACAATTGATGGCAAAGGCTCCCTGGTTGCAAAAGGCATCAAGGACCCGCCAACCCGGAGCGAAGGTGGCCACCTTGAAATGCTCTTGCCGCTGGTCGAGATAGAATCCCGTCTTCTGGGCCTTGTCCAGGTCGAGGTGGTAGCGCACGTTGTAGATTTCCGCCCAGAACGGCGGCAGCGGATTGCCGCTGACAGTGTAGCTCTCCAGCTCAAGCCCTTCCCGGCGCCGGCTGGGTGCATCGTTGCGGACAAGGATCTCCCGCGGCGAAAACTGCTCCTGCAGAAGCGGCAGCAACTCCTTGAGGGCAAGGTCGACCGCCTTGGTCAGGGCCTGGACGACCAGGACATCGCCAAACTGGTCAACGACAAGACCGGGCAGGTCATCAGCTTCTGACCACACCAGACGGCGAAACGGTTCCTCCTCACGGTTGTGGTGTGCCCGCTCGAGGGCCTTGGCCCAGAAACCCGGGCCCCACTCGTCCCTGTCCTTGCTGTAGCGCCGCCAGAGGATCTGGGACTGTGTATTGACAATGCCCATACCGAGATAACGGCCGCGGGCGTCCTCAAGGGCCAGTGCCTTGCCATCGAAGGCGGCATCCGGCACCGTTTCGACCTCGTTCACGAATAGCCACGGATGGCCGCTGCGGACACGGGCCCGCGCGGCTTCCTTTTTCAAGACAAGCTTCGTCATGGATGTTGCAATTTGATGAAATACC
>JBFOLZ010000075.1:0-28673 GCA_040830445.1 Puniceicoccaceae bacterium
AGTGGCCGGATAAAGCCGCGTACCGGAACCTCCGGCGAGGACAATGCCCTTTCTGGATTTCATATTCAATCAGCCCTTCAGTGTTCCCAGCCGTTCCAACGTGTAACTGCCATTGAGGATATTCTCCCACCAATCCTGGTTCTCAAGGTACCAGGCAACCGTCTTCTCAAACCCACTGAGAAAGGCCTCTTGCGGTTCCCAGCCCAATTCGCGCCGAATTTTTGAGGCATCAATCGCGTAGCGGAGGTCATGTCCCGGACGGTCCTTAACGAAGGTGATCAAGTCCCGGTAGGAGGAACCGTTTCCGCGGGGCCGCATTTCATCCATGATGGTGCACAACTTGGCGACAAGGGTGAGGTTGCTCCATTCGTTGTTGCCGCCGATGTTGTAGGTTTCGCCCGGCTGGCCGTTTTCCATCACCTTCACCAGTGCGCGGCAATGGTCCTCCACGAAGAGCCAGTCACGGACATTTTCCCCCTTGCCATAGACTGGGATGGATTCCTCCCGGAGGCACTTGAGGATAACCACCGGAGTGAGCTTTTCCGGAAACTGATAGGGCCCGTAATTGTTGGAGCAGTTGGTGACCATGACCGGGAGCCCGTAGGTATCCTGCCATGCCCGGGCGAGGTGGTCGGAGGATGCCTTGCTGGCGGAGTAGGGGGAATGAGGATCGTAGGGCGTTGGCTCGGAAAAAGCCGGATCGTCCTGGCCCAGGGAGCCATACACTTCATCCGTCGAGACATGAAGGAAACGAAATCCTTTTGGCGAATCCTTGTCGCGCCAGTATTGCAGGGCGGCCTGAAGTAAGTTGAAGGTCCCGATGACATTCGTCTGGATAAATTCACCCGGACCATCGATAGAGCGGTCGACATGACTTTCCGCGGCCAGGTGCATGGCAGCATCCGGCTGGTGGGTTTTGAAGACTTGTCGGACTGCCTCAGCGTCACAGAGGTCAACCTGTTCGAAGGCGTAAAGGGGATTGCCTTCAATGTCCTTAAGCGAAGCGGGATTGCCGGCATAGGTCAGTTTGTCCAGGTTGATCACTGCATAGTCCGAATGCGCCAGGACGTGCCGGACCAGGTTGGAACCGATGAACCCGGCACCGCCGGTTATGAGGATCTTCTTCATGCGAAGGTAGTATGGACGCTGCCGCCCTTGGTCGCATCCCTCAATTCGGAGGAAAAACCAATCGGGGAATTTTTAAACTGTTTTTCATTCGGCATAGCCGAATGGGTCGTAGGTCGTAGGTCTTAGGTCGTAGGACTTTTTTGGGGTCGTAGGTCGTAGGTCGTAGGTCGTAGGAGGGAGGAAGAAAAGGCGTGAGATAATTTTGTGAAATGCATGATGAGTGGACCTACGACCTATGACTTACGACCTAGGACCCATTTAAGATTGGACCGAGCGCCGCGAGCGGGGGGCCTTGGGCTCGGTGGCGTCGTCGCGTTTCTCGGCGGTGTATTTCTTATAGTATTTGTAGTCGGCGGAGTAGTAGGAATAGTTGTAATCGTACCCGTAGCGCTGGCCCTTGGAGGAATTTCGCCCATTGATGACGACGCCGACGACCTTGGGATGGTAGCCATTGGCATCGAGCTTGTGGATAAAGTGGCGGGCCTTTTGGCGGGAGACCTGGTTAAAGCGGGCGACGTAGATTATCTCGTCGGCGAAATCGGCGAGGAAGTAGGAATCGGTAAAGATGGAGACCGGCGGGGTATCGACGAGGATGACATCGTATTGACCCCGGAGGTCGCGGAAGAGGGCCTCGAAGGCGGCGGAGTCGATGAGCTCGGTGGTTTTCTTGGTGGAGCCCCCGGCGCGGAGGAAGTGGAGATTGGGGGCGAGATCCTGGATGGCGAGCCCTTCGACGTTGCTCAGGGTGGACCCTTCGGCGTTGCTCAGGGCAGGGGTCCCTTCGGGGGTGCTGTCAGTTGTCCCCAGACTTTCGATCCAGGGGAGGATGCCTTTATCGTTTCGCAGCTCGAAGTGGCGATGGAGGGTGGGGCGGCGGAAATCGCAGTCGACGAGGAGGGTGCGGAGGCCGTGCTTGGCCATGCAGGCTGCCAGGTTGGAGGCGACGAAGGTCTTTCCCTCGGAGGGGCGGGTGGAAGTGACGAGAATGGTCTTGGGCATATCCGCCTTGGAATGGATCTGCATGCCCGAGTAGGCGGCCCGGAAGCCCTCGGCGATGACCTCCTCGGAGCCGTCGAGAATGACCGTGGGGGCCATTTCCTGGGAATCGAGGTTTTTCAGATGGGGGAGGTCGGCGAGGAGCGGCTTGCCGATAAAGTGCTCGACATCGTAGGCCGAGCGGAGCCGGTTGTCGACCGTCTCGATGAGGAGGGGGACCCCCCCGAAGGCGATGACAAAGAGAAAGCCGGCGATGAGGAAAACCTTCGGCGGGTCCGGCTCGACCGGGAGACCCGGCGCAATGGCCTCATCGAGGATACGCAAATTGGTGGTATCGAGCTTGCCGGAGAGGTTGGTCTCATTGAGCCGGGCGATGATGGTATCGAAGGTGGCGCGGTCCGACTCCAGCTGCCGCTTGAGGACATTGTACTCGACGGCCTGCCGGTCGAGGGCGAGGGCCTCCGCCTCGGCGGCCGCCAGCTCCGTCTCCAGGCGGGCGATGCGGCGGTCGGCGGACTCCTTCTTGTTGGCGAGGTCGCGGACCGCACGGTCGACCTCCCGGCCCAGCTGGTCGCTGACCTGCTGCAGCCGTTCAGTGGCCTCGACCATCTTCGGATGGCGCTCAAGGTAGCGCAGGGAAAGCGCGGCAATTTCGGCCTCGAGGGCCTTGCGGTTGGAAAGGATGGTGGAAATGGCGCCGTAGGAGGCGATGAAGGGAATTTCAGTGAGGGCATCCGCTTTAGTCCTAACCAATCCGTCCCTCTTCGCTTCACCCTCCGCTGACGCGTCGGGCGAAGCTTCGCGGGATGACCTCGCTATCGCTTCGGTCACCTGCTCCACCGCTGCCTCCAGCTCCATCTGTTCCATACGGGTACTGGTGCGCTGGGCATTGATCGACTTCAGGCGGGCGACGATGATGTTCTGGTTTTCCTCGAGGGAGACCAGGTTATGCTTGGAGCGGTAGTCGGTGAGTTCCTTCTCGGCGGTTTCAATGACCCCGCGGAGCTCATCCGCCTGTTCCTCGAGAAAGGTCCGGGCGGACTCATTTCCGGTCCACGAGCGGGCGATGGTGGAGGAAATGTACTGGGCCATGAAGCGGTTGGCAATGAGGGCGGCGGCCTGCGGGTTGCGGTGCCGGGCAATGATCTGGAAAAGCATGTCCTGGCGGTTGATCTGGATGCTGCCGGCAACGATGCTCCCGAGGTTGGGTGGCTCCGCCTCGTCCTGGTAGTCCCGCAGGATGAGCTTGCTTTCCTGTTCCCCGAAGGACTTCAGGACCGTCTGGAAAAACTTGCGGCTGCGCATCTTGCGGAGGTGGTTCTCCAGCTCCGCCTCGACGAACCCGGAAAGCTCCGTATCGATGACCTTTTCGACATTGATGACCTTTTCCGCCTCGGCCTCGATGAGGAGGTAGGCATCGGCCTGGTAGATGGGGTCCTTGCGCAGGGAGATGAAGATGAAGAGCCCGGCCGCCAGGAGCCCGACGACCATCCCCCAGAGCCAGCGCTCGCGGATAATGCGCAGGAAGTGGTAAATCTGCTGCATGTCCAGCGGATTGCCCATGGAGAAGGGATCGCCGCTTCGCCCCGCTGGCGCGGGGCTACGCGGGGCAAGCCCCCCTGCTTGGCGGTTCTGGGGCTGGCGTCCGTTTAAATGGGTGTTCCTGGCGTTCATGGAAAGTCTCTTAATCTTAGCCTTAATCTTAATCTTAATCTTCGGCTAAGGGTGGTGTCTGGCGTGTGGTAAAGGTTGCTGGTGCGGTTGGGATTAAGATTAAGGCTAAGGCTAAGATTAAGGCTAAGGCTAAGATTAAGATTAAGATTAAGGCTAAGATTAAGATTATTAGAATAAGCGTTCCGGGACAAAGACCACGTCGCCGGGTTGGAGGGTGAGGAATTCCGGGGGGATATTCGGGGCCTTGCCGTTGATGAGGGCCTCGGCGTTGACCGTGACGACCGTCTCGGTGCCGTTTTCATCGGTCCGGGTGATGCGGACCGCATCGGACTTGGCCAGGCCGGAAAAGCCACCGACGGCGGAAATGACATCGAGGAGGGGCATGCGGAGGTCCTCGCCCTCCAGCTGGACGCGTCCGGCCCGGCCAACCTGGCCAAAGACATGGACGTAGAGGGGGGCATACTGCCGCACCTCGATGGAAATTTGCGGGTCGCGCAGGTAGCGCTCCGCGACGTAGAGCTGTTCCAGCTTGTCCTCCGCCTCCTCGAGGGTGAGCCCGGCCAGCTCAACCGTCCCGATGAGCCCCATGCGGACCGCGCCCGATCCGTCGATGCGCTGTTCCTTGCTCAGGTCCGGCTCATCGTAGACCTGGATGGCGATCAGGTCGAGCTCGCGCAGGGCATAGCTTTCGAGGTTGGGGGCCTGCGCTTCGGCCAAGCTCCCGATGACGGACAGCATGAAGAGGCAGACGGCGGCCCTCAGGCCCCTCCGCATAACCCTCCCCACGGGTCCACAAATGATGGTGTCAGCAGCATCCATGGTAGGCAATGGCATGGCACGGAGCGGTGCAGGATTCAAGCCAAATTGAATCCACGGGAGCGGTCGGGCGGGCATCGGAGCCAACTTTTTTAGAACCGGATGGACCCGCCAAGGGCCATCAGGATGCGCCCGTAATCGGAGACCGCGGAATTGGAATCCCGGTCCTCGTAGCTGGCATTGGCATAGACCGAGGCGTTTTCGCCCACCTGCAGGGAGAGTCGTAGCCCGATGTCGAAGATGGTGTCCCGGCGGTCGAGGCTGCCCCCGCGCTCATAGCGCCCGAGGCCGACATAGCTGGTCCCGCTGAGGGACTCCGAGAAGCGCTGGCTCATGCCCAGCCGCAGGTCCGTGCTGGCGGCATTGGCCCCGATGGCGGAGGGCGTGTAGTCGCGCGAACCGCTGAGGGTAAAGGAAGTGTTCTCGTCGGCGGCCCAGCTGAGGTCGACCGAGTAGTAGAAGCGCGTCCCGTCGTACATGTCGTCATCGCTGAACCCGAGTTCGATCGACCCGCTGACCTTCTCGGTAAGCCCGCCCTCGGCCCCGAAGATGACCGTGTCCGATTCCTGGGTCCGGTCAGTGTAACGGATTTCCCGGTAGCGGTAGCCCGCCCGCAGGGAAAGGTTTTCCGAGTACTTGTAAAGGAGGTCGGCCCGGGCATGGACGTCCTCGGAATCGGAAAGGACCGCTTCCTTGTAGTCGGCATCGCTGTATCCGGCGCTGGCCCGGAAGGCCGTCTTCTCGGAAAGGTCGAAATCGGCACTGCCGGAAAGGCTGATCCGCTCCAGCTCGATCCGGGTGGCGATTTCCCGGCTGGCGGTGGCCTCGTCGGCAAAGCTGCCACTGAGGGAGAAACTGACCGCCGGAGCCGGCTCGCGGTGCATCCCGCTGAGGTCAAACCCGAGGTAAATATCCGTCCCGCTCTGGTCGCTCTGGTCGGAATACTCGTTGAAGGAGGTCCCGGCGGTGGCATTGAGGTGGATCAGCCCACGGTCCTGGGTGTAGACCAGGGTCGGGATGGCCCGGAAGATGAAATCGTCGATTTCCTCGCTGTTGGTCAGGATGTTGGAGTCGTACTCGACCTCCGCCCCAATGTCGAGGTAGAGGGCCCCCGGGCCAAGGTCCGTCAGCGCCTGCGCCGATGGCAGGACGGTGAGGAAGGCGAGGGCGGTGGTGGCGAGGACGGTGAGTCGTTTGCGAGACGCGTGCACTGCATTCATGTAACTGCTCTATTTTGTATGGTTAAGCTGGTTTTGGGTCGTAGGTCTTAGGTCGTAGGGATGGGGTTAGGGCAGTAAGGGAAATTTATAAATCTTAATCTTAGCCTTAATCTTAATCTTGATCTGATTCTAAAAGGTTGGGGGGGTGGGATTAAGATTAAGATTAAGGCTAAGATTGGGAGATCAACTCGGTGACAAATCGTTGAGGTTTTCGCGGACGATCGATTCCGGCAGGTCCTTCATGCGCTCATAGGGCGGGCGCGGGCCGGGGGTGATGCTCCGGAGGAGTTGGTCGGAAAGGATGTCCAGCCTGGCCTCGGTGGGCTGGTCCTGGGTAAAGGAGCCGCCGCTGAGGATCCCGCCGGTCCCGGCCGGGATGGGTGTCCCGTTGACCAGCACCGTGCCGTCGCCTTCCGGGGAACCCTTGTTGGTGTGGTGGCTGATCGATGTTCCGCTCGCGTCCTTGACCACCACCAGGTCCGCGCCGTCGGAGGTGATGACATCGCCATCGACCTCGATTTCCACCGTCGCCCCGTCGTTGCCCAGCCGGTCGACCACCAGCTCGCCGCCAAGCAGGATGATGCGGGCAATCTCGCCGTCTTCCTCAATCACCTTGAACTGGCTCTTCTCGTTGATGACAATCGACTCGCCGCCGGGCAGGGCCAGCTGGTAGACGCTTCCCTCGGGGACGGTGACGGTCTCGCCGCTGGCCGCCCAGGCACTGACCTGGCTGGCGGCAATGTCCTCCACCACCTGGGCCGTCGCCAGGACGGGCAGGGCCAGAAGAAGAATGGAAAGGAATCGCTTGGTGAGCTGGTTGAGCGCTTTCATAAGGTTTCTCTGTTGGTTTTACAATTAAAGTATTGAATTTACCGGATTATGCTTTCTGTTTCGGTTTCTAAATGGCTAAGTCCTTGATGGCAAACTTCAAGAAATAAAATCCCGTTAAATGTAAATATCTTGGCACATGACTAGCAGGATACATGCCACGGCTGGAATATTGGATAATATGAATGACGCAGAACTTTCAACTTCGAATGACGCGAATCGCACGAATGGAAATTATTGGACAAGCATTCGCGTCATTCGCGCTATTCGTAGTATAGCCAAGATATGAACGCCTCATTCGCGTATTTCGTAGTTAATTCCAGATGGGCATTCCACGTTAAGAATCCATGAGTCCTGAATCGAAATGGCACGGGGTGGCTTGGGGGCTACTGGCGCTGGCGGCGCTGGTGGCGCCGTGGCTGCTGGGCGGTCGCGCGGAGGTGGCCCCGTGGGTACTGGGCGGCCTCTTGTGGACGGTGGTGCCGCTGGTGCTGCTGGGGGTGCAGGCGGATTACCGGACCTGGCGGGTCAGCGCGGAATATGAGCGGCGCCGCGGCCAGGCCACCGCCAATCCGTGGAAAGTTTTCGGCAGGGGATTGATTCGGCTGCTTCCGCTGTGGCTATTTTTGGCCATCCTCGGGATGAGCCTGCTCAACCCGGCCTACCGCTGGGAGGGGGAAGCGCTGGTCCGGCAGGCCTCCATCGACTGGCTGCCGCTGGTCATCGATCCCGCGCGCTCCGGGCCGGGGATTTTCCTGCTGGCCGGGCTTCTGACTGCGCTGGGCCTGTTGGCCAACCCGGCCAGTGGCCTTGAGCGACGGCTGCGCCACTGGCTGCTGGCGGGCCTGCTGGTCAACGCGATGGTCCTCTGCTGGACCGGCCTCATCTTCAAGCTCCTTGGCGCCGATCTGATGCTGGGGAAGTTTGAGCCGCGGGCGGGCTACTTCTTTGCCACCTTCTACTACAAGAACCACTGGGCGGCCTATGCCATCCTCTACTGCGGAGTGGCGGCCTGCTTCTTCTTCCGTGACCTGCGGCGCTGGTTCACCCATGCCCGGCGCGCGGGCACGGGCGGCCTGGCCCTGCTGGCCCTCTTTTTCCTCGGCCTGACCCTTCCCCTCGCCGAGACCCGCTCCGGGATCCTCCTCTTCGGGATCTTCGGGCTGGTCATCGGGGTGGGGCTGTACCGGAAATTGTTCCAGCGGACCCTTTTCAGCCGCCTGGCCATCCTCGCCGCCGGACTGGTGGTGCCGCTGGGCTTCTTCTATCTCTCCTTCGACGACCTGCTGCACAACTGGGAACGGACGGAGGGCCAGATTGCCCAGGGGGACTCGCTCGTCTTTGATGCCGTGCGGGCGCGCCATGCCCCCGAGGTCTGCCTCGACATGCTCGGCGACCGGCCCGCCTGGGGCTGGGGCTACCTCTCCTATGACCCCCTCTTTCCCGTCTATGCGACGGCATTCTTCCGCGACGCGGACGGCCAATTGACCGTCGATATGGAGTTTGCCCACAACGACTGGCTGCAGGGGCTGGCCGAGTTCGGGCTGGCCGGGAGTGCCCTCGCGGTGCTTGGGGTGCTGGGGATTGGCCGCATGGCCCGCGGGACCCGGGCCTTCCGCGGACGGGTGTGGATCTTTCTGGCTTTGGGCCTGCTGGGGATCTTTGCCCTGTGGGATTTCCCGTTTTCCAACCCGGCCGTGCTGGTCAATGCGGCGGTGCTTTTTTTACTGGCGCGGAAAGGGGCAAATCCTTTACTGGCAAGAGTTGTTAATGGGGATGATTAGGGAATGATTGAACAACGCATGCGCGGATGCCTGTTGGCATTGATGATGACCATTGGGTTGGCGAACGGGATGCTCTTCCTGTTCTACCTCATGGTGGAGGAGCGCTTTGCCATTTACGGGCTGGTCAGCGACCTGCGGATCCTCGTCTACCTCTGTGCCATCCCGGTCTCGCTGGTCTACAGCTCGGATCAGCTGCGGGAGTCCCTGCGCCGGGTACGCGCGCCCAGCCTCTGGCACAGCGGCCTCACCGCCCTGCGCATCGCCCTTATCCAGGCCATCAACATCTTCGGGATCTACTTCATCCTCAAGGACGTCGGCCTGAGCCGCTTTTTCATGCTCGGCTACCTGGCCTTCGGGCTGGTACTGAACCTTTTCCTGATCTATGCCCTGCCGACCCTCATCACCCGCTTTTTCTTCAAGGACGAGCACAACCTGCGGGCCATCCTCTACGGCTTCGGCGAGCTGCCGGATGACCTGCGGGCCTATGTGGCCAACGCCGAGGTCATGGGGATCCAGGTCATCGGCTACTATGCCGACCAGAAACTGAACCTGCCGAAAATCGAGTGGCTCGGCAACACCCGGGAAGTCATGGAATGCGAGGGTGGACGCAAGCGCCTGCGGGTGGAGCTGGTCTTTGCCTACCGCGGGGAGGGCCATGAGGAGCAGTTCCGCGACGGCATCGACCTCTGCATGCGCCGCGGGGCGCGGGTCCATGTCTATTCCAACCTCTCCAGCACCTTCCTCGACCCCGTGAAGGTAGTCGCCGACGGCAAGGTCCTCTTCTTTACCTTCCACGAGGAGCCGCTGCAAAACCCGATCAACCAGTTCATGAAGCGGGTGGTCGATGTCTTTATTTCCCTGCCGGTGGTGGTCCTGGTCCTGCCGCCGCTGACCGCCCTGGTGTGGCTGGTGCAGCGGATCCAGTCGCCCGGTCCGGTCTTCTTCAAGCAGACCCGCTACGGGATGAACCGGCGCCCCTTCACCATCTACAAGTACCGCACCATGCATGTCCACGACCGCAAGCTCGAGGGCATCCAGGCCACCAAGGGGGACAGCCGCATCTTCGGCTTCGGATCCTTCCTCCGCAAGACCTCGCTCGACGAGTTCCCGCAGTTCCTCAATGCCCTCCGCGGTAGCATGTCGGTGGTTGGCCCGCGCCCCCACCTGACCCTCCATGACGACCAGTTTGAAAAGGCCTACCGGCGCTACCGCTCGCGGCACTACGTCAAGCCGGGCATTACCGGCCTCGCCCAGGTCACCGGCTACCGCGGCGAAATGCCCGATGAGGCAGCGGTCATCGGCCGCGTCCAGCGCGACCTCGAGTATATCACCCAGTGGTCCATCGGGACCGAGATTTATATCGTCCTCAAGACCGCCTGGCAGGTGTTGTTCCCCCCGAAGAGCGCGTATTGATGGGGGGGATTCCCCGCGGCCCTTCAGGCCGCGTATCCTAACACCGTTCCTGATCCCGGGGAATCCCCCGCTTCGCTTCGCTGCGCGGGGATGAGCCCCGGGAAGCTCCGCGCAGCGGAGCGACGCGGGGGGATTCCCCGGGAAACGGGATGTACAAAAATATTTGCGGCCTGAAGGGCCGCAGGGAACTATTGCCGGTTTGACATTGCCGGGGGGGATTTCAAATAGTCACGGCTTAGCAGGACATGACAAATCTCCGGGCGAGTTTATTCATCCTCATTGGCATCCTCATGATTGTGGGGTTCTTTTCCGCGCTCATTTACCTCGAGGAACGCGGGGAGACAGCCTACCGGGAGGGCCTCAAGACGGCCAGGGAGGCCCTTGAGGCGGGCCAACTGGAGGCCGCCAGGGAGCAACTGGAAGCGCTGGTCGAATCCGACCCGGAAAAGACCGGGGCCGCGGTTGCCCTTTTCGACACGGTGGCCTTTTTCGACCGCGACAGGGCCCGCCAGCTCCTCGACATCCTCAAGGAGCGTGAGCTCGAGCGGGAGAAACTCCTGTATCGCCAAATCCGTTTTCATGTCATGGAGAGCAATGGGGACGCGGTCGGCCTGCTGGCCGGGGAGGCCCGGGCCCTGCAGCCGCGAAGCCTCGACGGCTCCCTGGCCATGCTGCAGGTCCGGTTATTCGAGGGCAACGTTGAGGAGGGCCTGCCGCTGCTGGTCGAGCTGGCGGAGGCCCACCCGGCCAACCGCCACCTGAAGTTCATTTCCGCGGAGCTGTTTTCCCTGCAGGAATCCATGCTCGAACGCATCATGGCCAAGGACCGCTTCATGGACCTGCTGGACCAGCCCGACGACTATTCCTTCCTCGCGGCCGTCCAGCTCATCAGCAAGCCCAAGTTGCCCCTGTTTGCGGACGATTTGCGGGCCGTCGCCGATCACCTTGAGGGACATCCCTATCTCGACCAGGGGCTGGCGCAACTTCCCATCGACGCCGTGCGCCAGCTTTCGGACCGCCTTGCGGGAACCGCCCCGGATCTGGCCTTTCACATCGGCAATCAGCTCATCCGCCGACCCGATGCCAGCCTGCAGGATCAACTTGTCTACCTCTACACCGGACAGGCCGCGGGGGAGCTTGATGCCGTGCACGCCACCGCCGATTCCCTCCTTGAGAAGCCCACCCATGACCAGATGGAGGCCATCCTGCTGACCCGCCAGTTGGCGATGCGGGGAGAATATGCCAAGGCCGGGGCCATCGTTGAGGAACTGCTGCAGAGCGAGCCCGGCAGCCCGGTGGCCCTCGAACTCCTGGTCTGGCTGGCGGACAACCACTTCAAGGTCATGCCTGAGACTGCCCAGGCCTGGCTGGCGGAGGCCATCCAGCGGCATCCGGAAAGCTCGCCGGCAGCCTGGCTGCTGGCCAATGGCACCCTGATGACCCTCCGCCCGGCTGACCGGGACAGCCTTATCCGGGCGGCGATCCGCCGCTATGCCGGAACCGAACTGCTCGCGCTTGGCCGCTGGCTCCTGCAAGCCGGCGAAGCGGAGCTGGTCCTTGAACTGCTGCCGGCGGAGACCCTCCCTGCCGACCCCGATGCCTTTCTCCTCCATTATCAGGCCCTCCTGGCCTTGAAGCGCTATCCCGCCGCTCGCCAATTGCTGGGACAGGAGTCCCTTCCCCTGGCGGACTGGGAACGCGACCTCCTGCTGGCCCGGGTCCATTTGCTGGAGGAAAACCGGGAGGCCTGCGCCGCCCTTATCAGCCAGTTGATCCCAACCCTGCCCGCGGCCGGGCGGAGCAACCTGTTCAACCTCGCCGAGATGGCCCGTTCCATCGATTCGCCCGCCCTGCAGCGCATGGCCTATGAGCGGTCCTATGCCACCGGCGTGCCCTTTCCGCTGCAGCACGCCATGACCTACCTGGCCATGCTCCTTGAGGCCCGCGACCTTCAGCTGGCCCTTCGCTTCACCGCCTTTTGCCGCAACCTGGTCCCGGAAAACCTTTTCTACATCAATAACCACTGCTACATGCGGCTGCTCGCCGGCCGCGAGGTCGAGGCCAGTATTGCCGACATGCGCGAGGTCGTGGAGGCCGATCCCGAATTCCGGGAATTCCGCCTTACCCTCGCCCTGGCTGAGCTCATCGGGGGCTATCCCGGACAGGCCCGCGAGACCCTCGAGGCCCTTGGCGATCGGTCGGACATCGGGGACCCCCGCTCCCGGCTCTCCATCGCGCTTGTCCTCGCCGGTTCCGGCGAGCTTGGGCCGGCCCGGGAGATCCTCGATTCCATCGACACCGCCTTCCTCATGACCGAGGAACTGGAGCTCATCGATGCCTATTTCCGCGAGGCCCGGACGGCCGAGGTGGCGGTGCGGGAACTGCCGCAGGCCGCGATTGACCTCCGGGCCGAGCTGGAGGCCATCCGCGAGGCCCTCGGGGCCGACCGTGAGGCCCTCCTGCTTTCCCTTGTCGGGGCCGAGGAAACGGAGCGCCGGGCCAGCCTGGCCGAATGGGACGACCGCTACGGCGAGCCCTTCCGCCTCATTGGCGAGCTCAGCCGCCGCCTGCGCCAGCTCATGGAAGCCTACCAGCCGGGAACCGACTTTGTCCTCCCGGACGACCTGCAACGCGAACTGGAGACCCTGCGGGAGTTGCGCCAGTCACTGGAGAAGCAACCCGGCTAAGCCGTCCGTTTTCCCCATGGCTGAGGCAGACCAGACGCTTACCCTGAGCCCGCGCTACATCGCGCTGGCCTTCCTCGCCGTTGCCGGCTCATGGGGCTGGCTCCTCTACGTCGCCCATTACTACTGGGGCGGCAATTCCTACTACAACTTCGGCTGGTTTGTTCCCCTTCTGGGGGGGTATTTTCTTTACCAGCGACTGAAGGAGGCCCGCTTCAGCCCGCAGCAACCAGGCAGTAGCTGGCGTCTCGGACTCTTCTGGGCGGCGCTGGCGGCAGCGGTGGCCATCGTCTGGGCCCTGCGCATCCTCGGGGAGGCCAATATCTTCTGGCGAGCGCCCCTCTGGGGACACGGGATCCTTCTGCTCGGGCTCAGCTATGGCGCCCTCTGGCTCTTTGCCGGCTGGCGCGGCCTGCGGCATTTCGGTTTCCTGCTTTTTTTTATCCTCATGGCCCTCCCGTGGCCCTTGCCCGTCGAGAATGCCATCATCCAGTCGCTGACCGGATGGGTCACCGACCTGACGGTGGTGGTCATCAACCTCATCGGCTATCCGGCCATGGCCCTCGGCAATACCATCCACATCGGCGACACTTCCGTCGGGGTTGAGGAGGCCTGCAGCGGGATCCGCTCCCTCCAGGCCCTGATCATGGTGGCTCTCTTCTGCGGCGAGTTTTACCGCTTCGGAATTTTCCGGCGCTTCGGGATGCTGGCCGGGGCGGTGGGCATTTCCATGCTCTTCAACGGGACCCGGGCGGTGACCCTGACCCTGATCAAGATCGGGGGCGACCAGGAGAAATTCGATACCTGGCACGACTTCTTCGGCAACTTCAATGCCATCATCGGGGTGATTTTCGTCTTCGCCGTGGCCGAGCTCCTGCAAATCCTCTTCGGTAGGGGAAAAACCACTACACCGGAAATCCGGTGGACCCTTGCCGCCCCGCGCCAATGGCAGGGCGTACTGGGGGCGATTGTCGCCGGATTCCTGGCCGCGGAGATCGGCATGCAGGGCTATTTTATCTGGAACGCATCCCGCCTGCCGCCCCTCGAGGAACTGGTGCTGGACTTCTCCAGTGATGAAAACCTGCGTATCGAGCAGGGGGAAATCGATGAAATGACCTGGGACGCCCTTGGATGCGAGTTCGGATCCCAGTCCGAGCTCGCCTGGTCCAACGGGACCCGGGCGACGATGGTCCATTACGGCTTTACCGGGGAAGACCGCCTGACCAGCCTCTCCAGCCTCGTCCACTCCCCCAAGGTCTGCATGCGGGGCGTCGGGGCCGAGCTCAATGTGGAAAAGCTGCCCCTTACGGTGGAGCTGAACGGCAAGCCATGGCAGGCCCAGCATTTCGAGTTTGTCACCACCAACGGGGCCAGCCGCCAGAAAATCCAGGTCTACTGGCTGGTCTGGGAACAGCAGAAGATCGGCTTTGACATCTCGAAGTGGTACGACCTGAAAAACCGTTTCCTCTTTGCCCTCGACGGGCGGCGCAGTTTCGCCCGCGAGGTCATCCTGGTCTACTTCCATGGCGAGGATTTCAACAACCGTTCACGCCAGCGCTTCGCGGACCTGATTGACCGCATCGTGGTGGAGCCGGAGGCCGCGGCAAGTGCCGGCGCTTCCTAGATCAGCCCGCTGAGGAGGACGCGCTCCTGGTCAAGGAGGGTCTCCGGGGCGATGGCGCCCATGATGTCGACCGCTGTATCCAAATCGCCGCTACGGGCATGGATGTAGGCCAGCATGATGGCGAAGAGCCGGTCCTGCTGGAGTTGGAAGCTTTCCCATCCCTCGATAATCCGGAGGGCCTCCGGCCCGGCCCCGGCCATGGCATAGGAAAAGGCAAGGAAGACGCGCGGCTCGATGAGGTTGGGGTAGTCGTTGACCATGCCCTCGAGGTGGCGCCGGGTGCTCTTCCGGTCGGTCTGGTAGAGGCTGACAAAATAGAGCGCGGCCATCTGCTCGGCGAGAAAGCCGGCAAACTGGTCAAGGGAAACGGCCCCGGCCACCCGCTGCACATCGGCCTCCCGGCCAAAGGCGTAATAATACTGCAGCAGCCGCAACTGGACCGGGAGGGGATTGGCGAGGCGCCGCTCAAGGTCCTCATACATGCCGATGACAAGGTCGGTGGAGCCAAACTGCCGGAGCACATTCTCCAGCCAGCCGATTTCCCGTGGGAGGACATTTTCCGCAGCCAGCTCGAGATTCGGCAGGACCTTGTCCGGCTGCCCGAGGGCCCCGTGCGCAAGGGCGCGGATGACAAGGTTGCGGGTCGGGCTGAGGGGGGATTCCTTGAAGCTGAGGTCGCGGGCCTCGGCGGCCGCCCCGGTCTCGATAAGGGCCAGCTGGCGGAAAAAATAGACATCGCCGTCCCGGATTTCACCTGCCTCGGGAAGGTGGGCGAGGATCGCTTCATGGAAGCCCTCGCGGCTCAGCCAGAGGGTGAACATCCGTTCCAGGCCGGCCGCTGAAGCGGTCCCGGTATCGGACTCCCCGGTTGCCACTGCTTCCTTGTAGAAGGCCTCGCCGGCGGCGAGGATGGCAACGGCATCCGCCCCGTCGGCCTTCTGGCGGGAAAGCAGATTGAGCCGGTCGGGCAATTCCCCCTTTTGCTCAACCTTGGTGGCGAGGTGGGCCTTGTCGGCCTCCGGGAGACGGTCCCAGAGCTGGATGAGGACCCGCAGCGCGTAGAGGCTGCGCTCATCCTCCGCCTCCGCCAGCTCGCGCAGGGTGGCCAGTGCGTCAGCCTGGGCGGCTTCATCGGCCTCCTGGCCGGAAAAGGTCGACTGGACATAAGCCGAGACCACATCCATCTGCAGGTTGCCCCCCCGGACCAGTTCCTCAGCGAGCTCCCGGGACTCGTCATTGCGGCGGTCACGCCTCAGGAAATGCACCTGCAGCGCCTTGACCCGGGGATCCTCGGGATTGGCCCGGGCGACATGGAAGAGATAGGGCCGGACCCGGTCCCCCTCACCGACCCGCAGGCCGTATTCAATCATCTCCACGATGTCCTCCAGCTCCAGCAGGTCGCGGTCCGCGGCATCGGTCCAGTACTGCAGGGTGTAGGGGCTGTAGACCGCCGCGGCGTAGGGGCCCAGCTTGCTGAGGATTTCCGGGTTCTCCGGGGCCAGATTGTGGGCTGACTGCAGCTTGAACAGCGCCATCCGGTGGTCCTCCTCCGCTTTGGCTTCCCGGGCGTTCATGAGGTGCTGCTGCGAACGGACCATCTTGGCCAGCGGCAGAAGGATGGGGACCGAGACCACGGACAGCAGAACCAGGAAACTGAAGACAATGAGTAGGGTGCGCTTCATCTTAATCGTTGCAGATGTCCGCTACGGTAGACGGCATCTTTCCCCCGGCGCAATCTCTTTATCGGAGGGGCCGGGATTTGCCGGGCGCGCTCAGAAACGGTGCCGGATGGTATTCATTTGAATGCCGATGGCGGAGGTCATGAAGAGGCTCTGGGCAAAGACCAAAGGCCCGAGCTGGGTCAGGGCCTCCGGGGAACGGGCGAGGAGAAAGACCGAGAAGGGGACGGCGAGGCTGAGGACCATGGCGGCGACATGGAGAGGGAAGAGGTCCTCTCCCTTGAGCTGGAGGCGGGCCCCCTTGAAGCGGAGGGCGAGGTAGCCCGCGAGGAGGAAATTGCCGGCGGCAAAGGCCAGCAGCCGGACGGGCGCACCCGCGATGCCCTGGCTGTTGGTATAGCCGGCGAGGATACAGCTGAGGATCCCGACATTGAGGGCAAGGACCATGACCGTTACGCTGAGGTGGACACGGAGCAGGCTAGGAGGGGGATTTGACATGGCTATTTTGTAAATTCAGGAGTCGGACAAATATTACAACCTTAAATTATGTAAATTATCCCAGCGGGTACTCGAAATTCCAGACGGAATGGTTTGGTCATTTGCCATCCGGTAAAATTAGATTTAGTTGGCGCTTTGAGGAATGAAGCGCTTAAAAGAGGCAATGCTTAGAGGAGGAGTAATAACCGGGCTGGCCGGACTGGTGCTGCTGGGCGGCTGCGTGCAGCCCACCCATTCGACAGGCTCAGGGCAGGCCCAATCGATTGATATCCTTGAGGTGGATGTCCCGACGAGCTGGGGGACGGGCAGCGGGGAAGGCCTTGAGCCACAGGGCTGGGTACGGGCCTTTGCGGATCCACAGCTCGATGCCCTGGTCAACGAGGCGGTGGATGGGAATTTCCAGCTCCAGGCGGGGGTTGCCCGGCTGGAACAGGCCATGGCCATTGCCCGTATCGAGGGGGCCGAGCGCCTGCCCAGCGTCTCCCTCACCGGCGGGGCGCAGCGCTCCATGAGCAACAATTTATCGGATCCCCCGGTCCGCTTCCGGACGGACCGTTTTGACGTCACCGCGGTGGCCAACTGGGAACTCGACCTCTGGGGCCGCGTCCGGGCGCAGGCCCTTGCCGGCGGGGCGGATGCCGCGGCCGCGGAGTCCGATTTCCGTGCCTTGCGGCTCTCCATAGCCACCCGGGTCGCCCAGGCCTGGTTTTCCGCCATTGAGGCGCGGCAGCAGGAAGCCCTTGCGATGGAGACCCTGACCTCCTTTGAGGCCAACCTGACCACCGTCGAGGAGCGCTTCCGGCGCGGCCTCAGCCCGGCGCTTGACCTGCGCCTGACGCGGGCCAACGTCGCCTCCGCCCGGTCCAACTACAACCTGCGCAAGCGCCTCGCGGACACGGCCGTGCGCCAACTGGAAGTCCTCCTTGGCCGCTATCCCTCCGGGACCCTCGCCGTGGCGGAGACACTCCCCGAGCTGGAGGGCATCGTCCCGGCCGGCGTCCCCTCGGACCTGCTTCTGCGGCGCCCGGACCTCCTCTCCGCCGAACAGCGGGTGGCCGCTGCCGATTACCGCTTTGCCGAGAGCAAAAAATCCCTCCTTCCCGCCATCAGCCTGACGGCCCGCTATGGCCGGGCCAGTGCCGAGCTGGAGGATATCCTCAAGGACTCCTTTGATATCTGGAGCCTCGCCGGCAACCTCACCGCCCCGCTCTTCCAGGGCGGACGCCTGCGGGCCAACGTCGACCGCTCCGAGGCAGCCCTCGCCGAGTCCATCGCCAATTACCAGAATACCGCCCTGACGGCCTTCCGCGAAGTGGAGTCGGCCCTTGTAGGGGAGGAGCTCTTGCGCGAACAGCTGGCCGCGGTGGAGACCTCCGCCGAGGAATCGGTCGGAGCCCAGGAACTGGCCGAGGAACGCTACGAGCGCGGCCTCGTCGACATCATCACCGTCCTCGAGTCCCAGCGCCGGGCCTTTACCGCCCGCAGCAATATGCTCACCGTCAAAAACGATCTCTTACAAAACCGCCTCGCCCTCTATCTCGCCCTCGGCGGCGACTATTAAAAATCTTAATCTCAATCTTAGCCTTAATCTTAATCTTAATCTTAATCCCTGCGCCAAAGGTTTAGATTAAGATTAAGATTAAGGCTAAGATTAAGACCTTGTTAACGATGATTTTGAAAATCCTCCGCAAGTCACTGCCGTTCCTCATTCTCGGGGTCGGGATCATCATTTTTTACGCACTGGTGGCGACCAAGCCGGTGGCCCAGAGGCGGACGCCCCCGGAACCGGTCATCGAGGTGGAGACGCAGGTGCTCCAGCCGCAGTCCTTCACCGTCGTGCTGGATACCCAGGGGACCGTCTCCGCGCGGACCGAGAGCACCCTCATTCCGCAGGTCTCCGGGGAGATCATGCACGTTGCCGACAACTTTCGCGAGGGCGGCTTTTTCGCGCAGGGGGATATCCTTTTGGAGATTGATCCCAGCGACTACCAGACGGCCCTGACCATTGCCGAGGCCAACCTTGCCGAGGCGCGGGTCCGCCTTGCCGAGGAGGAGGCCCAGACCAACCAGGCCCAGCGCGACTGGGAACGGCTCGGGGAGGGCGCCCCGCCGACGGACCTGGTCCTCCGCGTGCCCCAGCTGGCCCTTGCCCGGGCCAATGTTGACGCCGCCGAGGCGCGAGTCGCCGAGGCCCGCCGTGATCTCGAGCGGACCCGTATCACCGCGCCCTACGATGGCCGCGTCCTCGACAAGAATGTCGACATCGGCCAGGTGGTCAGTCCCGGGTCTGTCCTCGCCCGCGTCTATGCCGTGGACTACGCGGAAATCCGCCTTCCCCTGACAACCGGTGAATTTGCTTTTCTTGATGTCGACCCGGTGGTCCGGGGCGGCCGTTCGGACCAGGCCAATCTCCCGGTCACCCTGCGGGCCTCCTTCGGACAGGAAGAACACAGCTGGGAGGGCCGCATCGTCCGCGTCGAGGGAGCGATCGATACCAGCAGCCGGCAGGTCTTTGTCGTTGCCCAGGTGGATGATCCCTATGGACCCGGTCAAGGCCAGCCGCTCAAGGTGGGCCTCTTTGTCGAGGCCAGTATCGAGGGGAGTATCCTCGAGAATGTCTATGTCCTGCCGCGGCAGGCCTTCCGCGAGGCCCGCTATATCCTCGCCCTCGACGAGGAGTACCGGATCAAGCGCGTCCCCGTCGAGCCCCTCTGGTCCGACAACGAGGTCATCGTCTTCCGCGAGGAAAGCATCCAGCCCGGGACCCTTGCCTGCCTGACCCAGCTCCCGCTGGCCATCGACGGCATGCACGTCCAGCCGGAGGGGGCAGGGAATGATTGATTATTTCGCACGGAACCGGGTCGCGGCCAATCTCCTCATGGCCGCCATTTGCGTGATCGGGTTTTTCTCCGCCTTCAACCGCCTGACCCTCGAGGTCTTCCCCAGCGTCGAGGCGGATGTGGTCAATGTCCGGGTCATCTACCGTGGTTCGACCCCGACTGAGTCGGAGGAGGCCATCGGGGTCCGGATTGAGGAGGCCATCCAGGACCTCCAGGGGATCGACCGCATTTTTACCAATGCCTCGGAGGGCTCGGTCACCGTGACCGCCGAAGTCCAGAAGGGCTATGAGCCGCGCAAGCTGCTCGACGATATCAAGAACCGGGTCGATTCCATCAGTACCTTCCCCGAGGACGCCGAGCGGCCGATCATCGAGCAGCCCTCCCGGTCCGAGCGCGTCCTCAATATCGTCCTTTCCGGCCCGCTGACCGAACGCGACCTCAAGCGCCTCGGGGAACGTGTCCGCGACGAGATCACCAACCTCCCCGGTGTCACCCAGGTGGGGCTGCGTGGCGCCCGGCCCTATGAAGTGGCCATCGAGATTTCCGAAAATACCCTCCGCGCCTACGGGCTCACCTTTGCCGATGTCGCCAATGCCATCCGCCGCTCCTCCGTCGACCTCTCGGCCGGCCGCATCCGTACCCGCGGGGGCGATGTCCTCCTGCGCACCGATGCCGAGGCCCAGTTCCAGGAGGAGTTCGAGGAGATTGTCGTTGTCACCCAGGCCGACGGGACCCGCCTGACCCTCGCCGACATCGCCCAGGTCAACGACGGCTTTGACGAGAACGTGATGTACTCGGAGTTCAACGGCAACCGCGCCGTCATGGTCGACGTCTTCCGTGTCGGCGACCAGAGCGTCATCGAGCTGGCCAAGACCGTCAAGGACTACATCGAACGCTCTTCCGCGACCCTGCCGGAGGGCGTCAGCCTGACCGTCTGGAGCGACTGGTCGGAGACCATCGAGGGCCGCCTCAACACCCTGACCACGAGTCTCCTTTGGGGGGGTGTATTGGTTTTCCTGATACTGGCGGCCTTTCTCCGCTTCTCGGTGGCCATCTTTGTCGCCATCGGGGTGCCGGTCAGTTTCCTCGGCGGGCTGGCGGTGATGCCGCTCTTCGACATCTCCCTCAATTTGCTCTCGATGTTCGCCTTCATCATGGTCCTGGGGATTGTCGTCGACGATGCCATTGTCACCGGGGAGAATATCTTCAACCATCTCCGCAAGGGCGGGGACACTACTGAGGCCGCCATCCGGGGCACCCATGAAGTCAGCGTCCCGGTAACCTTCGGGGTCATCACCACGATGATTGCCTTTGTCCCGCTGATGCTCCTCCCGGGCCGCCGCGGGGCCTTTTTCGCGGTCATCGCCATCGTGGTCATTGCCTGCCTCGCGTTTTCGCTCGTCCAGTCCAAGCTCGTCCTCCCTTCGCACATGAGCCTGCTGACCCACCTTGGCCGCAAGGGGGAAAAGCTCAATCCCCTCCAGCGCTTCCAGCGGATCTTTGCCGATGGACTCGAGCTGCTGATCAAGAAGGTCTACCGCCCGCTCCTCCACGGGGCCATCAAGTACCGCTACAGTACAGCCGCCGTCTTTGTCGTTCTCCTAATGGTCATGATCGGGTTTCTCTCCACCGGCCGGCTGAAGTTCTTTTTCTTCCCGCGTATCGAAAGCGACACCGTGACCGTCCGCCTCGACATGCCCATCGGGACGCCGGTTGAAGTCACCGAGCGCTACATCCGCCAGATTGCCGCCGCCGCGGAAAAGACCCGCGGGCAGTTCAACCAGCAATACGGCGAGGGGACCATCCTCAACACCCTCATGACGGTCGGCGGCCAGCCCTTCGGGAGTCGCTTCGGGAGAAGCGGCAGTGGTCAGAGCCACCTCGGGGAAGTCATTCTTGAGCTGGAACCCGGCGAAACCCGGAATCCCGCCGTCTCCGCCTTTGCCGTCTCAGGGGAATGGCGCAAGAAGGTTGGCTTTGTCCCCGGTGGGGAAGTCAGCTACATCTTCTCCCGCTCCAGCGCGGGAGCCCCCATCGATATCCAGCTCTCCGGGCCCGATTTCAAGCAGCTCGATGCCCTTTCCCTGAAGCTCAAGGACCAGCTTGCCACCTATCCCGGGGTGGTTGATATCCTCGACTCCTTCGAGTCCGGCAAGGATGAGCTCAAGCTGACCCTCAAGCCGGCCGCCCGCAACCTCGGCCTGACCTCCGAGGATCTCGCCCGGCAGGTCCGCCAGGCCTTTTTCGGGCTTGAGGCCCAGCGTATCCAGCGTGGGCGCGATGATGTCCGCGTCATGGTCCGCTATCCGGAGGAGGAACGGCGCAGCCTCGGCAACCTCGAGAACATGCGCATCCGCACCCCCGATGGCAAAGAGGTCCCCTTTGCCGAGGTGGCCAATGCCGAGATGGGCAAGAGCTTGCCCAATATCCGCCGCGTCGACCGCAACCGCACCCTCAATGTCACCGCCGATATCGAGGAAGGGAAGGGCGATGTCGAGAAGGTCAAGGCCGACCTCGTCGAGAATTTCCTTCCCGACCTCCTCGCCCTGAATCCGGAAGTCTCCTTCTCCCTCGAGGGGGAAGCCCGCGAACAGCGCGAGAGCTTCGAGAGTCTCCGCTTCGGCATCATCCTCGTCCTCTTCGGGATCTACGCCATGCTGGCCATTGTCTTCCGCTCCTATGCCCAGCCCTTTATCATCATGCTGATCATCCCCTTCAGCACCATCGGGGCCATTCTCTTCCATATTTTCCGCGGCGATACGCTCAGTATCATGTCCATCCTCGGCATGCTCGCCCTCGTCGGGGTCGTCGTGAACGACAGCCTCGTCCTCGTCGATTATGTCAACCGGCGACGCAAGGAGGGCTACTCCCTCCTCCGGGCCGTCTCCACCGCCGGCGTGGTCCGCTTCCGGCCCATCCTCCTCACCTCCCTCACCACCATTGGCGGCCTCACCCCCCTCCTCCTCGAGAAGTCCCGCCAGGCACAGTTCCTCATCCCCATGGCCGTCTCCCTCGCCGGGGGCATCGCCTTCGCCACCTTCCTTACCCTCTTCCTCGTCCCCATGGTCTACCTCATCTTCGAGGATATCGCCCGGTTCTTCCGCCGCGCCTACCACTGGTGGAAAGCCTGATCATCCCAATCTCAATCCCAATCCCAATCCTTCCCTTGGCGCCGGTGGATTGAGATTGGGACTGGGACTGAGACTGGGATTAAATTTCCAACACGTGTTGGGTTGACAGGGAGGGGGCGGAGTCTTTTAAGCTTTCATCATCATGAGTGAAGAAGGATTATCAGAAATCGGATTAATTGGTTTGGCGGTAATGGGCCAGAACCTGGCCTTGAACATCGCGGACCATGGATTCCGGATTTCGGTCTACAACCGGACGACGAGCAAGATGGAGGAATTCGTGGCCAAGCACCCGGATACGCCCGGGGGGCTGGTCGGCGAAGCGACCCTGGAGGGCTTCGTGCAGTCGCTGAAGCGGCCGCGCAAGGTGATCATTCTGGTACAGGCCGGCTGGGCCACGGACAAGGTCATCGAGGGGCTGGTCCCGTTGATGGAGGAGGGCGACATCATCATTGATGGTGGCAACGCCAAGTGGACGGACACGATCCGCCGGGAGAAGGAGCTGACGGAGAAGGGTCTGCGCTTTGTTGGCAGCGGGGTCTCCGGTGGTGAGGAAGGGGCCCGTTTCGGTCCCAGCCTGATGCCCGGTGGCGCGGCCGAGGCATGGGAACATTTGAAGCCCGTCTGGGAAGCGATTGCGGCGAAAGTCGACGCGGAAACCGGTCGACCCCTTGATGGGGCGGAGCCCGGCAAGCCGGTCGAGGGGGGAGTCCCCTGTGCGGCCTACATTGGCGAAAACGGAGCCGGTCACTACGTCAAGATGGTCCACAACGGGATCGAGTATGGGGACATGCAGATGATTTGTGAGTCCTACGACCTCATGAAGGGGGTCCTTGGACTGAGCGCGCCCGAGATGGGAGCGGTCTTTACGGAGTGGAATGCCGGCATGCTGGACAGTTTCCTGATTGAAATCACGGCCGACATCCTCAAGCAGGCCGACCCGGAAACCGGCCAGCCCTTCGTGGATATTGTCCTCGACACGGCCGGCCAGAAGGGCACCGGCAAGTGGACCAGTGTCAACGCGCTGGACATGGGCGTGCCCGCCCCAACCGTCGCCGAGGCGGTCTTTGCCCGCTTCCTCAGTGCGGTCAAGGAAGAGCGCGTCGCGGCCGAGCCGATCCTCAAGGGCCCGGAAGGGTATGCCTTCGAGGGGGAAAAGGCCGAGTTCATCACGGCCATCCACGATGCCCTGTACTGCTCGAAGATCTGTTCCTATGCCCAGGGATTCCAGCTCATGCGGGAAGCCCAGAAGGAATATGACTGGAAGTTGAACTTCGGGGAGATTGCCCAGATCTGGCGCGGCGGTTGTATCATCCGCGCCGTCTTCCTGCAGAAGATCACGGAGGCCTATGAGCGCGATCCGGAGCTGGCCAACCTGCTCCTCGATCCCTACTTCAACGAGACCATCCAGAAGGCCCAGGCCAACTGGCGCAAGGTCATCGGGATCGCCGCCCAGGCCGGGATCAGCATTCCCACCTTCAGCAGCGCCCTCAGCTACTACGATGGCTACCGGACCGCCCGCCTGCCGCAGAACCTGCTCCAGGCCCAGCGGGACTACTTTGGTGCCCACACCTACGAGCGCACCGATAAGCCGCGCGGCCAGTTCTACCATATCGACTGGCCCGACCCGGCCCGCCCGCAGCTGGATATGTAGCACGCCCCGTGGAGTGCGGCGACTTGTCGCCGCCTTATAAAGCTGCGGCATGCCGCAGCACTCCAAGGGGATTAGCGCCGTTTCTCCGGAATGATATTGATCAGCCCGCCAAGGTAACGGAAGGGGCGGAGGAGACCGGAACCCGTTTGCAGCGGCGGCCGGTCCCGGTGTTGCGAGGTCAGGTGCGGGATGTAGAGGAACAGGAGGACCTGCACGAACAGCATCGCGATGAAGAAAATGGCGAAGACCTCCCGGTCCACCCCGGGCGTCCCCGGTGTCTTGACCAGGTAACCCCAGACGATCGGGGCGATTCCCCCGACAATCCCCACGATCGCCGCGTGGACCGACACGTGCAGGGCCTGCCGCTTCTCACTGCAGACCCGTGGCATGTACTTCAGGTGCGCCGTCAGCCACTGGCTCGCCGAGATTCCAAACAGGAAATAGGCCACCATCAGCAGCTTCTCCATGCCCGGGACCGTCCCCCTCACCAGCAACAGCCAGTAGATGCTCACCACCGCCCCCAGAAACAGCGATATCCGGAAGATCGGCTTTACCCCAAGGCCGTCGATGTGCTTCCGCAGCAGCATTGTCCCCATGATCGCCCCGAAATACTGTATCGCAGTATAGAGGAGGATCTGGTCGGTCCCGATGCCGGCTTCGACCTTGAGGTAATAGGCCTTGAGGGGGACGAAGGCGGTCCCCATGAGGGCGGAGGCGATCATGAAGACCAGGTACTGGCGGAAGGGGGAGGGCTGGAGGGAGATTTTCGGGGTTTCGAGGGCAATTTCCCTGAGGCTGGTCTGGACCGGCTTGGGAGGGTCCTTGACCCTGGCCATGTAGAAGAGGGTCATGATCACCGCGAAGAGGGCGTAGGCGTATTGCCAGGCAAAGGCGGTGAAGGCCGGGACCATACGGAAGAGGACGGCGAGGAGGAGGAGGGTGAGGATCCCGGCGGTGGCGGCGACGGCCTGGTCGGTACTGAAGTAGCGCCCGCGGACGGAATCCGGCATGGTGGCGTAGAGGAGGGGAGGCAGGGCGCAACTGCCGAAGGTCCGGAAAAAGGCGAAGAGGAAGGCGGAGAGAATGAGGGCATGGACCATCCAGCGCGGGGCCGTGTCCGGGGCCTGGAGGGCGAGGAGGAAGGGGATGATGAGGGAGGCCCCGCGGGCAATCCAGGCCAGCATGATCTGCTTCTTGTAGCCCAGTTTCGGGAGGGTCGAGGTGGCGATGATCTGGACCGGCAGGAGGAGGAAGACAAAGGAGTAGATGAGGCCGACCTCAAAGGAACTGGCGCCCAGCTCGCTGGCCAGCAGGACCAGCGGGGTCCCCATGGCAATCATCCATGTGGTGGCGTTGAAAAAGCTGAACTTGAGCAGGTTGCTGTAGGGCGACAGCGAGGGACCTTTCCTTCCCCCGTTGCCCTTGCCAGCTGAACCCGCTTCCTGCACCGGTGTTATCCCGGAAGGGTCCCCTTCCAGCGGTCCAATTCCATTTCTATCTGCCTGGGTCCGGGCATCCCCGTCCGCTCACGCCCGGCAAGGGCCTTCCCGACCGAAAAGCACTCCGTCCAGTCGGGTTCAATCTTGTCGCAGACCTTCTGGGCCTCATCGAGGGGAATGGCATCCAGCGGGCAGACGCTTTTTTCCGAGAGGGCCACCAGCTCACCGACGACATGGTGGGCATCGCGGAAAGGGACGCCCTTGAGGACAAGGTAATCGACAAGGTCCGTGGCCAGGAGCAGGGGATCCGCGACGGCGTCCTCGCAGGTCTCCTTGTTGACCGTCATCCCGGCAAGGGTGCCTTCCATGACCAGCAGGCAATCGAGGGTCATGTCGAGGGACTCGAAGACCGGCGGCTTGTCTTCCTGGAGATCCCGGTTGTAGGTCAGCGGGAGGCCCTTGACGAGGGTCAGCAGGGTATGGGACTGGCCCATGATGCGGGCCGCCTTGCCCCGGATGAGCTCCAGGGAATCCGGGTTCTTCTTCTGTGGCATGAGGCTGGAGCCGGTGGTGTAGGCATCCGGCAGCCGGACAAAGCCAAACTCGTTACTGCTCCAGAGAATGATATCCTCGGCCATCCGGGAGAGGTGGGTCGCGACCAGCGAGCAGCAGTTGGCAAACTCGATAAAGAGGTCGCGGTCGGCTACCGCATCCATGGAGTTGCGGGTCACCTGGGGATTGCCTTGCTCGTCGACAAAGCCCAGCTCGCGGGCGACAAACTCGCGGTCAATGGGAAGCGTGGTCCCGGCGATGGCCCCGGCGCCGAGAGGGCAAATGCGGGCCCGCTGGCAGAAGTCGGCGATCCGGTCCCGGTCACGCCCGAGCATTTCCATGTAGGCCAGCAGGTGGTGCGCCATGGAGACCGGCTGCGCCCGCTGCAGGTGGGTATAGCCGGGAATGGCCACCTCCTGGGTGGCGGCGGCTTGGGAAAGGAGTGCCTGCAGAAGCGCCACCAGGGCACCGTCCAGCTGGCAGGCGGCATCGAGGAAAAAGAGGCGCATGTCGGTGGCCACCTGGTCGTTGCGGCTGCGGGCGGTATGGAGCTTGGCCGCGGCCGGAACGGCCTGGGTGAGGGCCTGCTCGATGTTCATGTGGACATCCTCAAGGCGCGGGTCCCAGGTGAATTCCCCGGCGGCGATTGTTTCGCCAATGGCATCCAGCCCGGCGCAAATGGCGGAACACTCCTCTTCCTCCAGCAGCCCGACATGGGCCAGCATCCGGGCATGGGCCTGGCTGCCCCTGATGTCGTAAGGGGCCAGCCGCTGGTCAAAGGAGACCGATTCGCTGAACCGGATCATCCGGTCCGCGGGTCCCTCCGAGAACCGTCCACCCCATGTTGCCTGTTTCTTTTCCGACATGACCGACAGCATTGCCATCTTCCTAAATCAGGCAATTAAATTGACGCCACCGGAGTCGCAGGCAAATTTGAATGCTTTTTCCGCAAGGGATATCATGAAGACGTTCTACATCACCACTGCCATTGACTACGCCAACGGTCCGCCCCATCTCGGGCATGCCTACGAGAAGGTGCTGACCGATGTGGTTGCCCGCTACAAGCGACTCACCGGGGAGGAAGTGCACTTCCTGACCGGTATTGACGAGCATGGCCAGAAAGTTACCCAGACCGCCGAGGCCCAGGGACGGACTCCCCTTGAGCTGACCAGCGAGGTCGGCCCGCTCTTCGTCGAGCTCTGCCAGCATCTCAATATCTCCAACAACGACTTCATCCGCACCTCCGAGCAGCGGCACAAGGATGTCGTCCAGAAGATCCTCCAGGACCTCTATGATCGCGGGGAAATCTACAAGGGCAGCTACGAGGGATTCTATTCCGTCCGCCAGGAACAGTTTGTCCTTGAGAAGGAGCGGGAAGAGGATGGCAGCTGGCCGGAAATCTACGGCGAGGTGGTCCAGATCCAGGAAGAGAACTACTTCTTCAAGCTGAGTGCCTACCAAGACTGGCTCATCAGCTTCCTCAAGGAGAATGCCTTTGTCGTTCCGGCCTTCCGCCAGAAGCAGGTGCTGGAGTTCCTCAAGGAACCCGTTAATGACCTCTGTATTTCCCGGCCCAAGACCCGCCTTTCCTGGGGCATCGAGCTGCCCTTCGATACCGACTATGTCACCTACGTCTGGTTCGACGCCCTCATCAACTACATCTCCGCCATCGGTTACGGGACGGAGGACTTCAACAAGTACTGGCCGGTCGACTACCATGTCATCGGCAAGGACATCCTCGTGCCGCCGCACTCGGTCTACTGGCCGGCCATGCTCAAGGCCATCGGGGTGGAGCCGCCGAAGGCACTCCTGGTCCATGGCTGGTGGCACATCGGCGGGGCCAAGATGTCCAAGAGTACCGGGCTCAAGATCGATCCGGTGGAGTTTGCCGAGACCTATGGCGCCGATGCCCTGCGCTACTTCCTGACCCGCGAAATGAGCGTCGGCCAAGACAGCGACTTCACGCTGGAACTGTTCCTCGGCCGCTACAACGCCGACCTCGCCAACAACCTCGGTAACCTCGTCAGCCGGCTCCTCAACATGGCCGGGCGGAACTTCCCCGATGGCCTGCAGCCGGCAACCGTCGAGGAGGACCCGGAGAAGGAACTGAAGGCCGGTTGGGACAAGACCCGCGAGGAAGTCCTGCAGGCCTTTGACCAGTTCCAGTTCCACCTCGCCCTCGAAAAGACATTTGCCTTCATCACCAGCCTCAACCGCTACGCCGAAATCCGCGCCCCGTGGAAGCTGGCCAAGTCGGAGGAGGCCGCCGACAAGGCCCTGCTGGCCACTACCCTGGCCAACCTCGCCGAGGGACTCCGGCTCGCCAATGCCTTCCTCCAGCCCGTCATGCCGGATATTTCCGACAAAATCAGCGGCCTCCTCGGCCAGGAAAGCATCGAGCGCTGGGAAGGTCAGCTCGACTGGTCCAACCGCCTCGATGGACAGGTCCTCGGCGGCAAGACCATCCTCTTCCCCCGGCCGGAAGCTTGAGGATTTGTCATCGCCCACCCGGGCCGGAGGAACGGTATCCCGCCGATGCGGATTGTCATCGCCCACCCGGGCCGGAGGAACGGTATCCCGCCGATGCGGATTGTCATCGCCCACACGGGCCGGAGGAACGGTATCGTACCGATGGGCATTGGCATCGCCCACACGGGCCGGAGGCCCGATATCGCAAAGCCCGGGGTCAGCCATCCGGAGCCCGTAGGGCGGAGGA
>JBFOLZ010000076.1:0-2943 GCA_040830445.1 Puniceicoccaceae bacterium
AATTTAGGGGGTCAAGCCAAAAAAAGCCCCCACCGGCCCCAATGGCGGCAATGTGGGCCCCGACCGGGAAATCGATTTCACCGCCACTGTCACCGATGCCAAGGACCTGAACCTGACCTTTGAAAAGTCGCACGGGACCTTCAGCAATCCAAACTACAACCCGGTCACGGGAGTGCACACCATTACCTGGACAGCACCACCCAAGGAGCAGATGCCGGAAGGACCCATCACCATTACCGCGAAAAGCCTCGCCAGCGAATGCCTGCGCAACGGGGTCGAGCGCAATGCCGAGGCCATCCTCACGCCCTATGTGACCGAATACCTCCTTTCCCCGAGCGTGGGCTGCCTCAATCCAAGCGACGAAAAGGTCTTCGAGGTCCTGGACCTGAAGTTTGGCGAAGTACCTCCTGTGACATGGGAAGTCATTGGCTCCGGCACTATTGAGCCCAACGGCTCCACCGCCACCTACACCGCCGGGGCCGCTGGCACGGATATCATCCGGGCCACCGTCAAGGCCGACGATGGTGACGAGGTACTCGAACAGGAAATCAAGATAGGCTGTAACCTCACCTCGGGATTCTACTTTGAGCCGTCACAGTTACCGTCCCTGAACACCACCACAAAATCCCTCTTGGCAGGCTTCCTCATTGAGGACCATGGAGCCATCTACTCGGATGTTTTTGTTGAGTATACCAGCCTCGATCCGCCGGCGAACGGCAGCCCGGTGGGCTGGGCAACCGGAACCTTTACCGGGGCAGGCATTTTCACCCCAGTGGACCCGGATGCGGTCGCCGCCCTCATCGACGACTCGGAAGCCAGGCGCACCTACACGGCCAGTACTCCCTCCGGGGTGACTGAATACGAAGTCTACGCCGACTTCGGAGAAGTGGAAATCACCCAGGAGGAGAACTTCATCGACCTCCCCGGCGGCAAGAATGGCGCCAACATCGAGATGAAATTCGACGCCGGTTCCTCCAGCGCGGGGGTCGTCGGCAACATCGACAATGAAATCGTCCAGTACAACTGGACGTTCAGCGACGGATTCCAGGGAACCGGCGAAACCATTATTTACCGCTTCGCCCGGGATCTCGAGCGGCTGACGGTCACTCTTCGGGTTGTCGACAAACTGGGCAACTGGGCCGAATTCAAGCGTACGTTGATTGTGGTCCAACTCGACGGAACCTTCGCCTTCCCCTACGAGCCATCGGGAATTGTTGTCTCCACCCTGCCCTGGTCCTTCCCGGGAGATCCGCCTCCCCCCGAGCTGTCCCCGGACGGATACATCATCTTTGTCACGGACCCCAGCACTAGTTTCATCTCACTCAGCACGACCGGTGGCGAGTCCCTCAACGTCAATGCCAATTCCTCCAATGTTGGCGTCTCCGGGGATGAAACCTCCACCCTTTTCGTCATCGGCTTTGTCAACACCAGTGGATTTGGATTCTGATGAAATACCTTGAAACCAGTCCGCTTGCCAGTCTTGGCTGCATCTCCCTGAGGGCAAAGTTCCTCTGTGTGCTGACTGTTTCACTACTGGCTGGACAATCCCCCCTCTTGGCCGCCTCCCCCTTGGAGCGTATCCTTCCCGCCAATGCGGAGGAACCGATTATCCTCCAGGCCCGTCCGGATCAGGGAGTGGTCGCCTGGGCCGTTGAGGAACAGCTGCCCAGCACCGTGACACCACTCGAGATTTCCCATGGGGGGAGCTACGATCCCTATACCAACAAGGTCAAGTGGGGTCCTTACACCGATGTTCTCGCCCGCGACCTCTCCTACCGCATCAGTATCCCGGGCCTTGGTGAGGTGACCCTTGCCGGAGCAGCCAGCTGGGACGGCGCGACCCCGGTCCCGACCACTGGTGAAACCATCCTGCTCATCGCCGGTGACGGCGGCTTTACCGACTGGCTCATCGCCACCTTCGGCAACAACGTTCTCGGCACCCCGCAGGCCGATCCGCAGTATGATGGCGATGATGACGGGAACCCGCTCCTCGCCGAATATTACTTCGGGCTGGATCCGGCTGTGGCCGATTCAATTTCCTTCACGCTTGAAATCGAACCGGGAAGCCTGGGCCTCACCTTGGTCCGCCGCCAGGCCGCCAGCCAGTTGCCCACCATCCTCTGGTTCAGCTCAAATCTGGCCGACTGGACAACCCTTGAGGCCAACCCGCCTCTCCAGCTCTCCGTCGATGGCGATCGCGAAACCATCCAATACGACTTCGGCGACCTCGGCCAGCCGGCCTTTATCCGCCTCCAGATGGGGGATTGAGGGGCGCTGGGGTCGGGCCCTGTTCAGCCCGGAAATAGCCGGGTGAATCGGGCGACCATTCCGTTTGCACTTCCAGCGCATTGCCCTCGGCATCAAAATCGAGCGTCTCGAGGTAAGACCAATTGCTCAAATCGGGCGACCGGAAGATGTCAACCTGGCGATTTGCCGAAGCGGAAACGCGCAGTGTCACCATACCGGCCTGGGGTTGCAACTCCTCAATGACCACATCCGGTGGCAGGCCGAAGGCTGCATAGAGCAAGCCTCCGCGGATGTGCTTCGCGAAGTCCTCTTCCTGATAGCTTGCGGAGGTGTGCCCTCCCCCGGTGTACCAGGAACGGCCCCCGTCAAATTCGTGGTACCAGGCGATTGGATGGTCATCGCCCATGCTACCACCGGAATAGGTGGATTCGTCCAGGGTCAGCAGGACGTTTACTGACGCACGCGGATTGGACTGGAAGTTATACCATTCGTAAGCGTCCGGTCAGTGACCTCCTTGACAGAGTTACGTGACTAGTGAGTTGGTAACCATTGAGAGTCGAAGGGACTCTATTTGCCTAGTCGGATGATAACCAATCGACTGGTCAAGCGAGTGGCTTCCAGTTGACCGGAGCGAGGGAGGCGATGTCGTCCTGATTGGTCATGCGTGGGAGCCGCGAGAGGACATCCTTGAGATAG
>JBFOLZ010000077.1:0-4926 GCA_040830445.1 Puniceicoccaceae bacterium
CATCCACTGGCTAGGATTTCTTCTTGATGAGCTCATCTTCCGCTCCTACCGGGAAGTGGAAATCAAGGAGCCGCTCTTTGTCATTGGCGTTCCCCGCAGCGGGACCACTTTTGTGCACCGGGCGATCTCTGCCGACAGGGAACAGTTCACTACCATGGAGACCTGGGAGGCCCTCATTGCCCCCTCCATAACCGGGCGCAAACTGGTCCGGCTGCTCTCCCGGCTGGACCGGAAAGTCGGCTCGCCCCTGCACCGGCTTATGGATGCCTTGACGGCCCGGGTGACGGGCGGCTTCTCGCATATCCACGAAGTGGGCCTGCATGCCCCCGAGGAGGACTACCTGAGCCTTTTGCCGGCGGGTGGCTGTTTTATTCTTGTCCTAGCCCTTCCCGCCAGCCGTAGCCTCTGGCAACTTGGACGGTTCCAGGAACTACCCGATGAGCAGCGGGAAATCCTTGTCAACTTCTACAAGCGCTGCCTGCAAAAGCACCTCTATTGCGCCCCACCCGGTCGTCGCCTGCTGAGCAAGAACGCCGCCTTTGGCTCCTGGCTGCCTGACCTGCGCTTTGCCTTTCCCGATGCCCGCTACCTCTTCTGCATCCGGGAACCCCGCTCCTCCCTCGCTTCACAGTTGAGTTCCATCCGCAGCGGACTGAAGTTTTTCGCCACCACCCGGGCTGCGGATACCTATTCATTGGAGTTTCAAACGGTTTTCGCCCATATCTACCGCATCCTGCTCGATGAAAAGCAGAGTTTCCTCGTCGACCGCCTGGCCATCATCGACCAGACCCGTCTCCGGGAGGATACGGCAGCAGTCCTCGAGCAGTCACTGCGGCAGGTCTGTGTCCCGCCCAGCAATGCCCTCCGCAAGGCCATCGCCGAGGCAGCGAAAGAATCCGGGGAAACCGAAAGCACTCACCAGCATTCACCATTGACAGCCAAAACCGGTCCTGACGAATTCAACTCGCTGGTGCGGCACATTTATGAGGAAATACTCGCCCATCCCTGCATGACACGTGATGACTTCAAACGCCCAAAAAAACGAAGCTGAACAGCTCCGGCTGGCCATTTTCTCCGACTCCTTTCCCGAGCGCAACGGGGCCGGGGCCTATTACAGCGATCTCTCCGAACAACTCGGCCCGCGCATCGGGGGAGTGCAGGTGTTCCAGCCGCTGGTCAAGAAGCGGCTTCTCTGGCTGGCCATGCCCCTGCCCGGCGATAAAACTCAGAAAATCCTCACGCCGAACATCTTCCGCATCAACCGCGAGTTCAAGGCCTTCAAACCACACCTTTGCATCGCGGTTACGCCCGGCCCCTTCGGGATGGTCGGCCTCTGGCTCGCCAAGCGCAAGAAGACCGGCTTCCTGACCGCTTTCCATACTCACTTCGAGGGCCTTGTCCAGATGTACGGGGACACCCTCTTTTTCCGCTTCTGCAACTGGTACCTGGAGCTCATCAACAAGATCCTCATCAAGCGCAGTGAGTCGGTCCTCATCAACAACGAGGGCCTCATCCCGACCGTGCAACGGCTGGGGGCGAAGCATCAGGACCTCATGGGCACCCCCCTCGCCAGCCCCTTCCTCAAGACCCCCATCGTCCCCCCTCGGGGTGAGCTCAAGCGGGTCATCTTTGCCGGCCGGCTGGCCCCGGAAAAAAACCTCCCCGTCGTCCTTGAGGCCGCCAGCGCTTTCCCGGATATCGATTTCGTCATGGTCGGGGAAGGTCCCTTGCGCAAGGAGATGGAAAAGGCCGCCGCCTCCCTCCCCAACCTCCGCCTCACCGGCTGGCTCACCCGCGAAGGGCTCCTCGCCGAGATCGACCAGTCCGACCTCCTCATCCTGCCCTCCCACGCCGAGACCTTCGGTACCGTTGCCCTCGAGGCAATGGCCCGGGGCCGGCCCGCCCTCGTCTCCGCCGCAGCCGGCATTCATGAATGGAAAGAACTCAGTGAAGCCCTCTTTGTCCTGGGGTCGGACCAGAGTATCATTCAGGTATTCAACGAGTTACGTTCCCTACCAGCCTCTGAATGGGCCTTAAAAGCCGAAAATGCCCGCAAATCGGCCCTTTTAATGAACGACAAGACAATCGACCAGTGGGTTAAGTTTGTTCGCAAGTATGCCAAGCCAAGGGATGAATGAGACCGGCATCAAGGCGCTGGTCTCGATCCATGACGTCATGCCGGAAACCCTCCCGCAGGTGGATGGTGTCCTGCAGCGCTTGAAGATCTTCGGTCTGCCGCCAATCACCTTGCTGGTCGTTCCGGGCCGGGACTGGCAGGAGTCGCAGGTGGAGTGGCTGCGCCAGCGGGTTGAGGAGGGCCATACCCTTGCCGCCCATGGATGGGTGCACGAAACGCAGCCGAGAACCCTCTACCACCGACTCCATTCCGCCCTTATCTCCCGCAACGTCGCCGAACACCTTGCCCTCGACCCGGAGGAGATTCCTGGATTCATCTCCCGTTCAATGGGGTGGTTTGTTGAAAATAAATTACCTGTCCCTATCCTCTACGTCCCGCCCGCATGGGCGCTGGGGGATCCACCTCCGATTACCACGGATGATCCGTTCCCCCGGTATATAGAGGTCCTGAAGGGAATTATCGATACCCAGGCGGGACGATTGCATGCATCGCCCATGGTTGGGTACGAGGTGGATACCTGGTGGCGGAAGGTTGCCGTCAAGGCGTGGAACGGCTGGAACATCAGCCGTGCCCGTCGTTCCGGTAGCGTCCTCCGCATCGGCCTCCATCCCCATGACTTCGAGTTGCTCCTGAGCGCCGATCTGGAGCACCTATTGCAGTTACCCAACTTGACCCCGGTCGATTTGGAAGCATCTTTTCCCGTATAGTGGACTTCCCCTCAATCCTGTTGAACTTTCTCGTGGAGACCTGGTGGCTGACAGCTGAGATGGCCCCCTACCTTCTCCTCGGGTTCATTATAGCCGGACTTCTGCGTGTCTTCTTCAGCGAGGACTGGGTCAAGCGGCATCTCGGGCAGAAGGGACTCAAGCAGATCCTGAAGTCGGTTGTCATTGGCATTCCCCTGCCCCTCTGTTCATGCGGGGTCATTCCTGTGGCCGCCGGTATTCGTCGTCAGGGTGGCCAGCGGGGAGCCGTTGCTGCCTTTACCGCCTCCACCCCGCAAACGGGGGTCGATTCCATTGCCGCCACCGTTGGCATGCTTGGCTGGGTCTTCACCGCTGTCCGGGTCGCTATCGCCTTTGTCAACGGGATTGTAGCCGGGCTCGTTGTTGAGTGGCTGGAGTCAGGTCATAGGTCGAAGGTCGAAGGTCAAGTGTCGGGTGATGTGGGTGATTCGTGTTGTTGTTCCTCAGAAGTTGAGGATTCCTCCTGCTGTTCAGAGGAAACCAATGAGAAAAGCTGCTGCCACGAGGAAGGCTCCAAGAAGAGCAGTTGTTGCCATGAAGCGGAAACCGTTGCTGACCTACGACCTACGACTTACGACCTACGACCGGGCCTCAAATTCGGCCTGGTGACATTGCCCCGGGACCTCTTCTGGGCACTGGTGATTGGACTGCTCATCGCCGGAGCCATTGCCTCGCTTGTCCCGGCCGATTTCTTCTCTGACCTTCCAGGCGGGCGCTTCGGCCTGTATGTGGCCATGACGCTTATTTCCCTGCCGCTTTATGTCTGTTCCACCGGCTCCATCCCGATGGCCTTCAGTTTCCTGCAGGCCGGCATGAGTCCGGGAGCAGTCCTCATTTTCCTCATTGCCGGTCCGGCCTCCAACACAGCGACCGTTACCTCACTCGTGAAAATCATTGGTGGGAAAGCGACGCTGGGGTATATCCTCTCGATCATCGTGACCTGCTGGGGAGTGGCCATCCTGATGGATTTTTCGGGGCTCTCGATCCTTGTAAGTGAAGCGATGCATCATCATGAAACGGGCGTGAATCTCTTCCAGCAGGCCTGTGGGGTGGCGCTTCTTGCCGTGCTTCTGGTGGCGAAGGTGAGGCGGTAAATTACCCGCGCCCCTACAGGGCGCGACGCATATTTAAATGCCCGTTTCCCAGGGTTTCCCCCCGACTGCGTCGGGGCTCAACCCTGGGCTTGGTTGCCGGCGGCCCGTTGGGCCGCCTGCGTTTGGGACAGTATTCATCCACGGGCCGCTTCCGATAGGACAGTATTCATCCACGTGCCGCTTCTTTTGAGCCTTATGGAATTTACCAACGGGCTACATAGGGTTGGGGGCAGTATTCAGCAAATGGCCGCCTACAGTGGAAAGCATCTGGCGGCAATGGCCCAACGGGCCATTGGTATCCAAGCCCAGGCCTGAGGTCCGGGAGCGAAGCGACCGGACCGACGGCCTGGGTTTACGGGCCGCCCCCCACCTATGGCGGCCTGAAGGGCCGCCGGTATAAATCTCCCGCCGGTAGCGCAGATACAGGCCAAAAGGCCAGTAAATCCATTAAATCAAGCTTGCCCCGCCGGGCGCCTTCGTGCTCTTTCTTGCGGCATGCGCATCCGATCGTTCCAAGGCCTGCGGCCCTCGCAGGAATCCGTCAATAACGTGGTCTCGCTGCCCTATGATGTGGTCAGTACGGAAGAAGCCCGGCAACTGGCCGGGGGGAATCCGTTGAGCTTCCTGCATGTCGTGCGGGCGGAGATTGATTTCCCGGAGGGCACGGATCCCTATTCGGATCCCGTCTATGCACGGGCCGTGGAGAATTTCCAGAACCTGCAGAGCCAGGGCCACCTCGTGCGTGAAGACGCCCCAACGATGTACGTCTACCAGCAGCAATGGGGGGAGCATGTCCAGCAGGGCATTGTCGCCCTTTCGCACACCGATGACTACGCGCAAGACCTGATCAAGAAACACGAGAAGACCCGGGTCGCCAAGGAAAACGACCGAACCCGCCTCACCTCGGAAATGAATGCCAATGCCGGACCGGTGTTTCTCACCTACAAGG